>NZ_FPCB01000027.1:0-117153 GCF_900116815.1 Methylobacterium sp. 174MFSha1.1 | reverse complement strand
CCGCCGCTTGAGGAGCGGCGGGACGCGACCTTCGGTGAGCAAGGAGCTGTAAGCACGGCCAAGGCCAGAGCAGGATGAGGGACCTGGGACCAGGACACTCCGCCACGTCATCGCGCGTCACAGCGCGTCGGGATGTTGGGAGCCTGGTTCTTCGCAAGGAACGCTTGTGCGCACCCCTTGGTGGCCCGCCGTCGTCCTCGTCGCATCAACCGCGGCGGCACGACGGCATCAGAGGCCGGATACATGACTGCTCCTGAACCGACTGGCTCAAACCGATGCTCACAAACCCTTGCGAAACGGGGGCCGTCCATACATGACGTAGAGGGTTCTCGGCCCGTGTGCTGATCGATAGGTCACGTATCCCTTCAGCCAAGGCTTCCTGAACAAGAAAGCCCCCGATCCGCCGAGGACCGAGGGCTTCGCCGAAGGCCGCGGGGAGCTTGCTCCCCGCTCAACACACGTTATCGCGTCTGCTGGATGGCCGAGACCACCCACTGACCGCCGCGCTCGCGCATGAAGGTCCAGACCTCCGTCGCCTCGGGCGGGTTGGTCTCGACGACCCGGCCGCTGGCGCGGTCGATCACCGCGTCGCGCAGGGTGTAGCGCATCGCGACGGTGGCGTAGTCGACCGGACCCTCGCGCCAGGATTCGGCGAGGTCGCCCTGCTGCAGCTTCACGTCGGCGATCTTGTTGACCACGCCGCGGGCGGCGTTGGCCCGGATCTCCTCGCCGAAGTAGCCGAACATCTCCGGCGTCGTCAGGCGGCGCAGGGTGGCGGCGTCCTCGGCGCCGTAGGCGAGCTGGACCTGGCCGAGCGTGCGCTCGAAGGCCTCGAAATCCTGCGGGCCGATGCCGACCTCGTCGCGCTGGGCCGGGCGGGCCTGCGCGGCGGCGGCACCGCCGCCGAGACCGGCGCCGAGACCGCCGAGGCCATTGCCGCCGAGCGGACCGCCGGGACCGGCCGCCGGGCCGCTGCGGTTATAGGCGCCCGCCATGGCCGGCTCGGCCTGGCGGCGGCGGAAGAAGCGCAGGACCAGGAACACCACGCCGACCAGCAGGCCTACCTGGAGCAGCAGGCCGAGGAACGACGCGATGCCGCCGAGGCCGCCGAAGAAGCCGCCGCCGATCAGCGCGCCGAGCAGGCCCGCGCCGAGCAGACCGGCAAAGAAGCCGCCGCCGAAGCGCCGCTGCGGGGCGGCCGGGGCGCCCATCGGCGAGCCGGGCTGCGTCATCGAGCGCTGCATCGGCGCCGGGGCGCCGGGGGCGGTCGCGGTGGAGGGCGGGGCCGAATAGGTCTTGGAGCCGCGCGAGCCCATCGAGGAGCCGCTGCCGGGACGCGCCTCGCCGGCCGTCGCCGCCACGGCCATCAGGGCCGCCAGGCCGAAGGCCACCGCCGTCCGGCGGCCGCGGGAGAAGGTGGTCATCATCGGTTCGTATCGCCTCGTGCCATCACCAGTGAGGGGCGTCCCGCCCCCTGCCATGCATATGGGGGCGCGGGTGGCGCAGTAGAAGGGAGGCATCGTGCGGAATGCCGTCCTGTTCGCAACTACACCCGATGAAGAGTCGCCGATCCGTGTCAGATCTGCCAAGCGATAAATTTTTGAGATGACAGGGATTAGCGACCGGCGGCACTTCGTTGCGACCGCGACCGCGGGATCTCGGCGGCCGGGAAGGTGAGGCGCACCACCGTCCCCTCGCCCGGGCTGCTGCGCAGGGCGACGGCGCCGTTCTGGCGCTTGACCAGGGCGTTGAGGATGGCGAGCCCGGTGCCGCGGCCGGGCTCGCGGGTGGTGAAGAACGGCTCCAGCGCCCGGGCCAGCACCTCCGGCGGCATGCCGGCGCCGGTATCCGCCACCGTGAGGGCGACGTGGCGCCCGGCCGCGCCGTCGGCGGCCACGCCCTCGCCGCCGTGGTTGCGGGTCTGGACCGTGACGCGCCCGCCCGCCGGCATCGCCTCGGCGGCGTTGCCGAGCAGGATCTGCAGGATCAGCTCGGTCTGGACGGGATCGATGCAGGCGATCCACAGGTCCTCGGCGAGGTCGAGCTCGAGACCGATCCCCTCCCCCAGGAAGCTCAGGGCCCGCTCCCGGTGCTCGCGCAGCAACCCGTTGAGGTCGACCGGCCGCGGCTCCGGCCGGTGCCGGCGCGAGAAGGCCAGGAGGTGGCGGGTGAGCGAAGAGGCGCGCTCGGCGGCGTCGGTCGAGCGGCTGAGCGCCCGCTGCACGAAGGCGTCCGGATGCTCGCCGAGGCGCCGGCGCAACCCGTCGACGTAGCCGACCAGGATCTGCAGGAGGTTGTTGAACTCGTGCGCGACGCCGTTGGTGAGCTGGCCGAGCGCCTCGCGCCTCTGCGCGAGACCGAGCGCCGCTTCGAGGTCGCGGCGGCGCGAGGTCTCGACGATCTGGACGAGATGCAGCGGGTCCGGCCCCGGCAGCGGCGAGAGGTGCACGAGCCCCCAGAGCGTCGCCCCGTCGCGCCGGCGCAGCAGCACCTCGGTGCTGCCGGGGCCGCCGGAGGCGAGGAACGCCCGCAAGGCCGCCTCGGCCTCGGGCTCGGCACCCAGGACGGCAAGGGCGGAGGGCGCCTCTCCGAGGAGCGCGCGGGCGGCCGGATTGGCGAAGCGCACCTCGCCCGCGGGACCGGGCGCGACCAGCAGGGACGGCAGGGGAGCGGCCGCGAGAACGTCCAGGAGCGCGGCACGCGGCATCCCGGCCTCCCCCGGCGCCTCGGCGGCCGGCACTGGCGCGGGGACATCCGGCACGGGCGGACCTCCGTGATGCGCGGGCCGGGGCCGCCCGCCGAGAACATCATCCGACGAACCGGTCACGGGTTCGCCGGACGATGCAGCACAATCAAGGACCTGGAGCCGCGCCCGGCTGCAGCGCGACCGGGCGCCGATCGAGGCGGCCGGGCCGTCGCCGCGGTCATCGCCGCCACTCTAGAGCAAGTCCGGCCGGGGTGGAAACCGCGGGACCTGCTTCTGTCCGGCTTAAGCCCGCCCATCGTCGTCGACCAGCACCGTGGGCCCGAAGATCGTCTCGAAGCGCCCCCGCAGCACCGCGTCGACCTCCGGCATCGTCACCGGCCGGCCGAGATCGACCAGACTGGTGACGCCGTGCTCGCGCACGCCGCAGGGCACGATGCCGGAGAAGTGCGAGAGGTCCGGCTCGACGTTGAGGCTGATGCCGTGGAAGGTCGCCCAGCGCCGCACCCGGATGCCGATCGCCGCGATCTTGTCCTCGACGCCCGGCCCCTTCTCCGGCCGGCGCACCCAGACGCCGACCCGGTCCTCCCGGCGCTCGCCGCGCACCGTGAACGCCTCGAGGGTCGCGATCAGCCAGGCCTCCAGGGCGGCCACGTAGGCGCGCAGGTCCGGCCGGCGGCGGTTGAGGTCGAGCATCACGTAGGCCACCCGCTGGCCGGGGCCGTGATAGGTGTATTGCCCGCCCCTTCCCGTGCGGTGGACCGGGAAGCGCTCCGGCGCCACGAGGTCAGCTGCCTTGGCGGAGGTGCCGGCGGTGTAGAGCGGCGGGTGCTCGACGAGCCAGACGCGCTCCAGGGCGCGGCCCTCGACGATGGCGGCGGCGCGCGCCTCCATCGCGGCTTCCGCCTCGCGGTAGTCGAGGAGCGCGTCGCGGACCACCCACTCGACGGGGGGGCTGCCGGGGGCGGGCAGGAGGCTGTCCGGGGCGGTGGCGAGCCGGTCGTTTACCAAGGCTTCACCATAAGATCGGATTGTTGTCGCATCGTCTCGTCGTCAGGGTGGGTGCGTCCGTTGCCGGTACTCGACATTCTCAAGGTGGATCTCGCTGTCGTGCTCGGCCGGACCCGGATGCCGATCCACATGCTGCTGCGCATGGGCCGCGGCGCGGTGATCGAGCTCGACTCCACCGACTCCGATATGGTCGAGATCCTCGCCAACAACCACCCGATCGCCCGCGGGCAGATCGTGGTCACCGGCAACCGCATCTCCGTGGAGGTCACCGAGCTGATCCGCAAGGCCGAGGTGGTGCGCGAGCCGGGCGTCCGCATCGGCGACGGCAGCGCCGGCCTGCTCAATGCCCTGTCGGACGCCCTCTAGGCGAGAATGTTCGCCGGATCCGCATCGGGGCGCTTGCGTCCCCCGGAGGGGACTGGTATTCGCAGCCTCGCTTCGGACGGGTCTCACCCCCGCCCCGCCGGTTCCGGCGAGACAAGCACTCCGCGGCCGTGGCGGAATTGGTAGACGCGCTAGCTTGAGGTGCTAGTTGGGCAACCAGTGGAGGTTCGAGTCCTCTCGGCCGCACCATCCATCCTGCAGGGTCTTCGACCGCGGCGGGACGGGATGGGAACCGGGTTCGGCATGAGCATCTCGATCCTCGTCGAGATTGCGAGCCGGACAAGGTTGCCGACGCGTCGAGCCTTTTCGTGGTTCCGAGGATCGTTATTGCAAGACTTTTTACTTCAGCTGGACGGTTTTTTCAATGTCCAGCACGCTCCGCGGCCGTGGCGGAATTGGTAGACGCGCTAGCTTGAGGTGCTAGTTGGGCAACCAGTGGAGGTTCGAGTCCTCTCGGCCGCACCATCCCTCCTTCGTGCGGGATGTCGGGATCCTCGCTGCAGGATCAACGCTCTCCCGGACGCGATAGCGCGGAGAGCAATTCCTTTCGAACTTGCCCCCGATCGACCTGCGGTCCATCGCAATCGCGATGGCTGTCGTGATGCCTGCGACCGGGCGGCGCGCCCTGCGCGCATCCACCGGGCAGCCCCGCACCCGCCTCGCGACCACGGGACTCGTCCGTTGCCGACGATCGATCGTCTCGTCGAGAGATTTACCCGAAGAGACGCCCCGAGAGACTTGCCCGAGCTGTCTGCCTGGCGCTCGTCCTCCCGGAGAGCTGCCGCCCGCGCCCCCGGCATCATCATCAGCGATGCGACAGGCCGATCCGGATTGGAAGGCCGGACGGCTGAGCGCGTCCGACGGCAAGCGTGCCGTCGGGCCATCCCCAGGCGCCGAGACGCGCCCCTGCGCGCGCGCCCTCAGTTGAGGAAGCGCGGGACCACGAAGCGGATGCCCAGGAGACCGCTCAGCGCCAACGCGCCGCTGACGATGAGCACGAACATGATGTCGGCATCCGCCCCGTAACCCGGATAGAAAGCCGACCGGCACACCTTGACGATGTGCATGAGCGGGTTCCACTGCACGTACTCATAGATGACTGCCGGCATCGACTCGACCACGATGACCGTTCCACTCGTAAAATAGATGATGAGAATGGGAACAATAATAATAACCATCCACTGTGGAAGCATTTGTGAGATGAAGACGTTGAAAAATCCCACTCCCATTGCAAAAAATAGCGAGAGGAGCATGCTCTCGCAGAAAGCATAGGGATCCCTTGGTACGACATGCGCGCCGCAGCACGCAGCGATGAAGAAAACCAGAAATATGCTGAGGCTGCTGGTACAAATCTCCACGAGGGCGCGCGACATGACGACGTCGAAGAATTTAACTTGTGGAAAATATATCAACTGCTTGTTCATCATCGGCCCCTCCATCATCTTCCGAGACATGTAGTTGAGGATGATGTAGGGGGACAGGCCGGACACGGCGAACAGCACGATGCTGTCGCCGATCGGCGTCGGCTTCTTCATGACGGCGTAGATGGCGGTGATGACGAGGATGTGGGCGCAGGGCCAGCCGACGGCGATGCCGTAGCCCCACATCGTGCCGCCGAAGCGGGTGCGCATGTCGCGCACCATGAGGGCGCCGAGCACGTCCAGCTGGACCTCGACCGCCGACTTCGCCTGGTACGCCATCCACCGCTCCCGCTCGGCCGATGCGCCGGAGGCGTGCTCGACCCATTCCATGCTCGACGAGCGCGCCTACGCCGACAATGCGGCAACCGGGTGACGGGTCAGGCCTCGTCCGGGCCGGGCAGGGTCCGCGCCTCGCCGTGGTAGGAGCGGTTCGGACGCATGTCGACGGCCGAGGCCATGCGGTTCGACATGTTGAAGAAGCTCGCCACCGCCGAGATGTCCCACAGGTCGCGCTCGGAGAAGCCGGCATCGCGCAGGGCGTCGCGGTCCTCCTCCTCGATGGTCCAGGGCGCCTCGGTCAGCGCCACCGCGAAGTCGAGCATGGCGCGGTGGCGGCCC
Organism: Methylobacterium sp. 174MFSha1.1; assembly: GCF_900116815.1. Taxonomy (NCBI): domain Bacteria; kingdom Pseudomonadati; phylum Pseudomonadota; class Alphaproteobacteria; order Hyphomicrobiales; family Methylobacteriaceae; genus Methylobacterium; species Methylobacterium sp. 174MFSha1.1. Next base: position 111,015 of record NZ_FPCB01000027.1, on the reverse strand, counting down.
GAGAGGTCGGCGGCGCGGTAGTTCATCGCCATCATCTCGCCCAGCACCGGATCGCCCGAGAGGCTGCGCACCGCAGCGCCGTGCGCGGTGAGGCAGTAGTAGCAGCGGTTCACGCTCGACACCGCCACCGCGATCATCTCGCGCTCCAGCTTCGACAGGCCCGAAGGCGCCAGCATCAGGTCGTTGTAGAGCGCGGCGAAGGCCTCGAGCTTGGCGCTGTCATGGGCGTAGGCGAGCAGCACGTTCGGCACGAAGCCGATCTTCTCGCGACACTTGTCGAAGTAGGCCTGCATCTCCGGCGATAGGTCGGGCGAGGGAGGCAGATCGAGGGCCATCACGGTGCCCTCGGTCTCCTGCGGCGCAGGCCGCTCGCCGACCTCGGGCTTCGCGCCCGCCTTCTTCCTGCCGCCGCTCATGCCCGTGCCCTCCCCGTCATCGTGCCTCCTCTATAGGCAGTTTGATGTGCGCAGGCGAGGCCGGGGTTGCGGGGGTCGCGACGCTGTGCCACCGCTCGCGGCAACAACCTCGGCAGAGGACGAGCAGACGTGGAACCCTCGACCGCGACCGCGACCCCCGAAGCGAAGGCCAGCCGCACCGACCTGATCGCCGCCGCGGCGGCTTTCGCCGAGGACAGGGGAGGACCCGGAGGCTTCGTCCGCGACCTCTTCGGCCGCGTCGCGCCGGAGGACCTGACCGCCTACCCGCCCGAGGCCCTGGCCGACCTGGCCCTCGCCGCGAGGGCGCATCTCGCGGCGGCCCGGCCCGGCCGCACGACCAGCGCGGTGCGCCTCTCCGACATCGAGGTGGAACTGGGCGGGCGTCGGCGCGACCTCACGGTGCTGGAGGCGGTCAACGCCAACCGGCCGTTCCTGCTCGATTCGACGCTCGCCGAACTCGTCGCCCGCGGCTACCAGCCCCGCCTCGTCGCCCACCCGATCCTCGGCGTCGAGCGCGACGCCGAGGGCGCCCTGGTGCGGGTCGTCGGCGAGACCACGGCGCAGGAATCCCGCGACGGGGCCGGCGGCGAGGCCGGGGCTCTCGCCCGCGAGAGCTTCATCCACATCCATCTCGACCGCATCGACGACGAGGCCGCCCGCGCCACCCTCGCCGCCGGTCTGGCCCGGGTCTACGCCGACGTCGCCGTGACGGCGGCCGACCACACCGCCATGGTCGAGCGGCTGGCCGAGGCGGCGGCGGCCTACACCGACGCGCCCTCCCCCCTGGCGCCGGAGGAGCGGGCGGAGGCCCGCGCCTTCCTCGACTGGCTGCGCGACGGGCATTTCGTGCTGCTCGGCCTGCGCGAATACCGCGACGCGGGCGGGGCCGACCATGCCGGCGTCAAGGGCAGCGGCCTCGGCCTCCTGCGCGATCCCGCCGTCGAGGTCCTGCGGCGCGGCGACGCCATGGTGGCGGTGACGCCGGAGATCCGCGCCTTCCTGGAAGGGCCGGAGGCGCTGATGGTGACCAAGGCGAGCCTGCGCTCGCGGGTGCGCCGGCAGGCCCATCTCGACATGGTGGCGATCAAGCTGTTCTCGGGCGACGGGCCGCTCTCGGGCGAGTTGCGCCTCGTCGGCCTGTTCACCGGCAGCGCCTATGCGAGCCGGGCCGAGGAGGTGCCGTATCTGCGCCGCAAGGTGGCGGCGGTCCTCAGCCGTGCCGGCCTCGACCCGACGAGCCATGCCGGGCGCTCCCTCGTCCACGTGCTCGAGACCTATCCGCGCGACGACCTCTTTCAGATCGAGCCTGGCCTGCTCCTGCGCTTCGCGCTCGCCATCGTCTCCCTCGCCGACCGGCCGCGGGTGCGGGTGCTGGCGCGGCCCGACAAGTTCGGCCGCTTCGTCTCGCTGATCGCCTACCTGCCGAAGGACCGCACCGACGCGCGGCTCCAGGCCCGGATCGGCGCCTACCTCGCCGAGCAGCTCGGCGGACGGCTCTCGACCATCGCGCCGGACTATCCGGAAGGGCCGCTCGCCCGCCTCCACGTCATCGTGGCGACCCCGGGCGCGCCGCCCGACGAGATCGACGCCGAAAAACTCGAGGCCGGCATCGGCGCGCTGTCCCGCACCTGGGCCGATTCCCTGCGCGAGGCGCTCGCCGAGACCCGCGGCGGCGACGCGCGGGGCCTCGCCGCGGTCTATGCCGATGCCTTCCCGGCGGGCTACCGCGAGATGTATGCCGGCGCCCAGGCGCTGCCGGACATCGCGATCCTGGAGCGGATCTCGGAAGGCCAGCCCCGGGCGGTCGATCTGTTTCGCCGGCCCGGCGATCCCGACACGCGGATCGGCCTGAAGGTGTTCTCCCGCGGGACCGCCCTGCCGCTCTCCGAGCGGGTGCCGGTGCTGGAGAATCTCGGCTTCCGGGTCATCGACGAGCGCTCGTACCGCCTCAAGCCCGAGGGGACCGGCGCGCGGGTCTGGCTGCACGACATGGTGCTGGAGCGTGCCGGCGGCGGCGCGATCGACGTCGCGGCGGTGGAAGGCCCGGTCGAGGCGGCCCTGCTCGCCCTCGCCCGCGACCTCGCCGAGTCGGACGCCTATAACCGCCTGGTGCTGGAGGCCGGGCTCGGCTGGCGCGACGTCGCGCTGGTCCGGGCGCTCGGGCGCTACCTGCGCCAGCTCCGCATCCGCTATGGCCAGGACTACCTGGCGGCGACGCTCGCCCGCCATCCGGCCCTGGCCCGCCGCCTCGTCGCGTTGTTCTACGCCCGCTTCGACCCCCGCCGCGACGGCGACCGCGCGGCGGCGCAAGAGGGCGTGCGGGCCGAGATCGAGGCCGACCTCGCAGGGGTCACCAGCCTCGACGAGGACCGGATCCTGCGCCGCTTCGTGAATCTCGTGGAGGCGGCGCAGCGCACGAACTTCTTCCAGATCGGCCGCAACGGGCTGCCGCCTGAGACGATCGCGTTCAAGTTCCGCTGCGCGCGCGTCGACGGGATGCCGCTGCCGCGGCCGCTGTTCGAGATCTTCGTCTACTCTCCCCGCGTCGAGGGCGTGCACCTGCGCTTCGGCTACATCGCCCGCGGGGGCCTGCGCTGGTCCGACCGGCCGGAGGATTTCCGCACCGAGGTGCTCGGCCTCGTCAAGGCGCAGCAGGTCAAGAACGCCGTGATCGTGCCGGTCGGCGCCAAGGGCGGCTTCTTCCCCAAGCGCCTGCCGCCGGCCTCCGACCGCCAGGCCTGGATGCAGGAGGGCACCGAGAGCTACCGGATCTTCATCCGGACGCTCCTCTCGCTCACCGACAACATCGTCGACGGCAAGATCGTGCCGCCGCCCGCCACCGTGCGGCACGACGACGACGACGCCTACCTGGTGGTCGCCGCCGACAAGGGCACCGCCACCTTCTCGGACGTCGCCAACGCCCTCTCGATCGAAGCGCATCACTGGCTCGGCGACGCCTTCGCGTCCGGCGGCAGCCAGGGCTACGACCACAAGCAGATGGGCATCACCGCCCGCGGCGCCTGGGAGGCGGTCAAGCGCCACTTCCGCGAGGTCGACATCGACATCCAGGCCGAGCCGGTCACGGTGGCGGGCGTCGGCGACATGTCGGGCGACGTGTTCGGCAACGGCATGCTGCTGTCGCGCTGCCTGAAGCTCGTCGCCGCCTTCGACCACCGCGACATCTTCCTCGACCCCGATCCCGACGCAGCCGCCGCCTTCGCCGAGCGCAAGCGCCTGTTCGACTTAGCCCGCTCGTCCTGGGCCGATTACGACCGATCGAAGATTTCTCCGGGCGGCGGGGTGTTCTCGCGCCAGGCCAAGACCGTGCCGCTCTCTCCCCAGATCCGGGCCCGCCTCGGCCTCGACCGGGCGGAGGCGACGCCCGCCGAGGTGATGCAGGCGATCCTGCGGGCGCCCGTCGACCTCCTGTGGTTCGGCGGCATCGGCACCTACGTGCGCGCCACCTCCGAGAGCGACGACGACGCCGGCGACCGGGCGAACGACGCGATCCGCATCACCGGCTCCGAGCTGCGCGCCCGGGTCGTCGGCGAGGGCGCGAATCTCGGCCTGACCCAGCGCGGCCGGATCGAGGCCGCCCGCCGCGGCGTGCGCCTCAACACCGACGCGATCGACAACTCGGCCGGCGTCAACACCTCGGACGTCGAGGTCAACATCAAGATCGCGCTGGCGACGCCCGAGCGCGACGGCCGCCTGAGCCCGGAGAGCCGCAACGCCCTCCTCTCCGGCATGACCGAGGCGGTGGCCGACCTGGTGCTGAGGAACAACCAGCTCCAGACGCTGGCCCTCTCCCTCGCCCAGCGTTCCGCCGCGACCGAGACGGGCTTCGCCGCCCGGCTGATGCAGAGCCTGGAGGCCGACAACCGCCTCGACCGCGGCGTCGAGTTCCTGCCCTCGGACGCAAGCCTCGCCGAGCGGGCGCAGGGCGGCGAAGGCCTGACGCGGCCGGAACTGGCGGTGCTGCTCGCCTACGCCAAGCTCGCCCTCAAGGACGCGCTCCTCGACAGCGCGGTGCCGGACGATCCCTACCTCGCCCGCGAGCTGGAGCGCTCGTTCCCGCCGGTGCTGGTCGCGCGCTATCCCGACGCGGTGCAGGGCCACCGCCTGCGCCGGGAGATCATCGCCACGAGTCTGGCCAACGCCATCGTCAACCGCGGCGGGCCGACCATCGTCAGCCGGCTGGCCGACGAGACCGGCGCCGAGGCCCCGTCCATCGCCGCGGCCTACGCGGTGACCCGCGACGCCTTCGGGCTGATCGACCTCAACAAGGCGGTGGACGCGCTCGACGGCGCGATCGGCGGCGACCAGCAGCTCGCCCTCTACGCCGAATTGCAGGACCTCCTGCGCCAGCGCATGGTCTGGTTCATCCGCAACAACGAGGCCGCCCCCGGCGGCATCGAGGCGGCGGTACAGCGCTACCGCGACGGCATCGCGGCGGTCTCGGAGGCCCTGCCGGGCGCCCTGCCGCCGGCCGCCGCCGAGGCGCTGGCCCGGCGCATCCGGACGCTCGTCGACCACGGCGTGCCGGAGGCCCTGGCCTCCCGCCTCGCCGCCCTGAGCGAGCTCGGCGCCGCGCCCGACATCGTCCAGGTCGCCGAGGCGACCGGGCGCCCGCCGGCTGCGATCGCCGCGACCCACTTCGCGATCGCCGACCTCTTCCGCCTCAACGCCCTCTCGGCCGCCGCCCGGGCGGTGCCGGTGGCCGACACCTTCGACCGCATCGCCCTAGAGCGGGCGGTCGCCGGCATCGCCTCGGCCCACCGGGCGCTCACCGCCGAGGCCGCGGCGTACGAGGCGCAAGGAGCGGCCGCGGTCGAAGCCTGGAGCCAGGCCCGCGGCGCCTCGCTCGCCCGCATCCGCACCGCCGTCGCGGCCATCGCCGCCTCGGGCCTCACGGTATCGAAGGTCTCGGTGGCGGCGAGCCTGCTCGGGGATCTGGCACAAAGAGGGGATCTGGCGCAGCGATGAGCCCGCCGGATTTCGGGCAGGAATCCGGGGAGACGTTCCGGTCCCGCTTCGCGGAGCTGGTCGCCTGGCGCCGCGACGTGAGGCGCTTCCGCCCCGATCCGGTGCCGGAGGACGCTGTCCGGGAGTCCCTGGCGCTCGCCTGCCTCAGCCCCTCGGTGGGCAACAGCCAGCCCTGGCGCTTCGTGCGGGTCTCGGATTCCACCCGGCGCGCGGCGGTGACGGCGAGCTTTTCCCGCTGCAACGAGGCCGCCGCGGCCGCTTACGCCGACGAGCGGGCCGCGGCCTATCGCAGCCTCAAGCTCGCGGGCCTGCGCGAGGCGCCCCTGCATCTCGCGGTGTTCTGCGACGAGGCGACGGGGGCCGGCCACGGGCTCGGCCGCGCCACCATGCCGGAGATGCTGCGCTACTCCGCGGTGACGGCGGTCCACACCTTCTGGCTCGCGGCGCGGATCCGCGGCCTCGGGGTCGGCTGGGTGTCGATCCTGTGCCCCGAGGAGGTGACGGCCGCCCTCGACGTGCCGGCTGACTGGCGGCTGATCGCCTATCTCTGCGTCGGCTACCCGGCGGAGGAACACGCCGACCCGGAGCTGGTGCGCCACGGCTGGCAGGCGCGTCAGGAGGCGCCGCTCCTGGAGCGGTGAGCGGGATGCAGGCCAGGGCTGCGGCCATCGCATTTTATACATACTAGTAGGTACAATAGAAAGACCGAGGCTGCTCCTGCAGCCGCGGAGGTTTCCGATGCCCCTGGTCCACATTTCCCTCAAGCGCGAACGCCCCGCATCCGAGCGGCGTGCCATCGCGGACGCCGTCCACGCCGCCCTCGTCGGCAGCATCGGCGTGCCGGCCGACGACCGCTTCCAGATCGTCTCCGGCCGGTTCGACGAGGTGATCTACGATTCCCACTATCTCGGGATCGCCCGCAGCGACGATCTGGTGATCGTGCAGATCCATCTCTCGACCGGTCGCAGCGTCGCGCAGAAGAAGGCGTTGTTCGCCGTCATCACCGAGAATCTCGGCGCGGCCGGGGTGCGTCCGGAGGACGTGTTCGTGAGCCTCGTCGAGACGGCGCGGGAGAACTGGTCCTTCGGCAACGGCATCGCCCAATACGCCGATGCGCCCCCGCCCCACCTCGCGGGCGCGGCCTGACGCTCTGGCCTGAAAGTCCCGGCCGCGGCATACCGCGCTCCGGCGGCAGGAGAGGCGGCATGGCGCGGCAGGGATCATCGAAGCGCGACGCGATCGTCGCGGCGACGAAGGTGCTGCTCTGGGAGCGCGGCTACGAGGCGACGAGCCCGCGGGACGTGCTGGCGCTGAGCGGCGCCGGCCAGGGCAGCCTCTACCACCACTTCCCCGGCAAGCGGGAGGTGGCGGCCGCGGCGCTCGCCGAGATGGCCGAGGAGGAGATCGCGGGGATCGACGCGCTGTTCGCGTCCCACACCCCACCCCTCGACCGTGTGCGAGCGTACCTGACGCGCGAGCGGCAAGCGCTGCGCGGCTGCCGCCTCGCCCGCCTCGCCAACGAAGCCGCCATGGAGGAGCCCGCCCTGCGCGAGCCGGTCGCGGCCTATCTCGGGCGCATCCAGGCCTCACTTCGCGCGAGCCTGGAGGAGGCGAAGGCGGCCGGCATCCTCATCCCCGGGATCGAGCCCGCCCCGTTCGCCGCGGTGCTGATCGCGATCGTCGAGGGCGGCTTCGTGCTCGCCCGGGTGCACTGGGACGAGGCCGCGATGCGCGAGGCCGTCGACGGCGCCGTGCAGCTGCTGGCCGCGGTGAGCCGCCCTCAGGCGTGAGCCTGCGCCGCCGCCAGGATGCCGACGCCGACCGCGATGACCCCGATGCCGAGGATCATCAGCGGGGTCACCGGCTCGCCGAACAGGATGGCGCCGCCGAGGGCCGCGCCGACCATGCCCACCCCGGCCCAGATCGCGTAGACGATCCCGATCGGCAGCATGTCCATGCTGCCCGACATGAGCCACAGGGCGGTGCCGTAGCCGAGGGCGACCAGGACGGTCGGCCCGGGGCGGGTGAGCCCGTCGGCGGCCTTGAGCGACAGGGTGGCGGTGATCTCCGCCAGGATGGCGACCGCGAGCGTGAGATAGGGGGTCATGCGGTCGCCGTGAGCGGCAGCGGCTCGGCCGCCGCGGAGGCCGTGAACATCTCGAGGTCGTCGACGAACTGCTCGACGATGTCGGTGGAATTCGCCAGGCAGGCCCCGAGATAGTCCGGCAGGGAGGGCGGCGCCGCGATGCCCTCGGCGAGGAGCCGGTCGTTCGCGAAGGTGAAGTCCAGGGCGCAGAACATGTAATAGGCCCGGGTGGCGCGCAGCATCGCGTGCTTCAGGGCCGTGTCGAGCCCGAAGGTCGCGGCGAAGCGCTCGCGAAGCGCCGCGCGGTCGGCGAAGTCGAAACGATCGACGAGGCGCGGGTCGCCCTCCGGGTCGGCGGTCTCGAAGGCCCGGAAGAGATCCGGCCAGCGGGTCAGCGACCCCTCGCCGGCGGAGACATGGTAGAGGTCGTGCGCGAGATCGGGCTTCAGCAGCAGCCCGAGCAGGGAAGCGGCGGCCCAGTCCACCGGCACGATGTCGATGCCGGTGCGGGTCTCCGTCGGCAGGAGGCGGAGCCGGTCGGCAGCGCGGACCAGCCAGAGGATGCTCGAGCTGGGGCCGGCCCCGAGGGTCGAGTGGCCGACGACGATCGAGGGCCGTGCCACGACGAGCGGCAGGTCGGTGAACTCGGCCGCGAGGGACGTCTCGGCCGCGGCCTTCGAGGCCGTGTAGGCGACGAGGTGGCGGTCCTCCGGGCGCGGCGGCGCCTCGCGCACCAGGGTGGGCGCGTCGGCGCCGCAACTCATGGCGGTGCCGACATGCAGGAAGCGCCGGAGCTTCGGCATGAGGCGGGCGCGTCGGGCGAGCGCCAGGGTGCCGAGGTGATTGGTGCGGAAGACCCGCTCCTCACCGCGGTAGGACGTGTCGGCGGCGAGATGGAGGACGTGCGTCACGTCGTCGAGCCGCGGGTCGGCATCCTGGTCGGCGCGGGTGAAATCCCCCGGCACGATCGTCACCTGCCGGGCGAGGCGACGGGCCGTGAAGAGATCGGTGAAGCGGGAGAGCCGCGCCGCGATCCTCTGGTAGCCCTGCTCCGCGTCGGCGCAGCGCACGAGGCAGACCCACTCGGTGCCGTCGCGCCGGCTCAGGGCCTGGTGAAGGACGGCGCCGCCCAGAAAGCCGGTTGCGCCCGTCAGTAATATCCGTGCCACGCTGGACCTCCCCGCATTCCGGAGAGATGCCACAAACGAGCAGTCAATAAATCCGTCCTGGCGGCATCGATCTCTTATTCGCGCAGTATGTTGCGCGTGCGCAACCGTCTATTTCTCATTGTGATTAGTCCATTCGAGCGAAAATTGAGCTGGAAACAAAATGGAAACACTTAGCATAGTCCGTCCGGCCTAGGGCGACACGAGGACGATAGTCCGCTCACCGCTCGGCAAGGCGGATTTCTGCCTCGAATGTCTTCAGAAATACTTGAGAAACAATCGCCGTCGAGCCGCGCGGGCTCAGCTGCGGCTCAGCAGATGGGCGAGGAGCGCGCGCAGCTGCGCCGGCTTCAGCGGCTTGTGCACCAGTTCGCAGCGCGCCGCCCGCACCCGCGCCTCGACCTCGGACGAGTGGTCGGCGGTGGTGATCACCGCCGGGATGTCGTGGCCGTGGACGGAGCGCAGCCATTCGACCGTGTCGAGGCCGCAGGCACCGCCGTCGAGGTGGAAGTCGGCGACGACGACGTCGGGGCTCCAGGTCGTGCCCAAGAGCCGCACCAGGCTGAGATGGTCGCGGGCCGCGAACGCGTTGGCGTCCCAGCCGTGAAACAGCCGCGCCAGGGCCTCGAGCGCCGCCTTGTCGTTCTCGATCAGCGCGATGCGGGCGCCGGTCAGGCTCGTCGGCGGAACCAGCGAGGGGGCGGACCGGGGCGGCTCGGGGGCGCAGGGGGTAAGGTGCAGGCTGAAGCGCGAGCCGTGGCCGACCCGGGATTCGAGGCTCAGGCGATGCCCGAGCGCCTGGGCCGAGCGGCGCACGATCGACAGGCCGAGGCCGAGCGCGATCTCTCCGTCGACGCTCTCGCGCCCGCCGCGGTGGAACTCCTCGAAGATCAGGTCCTGCTCGTCGGCCGGGATGCCGGCACCGGAATCGACCACGTCGATGCGGATCTCGGGGCCCCGCGTCCTCGCCGCCACCAGCACGCCGCCGGCGGCGGTGTACCGGATCGCGTTCGAGACCAGGTTCTGCAGGATGCGCTGGAGCAGCACGAGGTCGCTCGCCACCCAGGCCTGGCCGCCGCGCACCGACAGGCGCAGGCCCTTGCGCGCCGCCAGCGGCCCGAAGCTCGCCTCGACGCTCTCCAGCACGTCGGCGACGAGCACCGGCCGCACCACCGGCTGGATCAGCCCGGCATCGAGCTTCGAGATGTCGAGCAGCGTCTTGATCAGGTCCTCGATCGTCTGCAACCCGCGCTCGACCTGCCCGACGATGGTCCGCGCCTCGGGTCCCACCCGCATGTCGGCGAGCGCCGAGATCGACAGCCGCGCCGCGTTGAGGGGCTGGAGCAGGTCGTGGCTCGCCGCGGCGAGGAAGCGGGTCTTCGAGCGGTTGGCCCGCTCGGCCTCCTCCTTGGCCGCGGTCAGGTCCAGGTTCGTGCGCTCCAGGCTGCGCATCAGCGCCGTCAGCTCCTCGGTGCGGGAGCGGACCTGGCCCTCCAGGGTGATGGCGGTCTGGAACAGCGAGTAGGCGCTGCCGCGCTGGTCCATCGTGCGCTCGACCTGGGACATCAGGGCGGCGTTGATGCGCTCCAGCTTGGCGATGCGGCGGTGGAGCGCCGCGACGTCCTCGCCCGCCTCCCCGCTCCGCGCCTCGTCCGTCGCGCTCACGGGCCGGCGGGCCGGCCGATGGCGATGCCCGTGAAGGTCTGGTTCAGGTGCATCGAGCGGTACTGCTCGCCGTAGGTCTCGAACCCGACGACGTTGTAGTGCCGGTAGAGGTCGGCGATGCTGTGGCGGACCTGGTGGATCTCGGCGTCGAGGCGGCGCAGCACGCATTCGAAGCCGATCACCAGGTCGACGCCGCCGAGCCGCGCGTCGAGCCGGGCCAGTTCCTCCCGGGTCGCCTCGACCAGGTCCTTCTGACGCGCCAGCGTCAGCACCACGCCGCTCTCGATGGCGCAGTGGAAGCTCAGGGACTGGTCCGGGTTGAGGTGGCGGATCGAGCGGCAGAAATAATCGCCGCCGACCCGCACCACGAGCGGGTGCGCGGCGAAGCTCGTCGGCGTCAGCGCCTCGGGATCGAGGCCCAGCGCGTTGGCGTACTCGACCGCCGCCGGCTCGGCGTTGAGCTCGCGCACGGTGCGCTGCTCGTGGTCGGTGTCGGTGACCACGAACTTGACGCTCGTGGGCTCGAAATTGTCGTTCTTGAAGATCTCCACGGGGAAGTCGGACTCGACCAGGAGCAGGATCGCGGCCCGGCGATGCACCTGCCCGTCATGGATCAGCGCCGTCTCGGAGAAGGTGAGCTCGTCCCCGGCCGAGCCGCCGACGAGGGGCACCCCGTCGAGCCCGTAGCCGATCGCGGCGATCACCGTCTCCTCGGCATTGGCGAGGCCGTCGATGAGCGAGATCGCGAAGAGCTGCCCGCCGCGGCTGATCTTCTGAAGGGCGCAGCGTAAGGAGCGGATCGAGGCGGCGGCCCGCTCGGCGTCGAGATGGTCGACCGCCTCCAGCACCGTCGAGGCGATGCGGAACCCCTCGTGCGGGAAGGCGATCGCCACGAGGCCGCGGTCGAGCCCGGCCATCGGGCTGATCTCGCCCGAGGAGGTGCAGCCGGCGACCCGCACGCCCGGGAAGGCGCGGGCGAACGCGGCGTTCAGCGCCTCGACCCCGTAGACCGGCGAGAAGAAGATGACGAGGTGGGCGATGCGGGCGATGTCGAGGGAGGCGGCGAGCGCCGCCACGGCGGCCTCGGCCCCGGCTGCCTCGGTCCAGGCGGTCTGGATGCCGCAGCGATGCGAACGCGTGCGCGTGTCCTCGCCAGGCCCCTGACACGGCCCCTGACTTGGCTCCTTGCCCGGCATGGCTCGCGCCGAGTCTGCCCGCGCCAAGGTGTCCAGCACCAAGCGGTCCCTCCCGTCTCGCCGGCTCCGTTGCGGCATTGCCGCCATTATGCGGCGCGGGGATGCGGCTGGCAACAAAGGCGTTGAGGGTGCGCAGGCGCGGCGAGGGTGCGCAGGCGCGGCCGGTGCGGCGGCCACGCCTGCGCTGGGGACCGGACGGGCGATCGCCCCCGCGATCAGCGGCCGCGCCGCCCCACGCGACGCCACCGCCAGATGCCACGTTCCGCTCCCACCCGCTCCGCGGTGAGGAGGTCCTTCGGCCGCCGAGGTCGCACGACGATAGGACCGGCGTGGCGCCGGCCACCATTGGACCAATGTGCAGGACGGGCCGGCCGCCCCGGATCCATACCAAAGCATGGTGGCTGCTGAGGGAGGCGCATGCTAACCGTTTCTTCGACTTATGGGTGCGGCGGCGTTGCTGCACTCGATTTGCGAGTGCGAGTGCGCGTGCCGTGCGGCCCTCCGTGCGGTCCCGCGCCGGCGAGAGGATGATCCGCTGCGATGGTGGGATTGACCGGTCCGGCCCCTGGGGTGTCTCTTCCACGGCCGGACGGAGCGCCGACGCCCGTCGCGGAGGGGTCGGACATGCACCTGATCATCGTCGACGATCACCCGTTGTTCCGCGATGCCCTGAGCAGCGCGGTCCGCCTCGCCTTCCCGGCCGCCGAGGTCGAGGAGGCGGACGGCATCGAGAGCGCCTGCGCGGCCCTGTCCCGCGGCCGCTCGATCGACCTGACGCTCCTCGATCTCACGATGCAGGGCGTCAACGGCTTCGACGGGCTGATCGCCATCCGCACCCGCTTCCCGCGCATCCCGGTGCTGGTCGTGTCGGGCCTCGACGATCCGCGCATCGTGCGCGAGGCGCTCGCCCACGGCGCCGCCGGCTTCGTGCCCAAGGCCGCCGGCAAGCCAGTGCTGATCCGCGCCATCACCGACGTGCTCAACGGCGCCGTCTTCGTGCCCGAGGGCGTGACCGGCCCGGCGGAAGCCCCCGGCCGCAAGCCCGGCAAGGCGCCGATCGCCGAGCGCATCGCCGAATTGACCCCGCAGCAGGTCCGGGTGCTGCTGATGATCCGCCAGGGCAAGCTCAACAAGCAGATCGCCCACGAGCTCGGCGTCGGGGACTCGACCGTGAAGGCCCACGTCTCGGAGATCCTGCGCAAGCTCGGCGTCATCAGCCGGACCCAGATCGTCATCGAGACGGCGAATCTGGATTACGACCACATCCTGGCGGGATTGCCTTCGAGTTGATCGTCATTTCATAAATCAACTTCAGACATCGGTAGTCCTACAACAGCACGATCTCCGCTCCACGGCGTCATTCCGGGGCTCGCCGCAGGCGAGAGCCCGGAATCCAGAACCACAGTTCGTACCAGAAGAAGCGGAACGCTTCATTTCGATACGGATGCACCTGCGGTTCTGGATTCCGGGCTCCGCTGCGCGGCCCCGGAATGACGATGAGGGTGTTAGATCTCCGCTTTACGAATCCGAACCGCCCCTCATCCGTCCTTACGACGAAAGTCTAATCCTTCCCCAGCGTCCCCGACTCGCCGCCGCATTGGCAGCCCCCGGCGTTTCCTTTACCCGAAAGTCGAAGGAAGCCGCCGAAGCCCGTTGTCAGCCCGGCGGCGAAGCCGGGAGGAAACCTGATGACAGCCGTCCGGAAACACGGACCCTGGGCCCTCGTGGGCGCGCTCGGGGCCGCCGCCCTCGCCGTCGTGGCGACGCAGCGCGGCGAGAGCATCAACGCCCTCTGGATCGTCGTCGCGGCGGTCTCGGTCTACCTGATCGCCTATCGCTACTACTCGCTCTACATCGCCGACCGCATCATGCGGCTCGACCCGACCCGCCAGACCCCGGCGGTCCGGCACAATGACGGGCTCGATTATGTCCCGACCGACAAGTACGTCCTGTTCGGCCACCATTTCGCGGCGATCGCGGGCGCCGGTCCGCTGGTCGGCCCGGTGCTGGCCGCCCAGATGGGCTACCTGCCGGGCCTGCTCTGGATCCTCTCCGGCGTGGTGCTGGCCGGCGCCGTGCAGGACTTCATGGTGCTGTTCGTCTCGATGCGCCGCGACGGCCGCTCACTCGGCGAGCTGATCCGGACCGAGCTCGGCACGATTCCCGGCGTCGTCGCGTTGTTCGGCGCCTTCCTGATCATGGTCATCATCCTGGCGGTGCTGGCGCTGATCGTCGTCAAGGCGCTGGCCGAGAGCCCCTGGGGCACCTTCACGGTGATGGCGACGATCCCGATCGCGCTGCTGATGGGCGTCTACTCGCGCTGGATCCGCCCAGGCCGCATCGGCGAGGTCTCGATCCTCGGCTTCGTGCTGCTGATGGCCGCGATCGTCTTCGGCCAGAACGTCGCCAACGACCCGACGCTGGCCGCGCTGTTCACCTTCACCGGCACGCAGCTGTGCTGGATGCTGATCGGCTACGGCTTCGTCGCCTCGATCCTGCCGGTCTGGCTGCTGCTTGCCCCGCGCGACTACCTCTCGACCTTCCTCAAGATCGGCACCATCGTCGGCCTGGCGCTCGGCATCCTGGTGCTGGCGCCGCATCTCCAGATGCCGGCGGTGACGAAGTTCGTCGACGGCACCGGGCCGGTCTGGTCGGGCTCGCTGTTCCCGTTCCTGTTCATCACCATCGCCTGCGGCGCGGTCTCGGGCTTCCACAGCCTGATCTCCTCGGGCACGACGCCGAAGCTGATCGACAACGAGGTCAACGCCCGCTTCATCGGCTATGGCGGCATGCTGATGGAATCCTTCGTCGCCGTGATGGCGCTCGTCGCCGCCAGCGTCATCGATCCGGGCGTGTACTTCACCATGAACTCGCCGGCGGCGGTCGTCGGCACCACGGCCGAGAGCGCATCGGCGGCCGTCACCGCCATGGGCTTCCCGATCACCGCCGACACGATCAAGCAGACGTCGGCCGACGTCGGCGAGCACACGGTGATCTCGCGGGCCGGCGGCGCGCCGACGCTCGCGGTCGGCATGGCCCACATCATCTCGAACGTCATCGGCGGCAAGGCGATGATGGCGTTCTGGTACCATTTCGCCATCCTGTTCGAGGCCCTGTTCATCCTCACCGCCGTCGATGCCGGGACGCGGGCCGGGCGCTTCATGCTCCAGGACCTGATCGGCGTCGCGGTGCCGGCCTTCAAGGACACCTCGTCCTGGGGCCCGAGCATCGTGGCGACGGGCCTCTGCGTCGCGGCCTGGGGCTTCTTCCTCTACCAGGGCGTGACCGATCCCCTCGGCGGCGTGAACACCCTGTGGCCGCTCTTCGGCATCTCGAACCAGATGCTGGCGGCGATCGCGCTGACGCTCTGCACCGTGGTCATCTTCAAGATGAAGCGGGAGCGCTACGCCCTCGTCACCATCGTGCCGACGCTGTGGCTCGTCGCCTGCACCCTGACCGCCGGCCTGCAGAAGGTGTTTTCCGCCGACCCGCGGGTGGGCTTCCTGGCGCACGCCGACCGCTACGCCACGGCGCTTGCCGAGAACAAGGTGCTGGCGCCGGCGAAGAGCGCCGACCAGATGCGCCAGATCATCTTCAACGACCGCGTCGACGCGGTGCTGGCGCTGGTCTTCGTCGGCGTCGTGGTGGCGATCATCGCCTTCGGCGTGAGCGCCTGCCTCAAGGCCTACCGGGCCGACCGCTGGACCGCAATCGAGGCGGATCCGCGGGCGGTGCCGGCGGCGGCGGAGTGAACCGATGGGCGCCGAGACCTTGCGCGAGCGCTGGACGACCCTGACGCGCTGCGTCTGCGACGGGGCGCGGCTGATGGTCGGCCAGGGCAACTACGACACCTACGTCGCCCATATCCGCAAGACCCATCCCGACCAGCAGCCAATGACCCCGACGGAGTTCTTCCGCGAGCGCCAGAACGCCCGGTTCGGCGTCGGCGGCCGCGGCGGCTTCCGCTGCTGCTGAGGCCCCTCGCCCGCGCGGGCTCGACCCCGCGCGGGCGAAACAACACGCAACGCCAAACCTGGTTCCGGCGAAGATGGAACGTCTTCATGGTTCTTTCAGGTTACACCCGTAACGCTTGCGGCGGGATGATGGCAGGGACGTCGCAAGTCGCCGCCGCCCCAACACGATCCGGTAAAGCGTGCCTTAACTAGGGCTGATCGGACAGCATGGCCGCTTCGCGCATTCGGCACGGCTGAGCTGACCGGGGCGGTGCTACAGATGAGCTCCCTCATCCGCACACGCCGTTAGCCCCGTGGCCACCCTGACACTCCCCGTCGCAATCCCCTCCGCCCGCCCGGCCCTGCCGGCCCTGCTCGGCGACCAGCCGCTGCGCGGCATCGTGCTGGTGGTGGTCTCCACCGTCTTCCTGTCGAGCTCCGACGCGACCGCCAAGTACCTCACCGGGCAGCTCTCCGGGATCGAGGTGGCGTGGCTGCGCTATGTCGGCTTCCTCGCCGTGATGCTGGCGGCGGCCGTGGTGCGGGCGCAGCTCAAGCGCGGCGCCTCGCCGTTCCGCAGCGCCCGGCCGGGCCTGCAGGTGGTGCGCGGCATCGCCCTCGTCGGCTCCTCGCTGCTGTTCCTCGCCGGCCTGCGCACCCTGCCGGTGGCCGAGATCACCGCGATCGCTTTCGTGTCGCCGATCTTCGTCACCGCCCTGTCGATCCCGGTGCTCGGCGAGAAGGTCGGCGCCCGGCGCTGGGCCGCCGCCCTCGTCGGCCTCGCCGGCGTACTGATCATCGTGCGGCCCGGCACCAGCGCGTTCCAGGCCGCCGCGCTCCTGCCGATCGTCTCCGCCCTGTTCTGGGCCGCGGCGCTGGTCGTCACCCGCAAGATCAACGGCTACGACGCGCCGCAGACCACCATGACCTGGTCGGCCATCGTCGGCTTCGTGATCCTGTCAGGCATCGTGCCCTTCGCCTGGGAGACCCCGAACCTCAACCAGGTCGCGATCGGCGCCGCGATCGGCTTCATCTCGACCGCCGGGCACTGGATCGTCACCATCGCCTACCGCCACGCCCCGGCCTCGACCCTGGTGCCGTTCTCCTACAGCCAGATCATCTGGGCCGGCCTCCTCGGCTTCCTGTTCTTCGGCACGGTGCCGGACGCCTATATGGGCCTCGGCGTGCTGGTGATCTGCGGCAGCGGCCTCTACACCGCCCACCGCGAGCGGATGCGCCGGGTGCCTGCCCCGACCGGGGTGCTGCCGGCGGGCGGGGTGCGCTGACGCTTGGCTGACACTTGCAAGGGCGGTCGCATCGCGGCCGCCCTTGCCATGTCTCCCTTTGGTGGTCGCGCCGCGACCGCCCCTGGCACGTCTCCTCTTCCCCGAAGGACCGCCGGCCTCTAAACACGCGCCTCCCCCACCCGGAGAGGCCCCATGCCGACGATCGAGCAGCGCATCGCCACCGAACTCGGCGCGCAGGAATGGCAGGTCAAGGCGGCGGTGGAGTTGCTGGACGGCGGCTCGACGGTGCCGTTCATCGCCCGCTACCGCAAGGAAGTCACCGGCACCCTGGACGACGCGCAGCTGCGCACCCTCGAGGAGCGCCTGCGCTACCTGCGCGAGTTGGACGCCCGCCGCGCCGCGATCCTCGAGAGCGTGAGCGCGCAAGGCAAGCTCGACGACGCCTTGAGGGGCCGGATCCTCGCCGCCGAGACCAAGGCGCGGCTCGAGGATCTTTACCTGCCGTTCAAGACCAAGCGCCGCACCAAGGCGCAGATCGCCCGCGAGGCCGGCCTCGGGCCGCTGGCCGAGGCGTTGCTCGCCCACCCCGACCAGGTGCCGCTCAAAGCCGCCGCCCCGTTCGTCGACGAGGGCAAGGGCGTCGCCACGCCCGAGGCGGCGCTGGAGGGCGCCCGCTCCATCCTGGTCGAGCGCTTCGCCGAGAATGCCGAACTGGTCGGGCAGTTGCGCGAGGCGTTCTGGACCCGCGGCAAGCTCGTCTCGCGGGTGCGCGACGGCAAGGCCCAGGCCGGCGCCAAGTTCTCCGACTATTTCGACTTCTCCGAGCCGCTGACCCGCCTGCCCTCCCACCGGGTGCTCGCGCTGTTCCGGGGCGAGAAGGAGGAGGTGCTGGACCTGCGCCTCGACGAGGCACCGGAGGGCGTCGACGCGCCAGCGCTCTACGATGGCCGCATCGCCCTCTCCGCCGGGATCCAGGATCGCGGCCGCCCCGGCGACCGTTGGCTGATGGAGGCGGTGCGCTTCGCCTGGCGCACCAAGCTCCGGCTCTCGATCGAGCTCGACCTGCGGGCGCGCCTCTGGGAGGCGGCGGAGACGGAGGGCGTCAGGGTCTTCGCCGGCAACCTGCGCGACCTGCTGCTCGCCGCGCCCGCCGGCGCCCGGCCGACGCTCGGCCTCGATCCGGGTTTCCGCACCGGCGTGAAGGTCGCAGTGGTGGACGCCACCGGCAAGGTGGTGGCGACGGACACGATCTACCCGCACGAGCCGCGGCGCGACTGGACCGGCTCGCTGATGACGCTAGCAAAACTCTGCCGGGCGCACGGCGTGGAGCTGGTGGCGATCGGCAACGGCACCGCCTCGCGGGAGACCGATCGTCTGGCCGCCGAGCTGATCGCCAAGCAGCCGGAGCTGAAGCTCACCAAGGTGATGGTGTCGGAGGCCGGCGCCTCGGTCTACTCGGCCTCGGCCTATGCCAGCGCGGAACTGCCGGGCCTCGACGTATCCCTGCGCGGCGCGGTCTCGATCGCCCGGCGCCTGCAGGACCCGCTGGCGGAGCTGGTGAAGATCGAGCCGAAGGCGATCGGCGTCGGGCAGTACCAGCACGATTTGGCGGAGGGGAAGCTGTCGCGCTCCCTCGACGCGGTGGTGGAGGATTGCGTGAACGGCGTCGGGGTCGACGTCAACACGGCGTCGGGCCCGCTGCTCGCCCGGGTGTCGGGCCTCAGCGAGCGGGTGGCGCAGAACATCGTCAGCCACCGCGACACGAACGGGCCGTTCCGCAGCCGCTCGGGGCTGAAGAAGGTCGCGGGGCTCGGGCCGAAGGCGTTCGAATTGTCGGCGGGCTTCCTGCGGATCCAGAACGGCGACGACCCGCTCGACGCGTCCGGCGTCCACCCGGAGGCCTATCCGGTGGTGCGCCGCATCCTCCAGGCGACGAAGAGCGACATCAAGGCGGTGATCGGCAACGGCACGGTGCTGAAGGGCCTGAATCCCAGAACCTTCACCGACGAGACCTTCGGGCTGCCGACGGTCACCGACATCATCGCCGAGCTGGAGAAGCCCGGCCGCGACCCGCGCCCGACCTTCAAGACCGCGACCTTCCAGGAGGGCGTCGAGACGATCGGCGACCTCAAGCCCGGCATGGTGCTGGAGGGGGTGGTCACCAACGTCGCGGCCTTCGGGGCCTTCGTCGATATCGGCGTGCACCAGGACGGGCTCGTCCACATCTCGGCCCTGTCCAAGACCTTCGTCAAGGACCCGCGGGCGGTGGTGAAGCCCGGCGACGTGGTGCGGGTGAAGGTCCTGGAGGTCGATGCTCCGCGCAAGCGCATCTCGCTGACGATGCGCCTCGACGACGAGGTCGGCGCGCGGCCGCCGCGGGAGCAGGGCGGCCAGCATCGCGACGCGCCCCGGCGGGACGCGCCGCGCCCGCAACCCCGCCGCGAGGAGCCGGCCGGCGGCGGGGCGCTGGCGGATGCCCTGCGCAAGGCGGGGCTCGATCGCGGGTCGCGGCGCTGATGGGGGTTCGTTGCTCTCGTTAGGGCAGCGCCCGATTGCGCCGCAATCGGACGCCGTTCTAGATCTCTGATTTCGCCGCATTTTCTACGATGAATCATTACCCAATCCGTCGGAAAAATGCTCTATTGTGACTACATGAGGTCACGATCGCGAGGCCCATCTCATGCGGACGCTTCAAGTGAGGGACGCCAAGGCAGGATTCTCGGCGCTGGTCGAGGCGGCCGAGCGAGGCGAGCCGACCACGATCACGCGGCATGGGCGACCGGCCGCGGTGATCGTCCCGGTGGAGGTCGCGCGTCGCCTGTATCCCGATGACACGCCAAACTTCGCCGACTTCCTGATGACGTTCCCGGGTATTCCCGACGACACCGAGCGCGACCAGACGCCGGCGCGGTCGGTCGATCTATGAGTTTCAGCGGCTACCTGCTCGATACCTCCGTGCTCTCGCTCCTCGCACCAGGTCGGCCCAGTCTGCCCGAAGTCGTATCGGCTCGACTGCGCGAGGAGGCGGGATGCCTGTACCTCTCGGCCGTGACGCTTGCGGAGATCCGCCAGGGCATCTGCAAGCTGCGCCGGAAAGGAACGACGGTCCGTGCAGACGCCCTCGACACATGGCTGGCCTCCCTTCTCGCCGTGTTCGCAGACCGTGTGCTTCCGTTCGGAATCGACGAAGCCGACGCGGCCGGTACGCTGGCGGATTGCGCGATCGGTATTGGGCGTCATCCGGGTTTCGCCGATGTAGCAATCGCCGCCACCGCGAGCATGCATGGCCTCGTGCTCGTCACGGAGAACCTGCGCCACTTCGAACCGCTGACCGCATTCGGCGTGACGGCATACGATCTCGCCGGGATGGCGGGGTTGGGCCGGGGGTTGCGACGCTGACGGGGCACAGGACACCGGCGCAAGGCTTGCGGTGATCGAGATCTTTCCGTCGAAGTCTCCAGGCCGAGGTTGCGGTCAGGATGGCGACGGAGCCGGGAAGCTCCGTCGTGTCCCCGAACGCCGACGATCCTGCGCCCGGCCGGCGCGCAGGTGCCGTAAGTATCCCGCAACCATCGCGGGGCGAGATTGGGAACGGACCGGCCGAGCTTCGAGTTGAGGGCCGCCGATCCGGGAGGTATCCGTGAGACGACCCGTCCTCCTCCTGCGCGGGCCGCAGCACCCGGCCCGCCCGTCCCGCGACCGTCCGGCCGCCTGAACCCGCGTTCGACGGCTCGCAAAACCGCCCCGGCGACGCCATCATGGTCGCGCCCGCCATTGCCCGTCCATGGGACGGGCCGTTCCATCCGCCCGGCTTCTCCCTTGCACGACCATTCCTTGAAGCAAGGCCGTGTCGAGACGACGGCCCCCCCGATCCCCCGGCCACCGCGGGCCGCGCGATGGATCCCGCACGCGATCCTGGCCGCGGGCCTGCTTGCGACGGGGCTCAGCACCGCCCTGATGTGGCGGGCCGGGAGCCTGCGCGACCGGCTGACCTTCCTCCACGCCACCGACATCGAGCTGCGCACCGTCGAGGACCAGTTCCGGACCTACACCGCCCTCCTGCGGGGCGGCGCCGGCCTGTTCGCCGCCAACCGCGATACCGTCACGCTGGCCGAGTTCCGCGCCTACGTGCAGCGGATCGAGTTCCAGGCGCTGTATCCCGGCTTCCTCGGCATCGGCTTCACGCCGGCGATTCCGGCCTCCGAACGCGAGCGGTTCGCCGCCCGGGCCGCGGCTTTGGGCGTGCCGGACTTTCGCGTGCGCCCGCCGAGCGACTATCCCGTGCTCAGCCCGATCCTGTTCGCCGAGCCGCCGAACCCGCGCAACCAGGCCGCGATCGGCTACGACGTGATGTCCGATCCGGTCCGCCGCGACATGGTCGAGCGCGCGCGCGACAGCGGCCAGCCGGCCGCCTCGGCGCGGATCCAGCTCGTGCAGGAGATCGACGCGAACAAGCAGGCCGGCTTCCTGGTCGCCATGCCGGTCTATGCCGGCGGCACCGTCCCGCCCGATCTCGACGAGCGGCGGCGGCGCTACCTCGGCTTCGTCTTCGGCGCCTTCCGGGCCGACGACCTGTTCAACAGCATCGTGGCGGCGGAGGCCGAGGAGGATGCCGCCTTCGCCATCTACGACGGCGCCCCCGGCGAGGCGACGCTGCTGCACCGCTCCACGGTGGCGCCGAACACGACGCCCGGCCGCCTCACGCGCGAGGCGACGATCGAGTTGGGCGGCCGCACCTGGACGGTGCTGTTCGAGCAGCGCGTCTCGGCCCGGCGCGCCTCGGCGCTGCCGGAGATCGGACTCGTCTGCGGCGGCGGCCTCCTCGCCAGCGCCCTGCTCGCCTTCGCGGCGTTCCGGCAGCGCCGCACGCAGGACGAGATCCGCCGCCTCAACGCCTCGCTGGAGGCCCGGGTCGAGGAGCGGACGCGCGACCTGCGGGACGCGGCCGAGAGCCTGCGGCAGGCCGGCGAGGAGCGCGCCCGCATCGAGGAGGTCCTGCGCCAGTCGCAGAAGATGGAGGCGGTGGGCCAGCTCACCGGAGGCCTCGCCCACGACTTCAACAACCTGCTCGCCGGCATCTCGGGCTCGCTGGAGCTGATCGAGACCCGCATCGGCCAGGGCCGCTCCAAGGACGTGGCGAAGTACATCGCCGCCGCGCAGGGCGCCGCGAAGCGCGCCGCGGCGCTGACCCACCGCCTGCTCGCCTTCTCGCGCCGCCAGACGCTGGCGCCCCGGGCCATCGACGCGAACCGGCTGGTGGACGGGATGCTCGACCTGATCCAGCGCACCGTCGGCCCGGCTATCGACGTGCGGCACACGGGGGCGGACGACCTCTGGCCCGCCCTGGTCGACCCGTCGCAGCTCGAGAACTCCCTCCTGAACCTCTGCATCAACGCGCGGGACGCGATGCCGGAGGGCGGCCGGATCGTCATCGCGACGGAGAACCGCTGGATCGACCGCGCCCAGGCCGCGGCGCACGACATGCCGGAGGGGCAATACCTGGCTTTGTGCGTGTCCGACACCGGGACCGGCATGCCCCCGGAGGTCGTCGCCCGGGCCTTCGACCCGTTCTTCACGACGAAGCCGATGGGCGAGGGCACGGGGCTCGGCCTGTCGATGATCTACGGCTTCGCCAAGCAGTCGGGCGGGCAGGTGCGCATCGCCTCCGAGGTCGGTGCGGGCACGACCGTGTGCCTCTACCTGCCGCGGCACCGGGGCGAGGCGGATGCGGAGGGGATCGACCCCGAGCGGCGCCCGATGGCGCAGGCCGGGGCGGGCGAGACCGTGCTGGTCGTGGACGACGAGCCGACCGTGCGGATGCTCGTGACCGACGTGCTGAGCGACCTCGGCTACACCGCCGTCGAGGCCGCGGACGGGGCAGGCGGCTTGAGGGTGCTCCAGTCGGACGCCCGCGTCGACCTCCTGGTGACCGATGTCGGCCTGCCCGGCGGCATGAACGGCCGCCAGATGGCGGATGCCGCCCGGGTCGCCCGGCCGGACCTGAAGGTCCTGTTCATCACCGGCTTCGCGGAGGCCGCCCTGTTCGGCAACGGTCCGCTCGAACCCGGCATGGCGGTCCTGACAAAGCCCTTCGCGGTCGACGCCCTGGCGGCGCGCATCCGCGAGATGATCGCACCGTCTACTTCGCCCCCGCCGCCTCGCTCGCCGTCGTGAACGTCCCCTCGAAGCGGCCGCGCTGGGTGTCGGCGGCGCAGGCGACGGTGGAGCGGTTCGGCCCCGCGGGCGGGAAGCGGCAGGAGCCGACGGTCATCAGGGTGTCGCGGGTGATGCCGCCGTCAGCGCCCTTCACCGTGAGGATCACGGCGCTGACCGGCTGGAGCGCATCGACCCCGACCTCTTCCTGGCGGTCCTGCGGCATGCCGGTGCCGCTGAAGCTCACTGTGGTGCCGTCGCTCGACGTGAAGTCGAACGAGGTGCGCCGGCCCTGGACCGTGTTGACGATGCTCTCGCCGCAGGTCGGGCTGACGTCCTTGCCGGCGATGACGAGCTTCTCGCAGGCGCCCTTGAGCACGTTGCGGGTGAGCGGCTGGGCGTGGGATTCGACGGCGCAGGACAGGCCGAGGAGCAGCAGGAGGGTGAGGGCACGGGTCAGCATGCGGGGAATGTAGGGACCGGCGGCGGCAAACCCAATGTGGCTTTAGTGGAGAAAGGCCGCGATGGCGTCGGCCGCCCGCTCGCCCTCCGCGAAGGCGCCGCCCGCGGTGCCCCACTGCTCCCGCGACAGGGCCTCGCCGGCAAACCAGATCCGCTCGCCCACCGCTTCCTTGAGGAGGTCGCGGGCCCCCGTATGGCCCGGCGGCACCACCGCCCAGGAGCCGCGCGACCACGGATCGTGGCGCCACTCGGTCACCGCCGGCACGGCGAGGTCGCGCAAGGTGCCGCGGCCGACCTGCTCCGCCAGGGTCTCGCGCACCAGCCGCCGCGCCCCGTCCGCCCCGGCGCGGGCCGCGTCGAGGCGCGCGGCCAGGGGCACGTCGAGCTCGAAATAGTGGAACGGCGTGCCGTCGACCCGGGTCAGCAGGCCCGGCGGCTGGAGCCGGCCGCCGATCAGGCTCGCCAGCCGGTCGCGGCCGCGGAACGGCGAGGACGGCCAGTGCAGCACCACGTGCTCGTAGATGCCGGTGCGGAATCCGTCGATCGCCGCGCGGACCGGGGGCGGCAGGTCGGGGGCGAAGCGGAGCGCGGGTGCGGGCTCCTGCATCACCATCATCGGGGCGGTGACGAGGGCGGCCCGCGCCTTGAGCCCCCCGCGCGCGCCGAGATCGAGCCGCACCCCCTCCCCGGCCCAGTCGAGGGCGGTGACGGGGGTGGACAACGCCACCGGCAGCCCGGCTGCAAGGCGGGCGAGATAGGCGCCGTAGCCGCCGGCAATGAAGAAGTTGTCGCCGTATTCCATGCTCGGGAAGTCGTGCAGGCTGATCTCGGTGAGCGGCCGGCCCGAGACGAGGCCGTGCACCAGGGCGACGCGCTGCCCCCAGGGGCCGAGGCCGGGCGGCAGGGCGGTCGCGGCGGGCCGGTCCTCCCCGTGCAGGCGCGCGCCGTCGGTCATCGCCCGGTCGGCGACGGCCCAGGCGCGGCCGAAGGCCAGCTCCTCCGCCGGCCGGCCCGGACGGCGCCCGACCCAAAGGTGGCTCTCCTGCGCGGCCCGGCGCAGGGGCTCGCCGCGCTCGAATCCCAAGGCGACCAGGGGGTTGATCGGCCCGGCATGGAGCCAGTGGGCGCCGAGATCGACCGGGTGGCCGCGCAGGGACGTCGTGACGGTCCGGCCGCCGAGCCGCGGGCGGGCCTCCAGCACGGCCACCGACAGGCCGCGGGCGAGAAGCCGGCGCGCCGCGCCGATCCCGGCGGCGCCGGCGCCGATCACCACCACGTCGGGATGGGCGGGCAGGGCCGCCAGGGGCGGAACGCCGGTGGGGCTCAGGTGCTCGTGGGCGGCGCGCGGCATCCGGATCATCACCCCTTGTTCGCCTCTGCACCGGCCGCTGCCGCGATTCCGTCGAGCCAGCGGGTCAGGCGCCCGTGGCTCGTCGCCGGGACGGGGCAGCCGGCCTGGCTGCGGATGTAGAGCGCGAGGCTCGATCGGCCCTCCCCGCGGCCGACGATCTCGACCGTGACGGTGTCGGGGCAGCGAAGCACGGCGGTGCGGGCGACGTAGCGGTCCTGCTCGCCCCACCGGTCGGTGAAGACGAGCGCGGTGCGCGGCTCGCGCTCGGCCACCGATCGGACGATCTCGCGCAAGGTGGCGCCCGCCACCGCGTAGACCGGCGGCACCGCGTCGGCCTGCGCCTTCGGGCAGATATCGGCCGCGCAGGCGAGGGCGTCGCCCTTGGAGCGCACGCGCCGCAGAGCCGCGAAATCGACCGGGCCGAGATCGGGGGGCCCGAGCAGGGCGAGCCAGGCCTCCTCGATGCCGCCGGGCTCCTCGCCGCGGGCGACCATCACCGCCCCGGCGGCCAGGACCGCGAGCAGGAGGACCAGGGGGAAGGCGGCGAGGGAGAGCGCGGCGGCACGCCCGGTCACGGATCAGCCTTTCGCGGCGCCGGCCGCGAGGCGCCAGACTCGCAAGGGGGTGTCCGGCACCGGGACCGGCTCCAGCCCGGGCGGGGTGATCTCGCCGCGCCCGATCCGGTCCGCGACGCTCGGCGCCCCCGGATCGGCCGGGGTGGCGCAGGCCACGATGTAGTCCGCCCCCACCCGCGCGGCCACCGCCGCGAGGGAGTTCGCGTCGTGAAAAGCCTCGAGGGCGGCGACGAGTCCCGGCAGTGCCCGGTGGTAGGGCGCCGCCACGACGGTGTGGTGGCCGTGCAGGAGCAGGGCCGGCCCGAGATCGATCCGGGCGAGGATCAGCCCCGGCGGCAGGACGTCGAGGGCGGCGACCGCTTTGGCGTCGCCGCAATCCTGCCAGGCGGCGCGCTCCGCCTCCATCGCCTTGTCCGGCCCGGCGGGGGCCGGCAGGAGCGACGCGAGGAGGAGCCAGACCTTGCCGCACAGGGCGAGGCTTATCGCCAGGGCGGCGACCTGCCGGGATGCGGTGGCCCCGGGCGTCCGCAGGAGCGCCACCGCCCGGTCGAGGAGCGGGCCGGCCACCAGGGGCACGAAGGCGGCGGCGACGTAGAGGCCGCGGACCTGCGGCACGCCGAAGGCGAGGCCGAGCCAGAGCGCGCCGGCGGTCGCGGCCATCAGGTGCCGCTGCCCGGCCTCGCGCCCGCGCCAGGCCCACAGGCTCGCCGCGACGGCGCCGATCAGAACCGGGAGGTAGCCGGCCAGCGCGAGATCGGGGGCGTGCCGGGCGAGGCGCCAGGCCGGGAGCATCTCCTGCACCCGCACCAGCCATTCCCGGCGCACGAGGTCGGGCATGCCGGTGAACGGCCCGGCGGCACAGGCCGGGAACATGACGAGGAACCCGCCGGCCGCCGCGAGTCCGCAGGCGACGAGCAGGCCGAGCCGCCGCCCGGCGCCCCACCCGCCCGGCAGGAGAGAGGCCGCCGCTGCGGTGAGCCCGGCCGAGGCGGCGAGCCAGAGCCAGGGCGGCGAGAGCGCGTCGCAGGCGGTGGCGCTCCACAAGGCCGGTGCGGTCTGGACGACGAAGAGCGCCGGGGCGACGAGCCCGAGGGCGAGGCCGAAGCCGAGGAAGGGCGGCAGCGCGGCGCGCCCGGCCCGCAGCCACAGGCCCGCGAGAACGAGGCCGGCGAGCGCGATGAACGGCAGCGCCTCGAGCCCGACCGCCAGGGAGAGGGCCGCGAGCGCGCCGGCGCACACCCCGTCCCGGAGCGTGGCGCCTATGCGGGCGAGGCTCAAGGCCAGGGCGAGGACCGCGCAGATCTGGACGTTGTGGTGGTCGATCCGCCCCGGGAGGAACAGACCGCCGACGATGATCGATTGCGCGGCGGTAAACAGCGCGAAGGCCGCGGCGCGCCATCCGAAGAGGCGGCGCACCCCGCGATACAGGATCATCGCGTAGAGGCCGAGGAGCACGAGCGGCCACGCCACCGCGGCGATCCCCTCCGCCAGCGCCGCCCCCGCGAAGGGCCGCGCCAGCAGGATCAGGCCGGCGATCGGCACGTCGACGAGGCGCGACCAGTGCATCGGCGGCGCGCCGGCATGGCGGTGCTGGGCAAGGTCGAACCAGGACTGGCCGGCGAGGAGATCGCGCACCTGGACGAGCCGCATCGCATCGTCCGTGTCCGGCAGGCGCAGGTCGCGCAGGACCGCCCCGATCCCGGCCCAGGCCGTGAAACCGACGGCGCCGACGAGAACGAGGAGCCAGACGAGCGCCGGGCGCTCGAACGGGGAGGCTTGCGCCGCCCGCGGTCCGGATCGGGCCTGGGGGAGCAAGGCGGCGAGCATGGCGCGGGATCCTGGCCCGGAGGAGATCCGGGCGGGTCCGGCTTCGCACGGCGGCCGTTACCCCCCGGTTAGCAGGGTCGGTTGAGCGGATCTTTACCATCCCGACGGTAAAGCTCGGGGAGAGAGACCGGCCCCGGGGACCTACCCCGGGCGCCGGCGGCCCCGGAGTTGCCCCAGCGATGAGCCTTCACACCGAGACGCTGGTGATCGGCGGAGGACCGGCGGGCCTGACCACCGGCTACATGCTGGCCAAGGCCGGCCGCGACGTCGTGGTGCTGGAGCGCGACGCGACCCAGGTCGGCGGCATCAGCCGCACCGTGGCGTACAAGGGCTTCCTGTTCGACATCGGCGGCCACCGCTTCTTCTCGAAATCGCAGGAGGTGGTCGATCTCTGGAACGAGATCCTGCCCGACGACTTCATCGAGCGGCCGCGACTGTCGCGGATCTACTACAAGGGCAAGACCTACGCCTACCCGCTGAAGGCCTTCGAGGCCCTGCGCAACCTCGGCCTGATCGAGAGCGGACTCTGTGTCGCCTCCTATCTCTGGGCCCGGGCGCGGCCGATCCCCGACCCGCGAAGCTTCCACGACTGGGTCCGCAACCAGTTCGGCGAGCGGCTGTTCTCGATCTTCTTCAAGACCTACACCGAGAAGGTGTGGGGTATGTCCTGCGACGACATCTCGGCCGATTGGGCAGCCCAGCGCATCAAAGGGCTCGACCTCGGCGCGGCGATCCGCGACGGGCTGAAGCGCTCCCTCGGGCTCCATCGGCCGGCCGCCGGCGACGGCCCGGTGATCAAGACCCTGATCGAGTCGTTCCGCTATCCCCGCCGCGGCCCCGGCATGATGTGGGACGCCGCCGCCACGGCGATCAGGCAGCACGGCGGGAAGGTCCTGCTCGACCGGCGGGTCGACGCGCTGTCCTACGATTCCGCCACCAAGCTGTGGACGGTGAGCGCCCGGCGCGAGGGCGGCGGGCGCGAGACCTTCACGGCCCGCAACGTGGTCTCCTCGGCGCCGATCCGCGAGCTCGTCGGCGCCATCCGCCCGGCGCCCCTGAGCACCTTCCAGGCCCGCTCCCTGCGCTACCGCGACTTCGTCACCGTGGCGCTGATCGCGAAGGCCAAGGACAGCTTCCCGGACAACTGGATCTACGTCCACGACCCGGCGGTGAAGGTCGGCCGGGTGCAGAACTTCCGCTCCTGGTCGCCCGAGATGGTGCCGGACGATTCCTATACCTGTCTCGGCCTCGAATATTTCTGCTTCGAGGGCGACGGCCTGTGGAACGCGCCGGATTCGGAGCTGATCGCGCTCGCCCGCCGCGAGATCGGCCTGATCGGCCTCGTCGACCCGGCGAGCGTGGTCGATGCCTGCGTGGTGCGCCAACCCAAGGCCTATCCGGTCTACGACGACGCCTACCGCGCCCACGTGGCGACGATCCGCCGGGACCTCGAGGGCAGCTACCCGACCCTCCACCTCGTCGGCCGCAACGGGATGCACAAGTACAACAACCAGGACCACGCGATGATGACCGCGATGCTGACGGCGCGGAACATCCTTCTCGGCGAGCGCCGCTACGACGTGTGGAACGTCAACGAGGATGCCGAATACGCCGAGGCCGGGCTGTCGGGGGCGCGGGAGGCCCTGGTGAGCGAGCGGATGGTGCCGCGCAAGGTGGCGTGAGGGGTGTCGGGGCGTGCTTCACGGCAGCGGCGGATCAGCCGTGCAGTCCCATTCCGCGGCAAGCCCCCCCTCGTGAGCCACATCCCCTTTCCCGGACGACTGGAGCGATAGCGGAAGGAGATCCGGGATCCAGCGGATGAAGTGCCGCGAAGCGGCTCTATCTTTGCAACCTTGCAGACATGAGGTGCTTCGCGAATTCTTGTGCTGGATCCCGGATCTCCTTCCGCTTCGCTTCAGTCGTCCGGGAAAGGGCGGTGGCTCGCGCGGCATCGCGGATGAAGAACCACAGACGATGCTTGGCCTCTCACGATCCAGGGAGAGGTTTACCGCATCGCAGGCTCAGCAGCTCGTCCAGCGTCGGATCGAACCCGGCGACCCACCGCCCCCAGACCGGTGCCGTCGCGGCCGTGAGCGCCAGCGCGAGGAGGATCCACGGCAGCGCCGCGCGCCGCATCACCGCCCCCGCACCAGGAGGCCTCCCGCCAGCGCCATGGCGGCGCCCCAGGCGAGGAAGCCGGCATCCCACCAGGCCCAGGCCGCCCGCGGCACCGTCTCGTTGACGTGGTGGACACCGAGGATCTGGTGGTCGACCACGCCCTCGACGAGGTTGAACGCCGCCCAGCCGAGCAGCGTCGCGCCGGCGAGGAGCCGGCCGTCGTAAGGACGTCCCCGGCGCCACAGACCGAACACGCCGAGCACCACTAACACGTAGGTGGCGCTGTGGAAATACCCGTCCCAGCGGGTGTTCAGCTCCAGCGCGTCGAGCGAGGTGACCGGGTACCAGCTGCTCAGCATGTGGTGCCATTGCAGCAGCTGATGCAGCACGATCCCGTCGAAGAAGCCCCCGAGGCCGAGGCCGATCAGGAGGCCGGGCGACAGGTCGTGCCGGGGTCGGGGGAGCGCGGTCATGCGGGGCGAACGGCACGCAACTGCCTCCGTTCCCGGCGCCCCCCGGCGCCCGCGCGTCACCGCGCCGCGATCGATCCCTTGGATGCCATCGGCACCTCGGCCGCGACCGGTCCCTTGACCGGGCGGGACGGCAGGAGCCGGTCGATCTGCGCCGGGGTGAGCCGGCCGGTGGGCTCCGCGCCGAGACCGCGCTGGTACCGCGCGACAGCCGCCCGGGTCCCCTCCCCCGCTCGGCCGTCGGCCTTGCCGGCGAAATGCCCGGACCGGGCCAGCGCCTGCTGGATCTGCCGCCACTCCTCCGGCTGCAAGGCCGCCTCGCTCCGCGGCGGGGGCGGCGCGGCGGTGGCCGGCGCCGTCCCGGCGACGGGGGCCGCGCCATCCGCTCCTGCGAGCGAGACCTTGAGGGCGGCGATGCGGGCCCTGATCTCGGACAGGGTGTGGTCGGCGTCGCTGCCGTCGCTGGTGAGGGCGGCGAGGTGCACGCGCTCGCGCGACAGCTGGCTGCGGGCCTCCTCGATGCCGCGCGCCGTCTCCTGCAGGACGTCGGCGATGCCGGCGATCCGGTCGATGGCCGCGTGGTTGTCCTGCGCGGCCTGGCCGAGCGCGGCGACGCGGTCGCGGATCTGCCGGATCGCCGCCTCGCCCTCGGCCCGGGCCTCGGCCATCCGTCCGGCCTGCTCGACGATCTCGGCGCGCAGGGCGACGAGGGCAGCCCGGCCGGCCTCAGCCTCCGTGCGGGCCGCGGCCAGCCCCTCGCGCTGCTCCACCGCCTGCGCCCGCAGGGCGCTCGTCGCCCGGACCAGCCCGTCGAGCTCGTCCCGGTGCCGGGCGACGTCCTGGTCGAGCGCTCCCATCTCGGCGGCGATGCGGTGCGGCCGCGCCCCGGGATCGGCCGGGAGGCCGGCGGCCGCGCCGATCCCGGATCCGAGGCCGACGGCGTCCCGGAGGCTCCGGTGGGCCTGGGCGAGCAGGGTCGCGCCGGAGCCCGCCGCATCGCCGAGGGCCACATGTCCGACTCCTCCGGCGAGGAGGGCGATGGCGACCGCCGCCGTCGCGAGGCGCAGGCCGCGCCTCGGGAGCGGACGCGTCGTCGCGGCGCCGGGGGGAGGATGGCGGTCGGGCCCGGCCTCGGGCGCAGAGCCCGGAAGGCAGCCGGCATCGCGGAGATCGATCAGGATCTGCACGCAGCCCTGCATCTCCCGCAGGCTGACGAGCAGGCGTTCCTTGTCCTCCGGGCGCAGCATGCTCAGCGGCAGGGCATGCCCGGCCTCCGCGACGGTGCCGAGCTTCGGGTCCACGTAGCGTGAATAGGCCGGATGCTCCCGCAGCCGCGTGGCGATGACAAAATATTTGCTTCTGATGGAATAAAAATCATCGTCCTGAAACCCGTTATTGATGAATCGCGCGACGTCCACGAGATTCGCCAATTCCTTGGATAATATTTCGAGTTCGTCGCCCGATCGGTCGGGAATGACGGAACGCGTCTTTGCCGGTCGGCGCGCAAACCAATACGCGAACGCGAGCAAAACCAGCCCGGCGCCGATGAAGGCGGCCAGCATGTCGGCATCCGAATTCATTCCCAATCCCCCGTTTGAATTATTTTGTCATCAATTTGCTACATGGCCCTAGGTCAAACTCAAAGGATATTTTTACGAATTCGCTGGCGGCACGCTTTCCTGCCACACCGAGGCCGCCCGGCCGGCAAGGCGCGCCGCGGGCCGGGCCTCGGTCCAGCGGCACGCGGTCACGCCTGCGATGCAGGTCTCGATCGGGCTCTCACTCAGGCCGCTGGCGGATAGCCCCCTGCAAGCCTGTCGGGCTCGGGCCCCGAGCCGGCCGGCTGGAGTCCAAAGAGCTTCACAGCGCTCGCCCCCTCGACTAATGGAGCCGGCAGGACCCCGGCACGACTCCCCGGGAAAAGACTCCCCGGACAAGACCCGCGGAAGGACCCCACGACCATGACCGGCTTCGACCATGTCGGCCTGACCCGACCCGCCTCGCAGCTCGTGACCGTGTTCGGGGGATCGGGCTTCCTCGGCCGCCACGTGGTGCGGGCGCTCGCCAAGCGCGGCTACCGGATCCGGGTGGCGGTGCGCCGGCCCGACCTCGCCCAGTTCCTCCAGCCCCTCGGCCGCGTCGGCCAGATCGTCGGCGTGCAGGCGAACCTGCGCAATCCGGCCTCGATCGTGCGCGCCGCCGAGCACGCCGACATCGTGGTCAACCTCGTCGGCATCCTGCAGGAGAGCGGCAGCCAGAGCTTCCAGCGCCTGCAGGCCGACGGCGCCGCCGAGGTCGCCCGCGCCGCCGCCGCGGTGAACGCCCCGATGGTGCACGTCTCGGCGCTCGGCGCCGACGAGCAGTCTCCGTCGGCCTATGCCCGCTCGAAGGCGATCGGCGAGGCCCGGGTGTTCGAGGCCCGGCCCGACGCGGTGGTCTTCCGTCCCTCGATCGTGTTCGGGCCCGGAGACAGCTTCTTCAACCGCTTCGCCGGCCTCGCCCGGATGCTGCCGGTCCTGCCGCTCGCCGGGGCGGAGGCGCGGATGCAGCCGGTCTTCGCCGGCGACGTCGCCGAGGCGATCGCCCGGGCGGTCGAGGGCCAGGTCCAGGGCGGCCGGGCCTACGAGCTCGGCGGGCCGGAGATCCTGAGCCTGCAGCAGCTCGTCGAGTACACCCTGAAGGTGACGATGCGCAGCCGCGTGGTGCTGCCGCTGCCCGCCCCCGCCGCCCGGCTCCAGGCGCGGGTGATGGAGATCGTCGACACCGCGACGCTCGGCCTCCTGCCCGACACCCTGAAGCTCACCCGCGACCAGGTCGCCCTGCTCCAGAGCGACAACGTCGTGTCGGAGGCGGCCAAGGCCGAGAAGCGCACGATCGAGGGCCTCGGCATCGCGCCGACCGCGATCGAGGCGGTGGTGCCGGGCTACCTCTGGCGCTTCCGCAAGGCCGGCCAGTTCGCCACCGGCCGCGGCACCCCCGACATGGCCGCGACCCCGGACCTGCTGGCGCCCGAGCCGATGGGCCCGGGCTCGCAGCACCACCCGGGCGATGCCTCGGGCCCGGCGGTCGGGCAGCTCGCGGCGGGGGCCGGCCCGGCCCCGGGCGTGCGCTGGGGCAAGCGGCAGTAAGGGCTGACGCAGTTTGGGACATGAAGAAGGGCGGTCCCGCGGGGCCGCCCTTTCTCGTTGCCAATCCCCATTCCGGGCTCGGAACGGGTGGAGGCTGGACGAAGACCGTTCAGCCTCCACGACCCTCAGATCGACCGCACGGCCCCGCCATCGACCCGGATCATGCTGCCGGTGACGTAGGAGGCCCGCTCGGAGGCCAGGAAGCACGCCACGTCGGCGAATTCCTGGACCTTGCCGTAGCGCTTGGCCGGAATCGCCGAGCGGGCGGCCTCGGCGATCTCGTCGCGCGACTTGCCCTGCGCCTTGGCGTTGGCGGCATCCAGCTCGCCGGTGCGGTCGGTCTCGATCCGGCCGGGCAGGATCATGTTGACGGTGACGCCCTCGGCCGCGACCTCGGAGGCCAGGGTCTTGGCCCAGCCGGCGATCGAGGCGCGGAGCGCATTCGACATCACCAGGTTCGGGATCGGCTGCTCGACGCCGCTCGAGGCCACCACCAGGATGCGGCCGAAGCCGGCCTGGCGCATGCCCGGCAGGACCAGCCCGGCGAGACGGAAGACCGGGGTCACCATCGCCTCGAACTGGGGCGTCCAGGCCTCGGGCTGCACGGTCAGCGCCGTGGCGGCCGGCGGACCGCCGGTGTTGGCGACCAGGATGTCGACCCCGCCGAGATGCTCCTGCGCCGCGGCGTAGATCGCCTCGACGTTGTCCTTCAGGCTGCCGGCGAAGGCGTGGGCGCGGCCCTGGCCGCGGGCGTTGATCGCCGCCACCGCCTCGTCGAGGCGCTCGGCGGTGCGGGCGGTGAGCAGCACGTCCGCGCCCTCGGCCGCCAGGGCCTCGGCGATGCCGCGGCCCAGGCCGCGGCTGGACGACAGGACGAGGGCGCGCTTGCCCTTGAGACCGAGATCCATGGTGGGTCCTCCCGTGATGGTAGAGCTTGTTCGACCGGGCTTGCACTAACACGAGCGCTCACCCCCTCCCACCCACGACCTCATCCTGAGGTGTGAGGCGATCGACGATCGCTGAGCCTCGAAGGAGGCCTCAAGCGAGCGCAGAGGGTCCTGGAGCCCTCCTTCGAGGCCTATCGATCGACGATCGATAGGCACCTCAGGATGAGGTTCTGGATGGGACGAGCGGGATGACGCAGCTCAGGCCGTCTCGCCGGCGAGCCGCTTCAGCCAGCCTTCCGCCTGCGCCCGGACGTTGTCCGGCGCGGTGCCGCCGTAGCTGGTGCGGCTCGCCACCGAGTTCTCGACGCCGAGCACCGCGAAGACCGCGTCGGTGATGCGCGGCTCCTCGGCCTGCATCACCGCGAGCGGCAGCGCCTCCAGGCCGATGCCGCGGGACGAGGCCTCGCCGACGAGGCGGCCCGTCACGTGGTGGGCATCGCGGAAGGGAAGGCCGAGCTCGCGCACCAGCCAGTCGGCGAGGTCGGTGGCGGTGGCGTAGCCGGAGCCGGCGGCCACCTTGAGGACCTCGGGCACGGGCTCCAGGTCGCGGACCATGCCCGCCATGGCGGCCAGACACAGCGAGAGGGTCTGGAGCGCGTCGAAGGTGCCCTCCTTGTCCTCCTGCATGTCCTTCGAATAGGCGAGCGGCAGGCCCTTCATGACGATGAGCAGGCCCGACAGCGCGCCGATGACCCGGCCCGACTTCGCCCGCACCAGCTCGGCGGCGTCGGGGTTGCGCTTCTGCGGCATGATCGAGGAGCCGGTGGTGAACCGGTCCGACAGCTTGACGAAGCCGAACTGGGCCGAGGTCCAGACCACGATCTCCTCGGCGAAGCGCGACAGGTGCACCGCCGCGATGGCCGCCGCCGAGAGCGCTTCCAGGGCGAAGTCGCGGTCGGCGACCGAATCGAGGGAGTTCGCGGTCGGCCGGTCGAAGCCGAGGCTGTTCGCGGTGGCGTGGCGGTCGATCGGGAACGAGGTGCCGGCCAGCGCCGCGGCGCCGAGCGGGCATTCGTTGAGGCGGGCGCGGGCGTCGCGGAACCGGCCGCGGTCGCGGGCCAGCATCTCGACATAGGCGAGCAGGTGGTGGCCGAAGGTCACCGGCTGGGCCGATTGCAGGTGGGTGAAGCCGGGCATCACCGTGCCGGCATGCGTGAGCGCCAGCTCGGCCATGGCCTGCTGCAGGTCGGCGGCCTGGGCGTCGAGGGCGTCGAGGGTGTCGCGCACCCACAGCCGCATGTCGGTGGCGACCTGGTCGTTGCGCGACCGCGCGGTGTGGAGCCGCCCGGCCGTCGGGCCGACGATCTCGCGCAAGCGGCTCTCGACGCTCATGTGGATGTCCTCGAGCTCGCGGCGGAACTCGAAGGTGCCGGCCTCGATCTCGGACTGGACGGACTTGAGACCGGCCTCGATCTTCGCCACATCCTCGGCCGGCAGGATCCCCGCCTTGCCCAGCATCGCGACGTGGGCGAGCGAGCCCCGGATGTCCTGGGGGGCGAGGCGCTTGTCGAAGCCGATGGAGGCGTTGATCTCCTCCATGATCTCGGCGGGGCCGCTCGCGAAGCGCCCGCCCCACATCCGGTTGCTCATGTCCTCACCTCGTCTCGCATCACCGCGCAAAGCCCGCCTCGCCCTCGCTGCGGGGGGGCTCGCCGCCATCCTCGGCCTCGGGGCTGCCCTATACGGGGTTGCGGGCGGGGGCAACGGCGGCGCCTGCCCGCTCGGGCCCGCCGCCGCCGCCCGCGTCGCGCCGCTGGCCCGCGGCGAGGTGGCGGCCCTCCAGGTCGATCCGCGGCCGAAGCCCGCGCCGGCCATCACCTTCACCGGGCCGGACGGGCAGCCGCGGACGCTCGCCGACCTCAAGGGCCGCACGGTGCTGCTGAACCTGTGGGCGACCTGGTGCGCGCCGTGCAAGGCGGAGATGCCGGCCCTCGACCGGCTGCAGGCGGCGCTGGGGGGCCAGGATTTCGAGGTGGTGGCGCTCAACCTCGACACCCGCAACCCCGACCGGCCGCCGCGCTGGATGCAGGAGAACGGGATCGCGCGGCTCGCCTATTACGCCGACCCGGCCGGTCGGGCGCTGCCGGCGTTGCAGCAGGGCGGCGACGTCGTCGGTCTGCCCACCACCTTCCTGATCGACCGCGACGGCTGCGGGATCGGCGTGATGAAGGGCCCGGCGGAATGGGCGAGCGAGGATGCGTTGAGGCTGGTGCGGGCGGCGCTCGGGCGAGGATGAGCCCACCCATCGGTGAACGTCCGGCCGCGTTACCGCGGCCGGACCATGCCGATCAGGCGGTCTGGATCAGGGAGCCTGGAAGTCCTTGTGCCCCCAGCTGACGCCGTCCCCCGGGCGGACCTTCTCCGATGCTTGCGTCCGCTCGCTCCAGGCGCGGATCGACAGCTTCTCGATCGGCGAGAGACGCGCGGTCTCCGCCGGATCAAGCTGCGCCGGCGTCTTGATGCCGGGCAGCGCACGAAGTGCGTCGATGGCCGGCTTGTCGCCCTCCACGACGAAGACGTGATCGGAGAATTCCTGCGTCCGACGCGCCTGCATCAACGCCAGCCACGTGCGGGCATCCGCCTCGGCCGGGTCGACGATCATGACCTGTTCCATCTCAGGCCTCCAATGCGGCGCCGGGCGCCGCGACAGCGGACGCCGCGATGCCGGCTCCCGCCGGGGGCATCGTGTAGCCGAGATGGTAGGGCGTCTCGGCGCACATGGCCCACGTGTTGCGCTTCATGATGCATGCCACGCCGCCATCCTCGGCGCAATTCTCACAGTTGAGGTTGGGCCGGCCGTAAAAGCCGTGCGAACCGCCGCAATCGCAGCCGCTCTCGGCGTATTCGTCCGGCGCGCCGAACACGTGCCCCGTCTCGTGCGCAAACACGCTGTCGAGATTGTCGGTTCCCCAGCCGTCGTTGTCATAGTGCATGACGAGGTATTCGCCCCGGCAATATGCGAAATGGTGGAGCTGGTAGTGGGTGAAGAAGGCACAATAGGCGACCTGGGCCCTCTTGGCCGTCTTGATGGCCTTGATGTAGCTCCGAATCCCGGCGAGCCCCGCCGGGTGCCCGATGGAGGTCAGGGCGTCGTCCCGCCAGGGGGCCTCGAAGTGCTCGTAGGGGTCGCAGCCGACAGGACGCTGCCCCGCCGTATCGGGGGTGGTGACCGGGACGACCTGGGTGTCGTACACGAAGGTCACGTCCTTGGCCGGGGCTTGGCCGCCGAGGAAGCTGAGGCCGTTCTGCACCTCCGCGACGATCTTCTGCTGCTGGGCATCAGTCATCGCCAGCGATCCGGGACCCGAGACGATGAACAGGCCGACCGCGATGCGCCCGGCCAGCCGACGGACCGGCGGAGCCGCCTGTACGGGGGACGGATTGCCCGGCACCGGCGTGGCGGGAGGGATCACGGCGTGCTGATCGCGGTGGAGCTGCGGCTGGCCGTCATCGCCGCCCCACGACGACGACTTGTGCGGACGTCTCTCCTTCGCCTCCTTGTAGGATGCGTTCAGCCGCAGCCGGAAGGCCTGGAGACCCAGGCGTTCCTGCTCGGACAGGCCCGCCTCGTTGATGGGGGCCTGCGGCACCGCCGCCGCCGACAACCCGATGCGTACGGACGGGCCGTATTCGTGCAGCACCGGCAGCGGCGCGGCCATCGCCATTCCGCCTTGGGCGATCGGCGCCAGGAGCGCCTCGGGGAGGTTGACGTCGCCAGCCATCGCAGGAAATTCCTCGCTCTCGAACCACACTCCCTCCAAATGATCAAAAAATCATTTCGTTGTGAAGTCTGATATATTTTGATGAGCGCGCTAGTTATTGATCTAACTTCACGGAAAACTGCTTTTCCAAAAATAGTATATCCTCGATCGGGGCGCGCCGCGGGACATGAGGGTGTCGGGCGGTTCCGCCCACGTTGATCCTGCTCACGTTTCCTGGCACCCGGGGGTATGCATCCCCCTCCCTCCCCCCGGCGCCTGCCGCGCCCGCTCTCGGCCCTGCGCAACCTGCTCGTCAGCAGCGCCGGCGGCGGCCTCGTGCTGATGGCGAGCGCGGTGCTCGCGCTTATCGTCGCCAACGGTCCCTACGGCGACGTCTACGACCGCGCACTGCACGCCAAGCTCGGGCCCTTGAGCCTGCTGCACTGGATCAACGACGGCCTGATGGCGCTGTTCTTCCTGCTCGTCGGGCTGGAGATCAAGCGCGAGATCCTGGACGGGGGCCTGCGCACCTGGCCCGATCGGGCGCTGCCGGGCATCGCGGCTTTCGGCGGCATGGCGGTGCCGGCGCTGGTCTACGTCGCGGTCAACGCGTCCTCCCCCGCGACCCTGCGCGGCTGGGCGATCCCGGCGGCCACCGACATCGCCTTCGCCCTCGGCGTCCTGGCGCTGCTCGGCTCGCGGGCGCCGGTCTCGCTCAAGATCTTCCTCACCGCGCTCGCCATCCTCGACGATCTCGGGGCGGTGGTGATCATCGCGCTGTTCTACACCGCCGACCTCGCCTGGCCGATGCTGGCGCTGGCCGGCGCCGTCACGGCGATGCTGGCGACGCTCAACCGCCTGGGCTTGCGCCGGCTCGGGCCCTACCTGATCCTCGGCGCCGTGCTCTGGCTCCTGGTGCTGCGCTCGGGGCTGCACGCCACCGTGGCGGGCGTGGTCCTGGCGCTCGCGATCCCGCTGCGGGCGAGCCCCGGCCGGCCCGACGATGGAGACTCGCCCCTGCACCGGCTGGAACACGCGCTCCAGCCCTGGGTCGCCTTCCTGATCCTGCCGGTCTTCGGCTTCGCCAATGCGGGCGTGTCGCTCGCCGGAGTGACGCCCGCGATTCTGCTCGCCCCCGTCACCCTCGGGGTCGCGGCGGGGCTGTTTCTCGGCAAGCAGGTCGGGGTGTTCGGCGGCGTCTGGCTCGCGGTGCGGATCGGGCTGGCCTCGAGGCCCGCGGGCGCCACCTGGCGCCACGTCTACGGGGTGGCCCTGCTCTGCGGCATCGGCTTCACCATGAGCCTGTTCATCGGCGGCCTCGCCTTCGCCGACGCGCCGGACTTCGACACCGAGACGAAGCTCGGGGTGATCCTGGGCTCGGTGCTCTCGACGCTGGCCGGCGCCCTGGTGCTGTCGCTCGGGCCGCGGCGGGTGGAGAGGGCGGCGGGGGCGGAGTAGATCATTCAGCGCAGGAGCGATGTCTTCGCGCGCTTGCTCCGACACCTCACAGGGTCATCCCGGGACTCGCCGCAGGCGAGAACCCGGGATCCATAACCGCTGACGATGCAGGGGAGAGCTGAATCGGTCCGACCTATTCTCCAACGTCAGCGGTTATGGATCCCGGGTTCCGCTTTCGCGGCCCCGGGATGACGTGGAGGGTGTGGAGTTCCTCGTGAGCGCCGAACAGGCGCCTTCAGTTTCCAGACTGCGAAACAGCGACCCGGTTGCGGTTCGACCCTTCGGTGCGCTTACCGGCATCCGCCGGCTTGGTGTCCCCAGCCTTGGCCTCCCCAGCCTTGGCGGCGGGCTTCGCCTCGGCCGGCTTTGACTCCGCGGCCTTGGCGTCCGCCGGCTTGCCCTCGGCCTTCTTGGCAGCCCCCGGGTTCAACCCGTCGACCTTGGCGGTCGTCGCCGCGTGGGCGGCCGGAGCGGAATGCAACCGGGCGGTGGCGGTGACCTTCTTCGGCAGCGGCGCGGCCGGCGAGATCGCCGCGACCGGGGTGGTGTCGGCCGCCGGCAGGGCGGCGGGGGCGACCGGGGGGGCGGCCGGCGCGCCGCCGAACAGGTTGCCGAGGAGCTTGCGGTAGGCCGAAGGATCGCCGTCGGCGCTCGCCACGGTGATCGGCGCCGCCGGCGCGGCGGCGGCGGCCTCGCGGGTCGGGATCGGGGCAGGATTGGTCGCCGGGGCCGCGAAGGCGAGCGCGGTCGGCTTCGCGCCGGCCTTCCCCTTCTCGTGCTTCGGGTCGATCTTGGCGAGCAGGACCGGCTTCACCTTCGGCTCGATCGTGATCTCCTCGGGCGCCGCCGCCAGGGCCTCGGGCCGGCTGATCGTGCCCATGTTCGGCCGCGGCTGCGCCTGCTCGGCGAAGAGCTGGGTGCTCGGCGCGCTCTCGCGGAAATACGGGTGCTGGCCGCCGTCCTGGTAGACGAGGCGGGTCGCCGCGGTGCCCTTGGCGACGAGTTCGGCCACCTCGACCTCGTCCTTCTCGCGCTTGGCGACGACGACGGGATCGACCTTCGGGTTGCAGGCGCCCGCCGCGGCGTCCTGGCCGCCGAACACGTAGCGGTTGCCACAGACGCCGACCCGCGGCTCCTCGTGCAGGGCTTCGAAATAGTCCGAGCCCTCCTTGAGGTTCTTCCAGAAGCCGATGTTCGGGTCGTTGCGGAACTTGGCGAGGTTCTGCGCCGTCATCCGGAACGGATAGGACTGGAACTGGAACGCCCGCTGCCCGCCGGCGAAGGCCTCGCGGGCGATGGCGTAGATCTCGGCGATCGCCTCGTCGGTCATCGCGAAGCAGCCGGCCGAGGAGCAGGTGCCGTGCACCATCAGGTAGCTGCCGGTGCGGCCGTTGGCGCGGTCGAAGGCGTTGGGGTAGCCGGTGTCGAAGGAGAGGTAGTAGGACGAGTTCGGGTTCATCTGGCCCATGCTGATGGGATAGAACCCCTCGGGCGCCTGCCGGTCGCCCTCGCGCACCTTCGGCCCGAGCTGGCCCGACCAGCGGCAGATCGGGAAGGTCTTGAGCAGCGCGTACTGGCCGTCGGTCCCGCGCTTCCACACCTCCATCTCCGATTCCTTCTTGAAGGCGCGGATCAGGATGGGGTCGCGGGGCGACATGTTCTTCGCCGCCATCAGGGCGACGGTCTTCTGCGGGATCGGCTCGCGGGCCCGGGCCGAGCCGGCGGCCGAGAAGCCGGCATCCTGGCACGCCCCGAGGGACAAGGCGACGGCGAGCCCGCTCGCCGCCAGCACCGGACGCATCGCCGCCAGACGCACCATGGGATCCCCGCCTTCTCGCCATCGGACCGCCGGCACACTGACGCCGCGGACCGGTCTCCCCAACCCCATAGCTTCGTTAAACTTACCCGCCTCTTACCGCAAGAACGGTCAAGATTGCGGGGATTCGCCTAACAGGCGCGCCGGTCAAGAAGCCGGCGCACCCCATCACGGGGTTCACCCGCGAACACATCCGCCCCGTCTTCGGCAAAACGAAGGCCGGGTTGTGTCTGGCGTATGAGGGTTGTGCGGGGCTGTGGATGATGGGGATTGCGGCATCCAGGCTCGGGCAGGGCGCGACGCGCAACCGGCCTCGACGACATTCCTGGCACCCTCCGCGTCATCCCGGGGCCGCGAAAGCGGAACCCGGGATCCATAACCGCCGACGCTCCAAGATGAAGCGGACGCGGTCAGACTGAGCCTGCATCCCTCGGCGGTTATGGATCCCGGGTTCTCGCCTTTGGCGAGCCCCGGGATGACGCGGAGGATGTCAGATCCGGCGTGACGAGAACGGCCCGACGACCGTTACAGGCTCCGCCCGATCTCCAGGAACTTCTGCGCCCGCCGGTCGCGCAGGGTGTCGGCGTCGAGGGCCGCCAGCGGCTCGAGCGCGCTCGCGATCGCCTCGCCGGCCGCCCGGATGGCGGCCTGCCCGTCGCGGTGGGCGCCGCCGGTGGGCTCGGGCACGATGCCGTCGATGACGCCGAGCCGCAGGAGGTCCTGGGCGGTGATCTTCATCGCGGTGGCGGCGTCCTGGGCCCGGCCGGCGTCGCGCCACAGGATCGAGGCGGCCCCCTCCGGCGAGATCACGCTGTAGATCGAATGCTCCAGCATCAGCACCGTGTTGGCGGTGGCGAGCGCGATGGCCCCGCCGGATCCCCCCTCCCCGATCACCACCGTGACGTTCGGGGTCGGCAGGCCGAGGCAGGCCTCGGTCGAGCGGGCGATCGCCTCGGCCTGGCCGCGCTCCTCCGCCTCGATGCCCGGATAGGCGCCGGCGGTGTCAACGAAGGTGAGGACGGGGAGGCCGAAGCGGCCGGCCAGCCCCATCAGGCGCACCGCCTTGCGGTAGCCCTCCGGCTTGGCCATGCCGAAATTGTGCCGGATGCGGGCCTCGGTGTTGGCGCCCTTCTC
This sequence comes from Methylobacterium sp. 174MFSha1.1, assembly GCF_900116815.1. Taxonomy (NCBI): domain Bacteria; kingdom Pseudomonadati; phylum Pseudomonadota; class Alphaproteobacteria; order Hyphomicrobiales; family Methylobacteriaceae; genus Methylobacterium; species Methylobacterium sp. 174MFSha1.1. Next base: position 69,139 of record NZ_FPCB01000027.1, on the reverse strand, counting down.
CTGGCCGATGACGCAGACCGGCCGGCCGCGGAAGCGCCCGAAGCCGCCGACCACCGCCTCGTCCTCGCCGAAGGCGCGGTCGCCGGCGAGCGGCTGGAACTCCTCGATCAGCCCGGCGCAGTAATCGACGAAGTGGGGCCGCTGGGGATGGCGGGCGACCTGCGTCTTCTGCCACGGGGTGAGGCCGGCATAGAGCTCGGCGAGCGCCGCCGCGGCCTTGGCCTCCAGCCGCGCCACGTCCTCGCTGATCGCCACGGCGCCATCGCGGTCGCCGAGGGCCTTCAGCTCCTCGAGCTTCGCCTCGAGCTCGGCGACGGGCTTTTCGAAGTCGAGGTAGGAGCGCATCGGAACCTGTGCTGTGTCGGGCCGGCGTCGCGGGGGCTTGGAAGGGGCCGCGGCGGGAACCGGGGCCTCGAGGGAAACCTGCGGCGCGGGCGGCCCACCCGGGCCTTGGGCGGCGCGGAGGCTTGGCGGAGGGGCCGGCCCGTGTCAACCCGAAGGCGGGGCGACCCGCGACGCGGGACCGGGGCTAAGACTTGTCTCGCGGCAGTGCAGCATCATCTAACCGCCGGGATTCGCGCGGCGGCCAGCGGAGGCCAGATGGACGAGCGGGATCAGGCGGGTAAGACGATCGGCGACGAGTGTCGGGTGCTGGTGCTCCAGGGCGGCGGCGCCCTCGGCTCCTACCAGGCCGGCGTCGCCGAGGCGATGCAGGAGGCTGCGCTCTCGCCCGACTGGGTCGCCGGCATCTCGATCGGGGCGATCAACGCCGCGCTCATCGCCGGCAACCCGCCCGAGCGCCGGGTCGAGCGGCTGCGCGCGTTCTGGGACAAGGTCTCTTCCTCGATCACCGTCTCGCCGTGGTGGCCCGGCGAGCAGGCGCGGGAGGTGTTCAACGCCTGGAGCGCCGCCTTCGGGGCGACGGTCGGGGTGCCGGGCTTCTTCGCCCCGCGCGTGCCCCCGGCGACGTTCTACCCCGCCGGCGCGCCGCAGGCGCTCAGCTACTACGACACCGCCCCCTTGCGGCAGACCCTGCTGGAGCTGATCGACTTCGACCGGATCAACCGATGCGAGACGCGGCTCAGCGTCGGCGCGGTCAATATCCGCACCGGCAACTTCGTCTATTTCGACAACCGCCGCGACCGGATCGGCCCTGAGCACATCATGGCCTCCGGTGCCCTGCCGCCGGGCTTCCCGCCGGTCGAGATCGACGGCGAGCAGTACTGGGACGGCGGCATCGTCTCGAACACGCCGCTGCAATACGTGCTCGACGAGGAGCGCTTAGCCGACCTCGCGGTGTTCCAAGTCGACCTGTTCAGCGCCCGCGGCCCGGTGCCCCGCACCCTGTCGGAGGCGGCCGAGCGCGAGAAGGACATCCGGTTCTCCAGCCGCACCCGGCTCAACACCAACGACCAGATCGAGATCCACAAGGCCAAGACCGCGTTCCGGCGCCTGTTCGACAAGCTGCCGCCCGAGCTGCGACAAGATCCGGACGTCGCCTTCCTGTCGGAGGTGAGCCACCAGAACGCGGTGACGATCCTCCAGCTGATCTACCGCGCCAAGAACTACGAGAGCGACGCCAAGGACTACGAGTTCTCGCGCACCACGATGCTGGAGCACTGGAAGGCCGGGCGCAACGACGTGCGCCGCTCCTTCCGCCACCGCCACTGGATCGAGCGCTGCCGGCCCGAGCTGGGCGTGACCGTGTTCGACCTCACCCGCGACGCGCGGGACTGATCGTCTTTCGCAAGAGGAAGGAACGCCGCATGACCCGCGACGAGATCCTGAAGGCGCCCTCGATGCCGGCCTTCAGCCCGAGCTATCCGCACGGGCCCTACCGCTTCCTGCGGCGCGAATATCTCATCATCACCTACGAGACCGACCCCGACGCCTTGCGCGCCGCGCTGCCCGAGCCGCTGGAGCCCGCGCCCGGCAACCTCGCCTTCTACGAGTGGATGAAGATGCCGGATTCCTCCGGCTTCGGCGATTACGAGGAGAGCGGATCGGCCATCGTCGCCAGCTACAAGGGCGAGCCCTGCAACTACTCGGTCCAGATGTATCTCGACGACGAGCCGCCGATCACCGCCGGCCGCGAGATCTGGGGCTTCCCGAAGAAGTACGGCGTGCCGCGGCTCAAGGTGATGAAGGACACGCTGACCGGCACCCTGCATTACGACGAGGAGCGGGTGGCGATGGGCACGATGACCTACAAGCACCGCAGCCTGGAGGACCAGCTCGACAAGGTGAGAGACGGCATCGGCCAGCTCAACGTCAACCTGAAGCTGATCCCCGACGTCGATGGCGGCGTGAAGGTGGCGCAGCTCGTCGGCTACCGGCTCCAGGACATCACGGTCCACGGCGCCTGGGAGGGCGACGCCCGGCTGCACCTCATCCCGCACGTCAATTGCCGCGTCGCCGACCTGCCGGTGCGCCGGATCGTGCGCGCCCGCCACCAGATCGTCGACTTCACCCTGCCGTACGGCCACGTGCTGCACGACTACCTGGCCTGATCTTACCCGGGAGCCCCTACCATGACGCTGCAATCCAAGACCGCCCTCGTCACCGGCTCGACGAGCGGCATCGGCCTCGCCATCGCCCGGGCCCTGGCGCAGCACGGCGCCAACGTGGTCATCAACGGCTTCGGCCAGCCCGACGCGATCGAGAAGGAGCGGGCCGGCATCGAGTCCGAGTTCCACGTCCGCGCAGTCTATTCCGGCGCCGACATGACGAAGCCCGACGAGATCGCCAAGATGGTGGCCGACGCCGAGGCGGAGTTCGGCGCGGTCGACATTCTCGTCAACAATGCGGGCATCCAGTACGTCTCGGCGATCGAGGAGTTCCCGGTCGAGAAGTGGGACCAGATCATCGCGATCAACCTGTCCTCGGCCTTCCACGCCATGCGGGCGGCGATTCCCGGCATGAAGAAGAAGGGCTGGGGCCGGATCATCAACACCGCCTCGGCGCACTCCCTCGTCGCCTCGCCCTACAAGTCGGCCTACGTGGCGGCCAAGCACGGCATCGCCGGCCTGACCAAGACCGCGGCCCTGGAACTCGCCACCCACAAGGTGACGGTCAACTGCATCTCGCCGGGCTACGTCTGGACCCCGCTCGTCGAGGCGCAGATCCCCGACACCATGAAGGCCCGCGGCCTGACCAAAGAGCAGGTGATCGACGAGGTGCTGCTGAAGGCCCAGCCGACCAAGGAATTCGTCACCGTCGATCAGGTCGCGGCGATCGCGGTGTTCCTGTGCTCGGAGGCGGCGGCCCAGATCACCGGCATCAACCTGCCGGTCGATGGGGGGTGGACGGCGCAGTAGGGCGCGGCGCCCCCGGGGCCGACCCGGGGGCGAGCGCTCATAGGTGATGTGGGCCGCAGCCCCCGACCGCCCGGCGGTCGGGGGCTGTCCCTTTCGGGGCACGCCGTCGAAACGTGACCGAACGAAACTGTACGGTTCGATTGAGAAGGTTACCGGCTTTTAATGGAATAGACAGGCAACGTCAGCTCCTGCGATGTATTATCGAGATGTAGAGACAACATCGACCGGGGCAGAATAGTCCGCCGAAGTCGATCTTGCGCAGGAGGCATCGTCATGGCCTATCGGAAATCCGTCGCCGCCGCCCTCGTCGCCGCCACGTTCCTCGGCGGTGCGGCCTATGCCGCCGACCAGGCGGTCAAGCCGGCCGCGATGCAGGAGACGCCGGCGCAGAAGGCGATCGACCAGGATGTCGGCAAGCTCTCGAAGGACGGCGCCCAGGCGTTCCGTGACATGCACATGGCCCGCATCGCGATCTTCGACGCCGATCCGGCCCAGGCGAAGAGCCTGATCGGCAAGGCGCAGTCCGCGCTCGCCAAGGCGAAGACCGACGACGCGGTGTTCACCAAGGCGGAAGCCGATCTCAAGACGCCGGCCGACATGGCCGCCTCCAAGGACACGAATGCGGCGCAGCCGGGCGCCACGAACACGGCGTCCAAGGACATGAATGCGGCGGGCAAGGTCGCCTGGGTGCCGGTCGACGCCCAGATGACCCTCGGCGAGGATTTCGTCGCGACGCCCGAGAAGGCGTCGGCGGTCAACGAGGCGAACAAGAGCCTCGCCAAGGGCGACCAGAAGGGCGCGATCGAGACGCTGAAGCTCGCCCATGTCGACGTGAACTTCGTGATGGCGGTGCTGCCCCTCGACAAGACCACCGCCGACGTGAACCAGGCGGCCACGCTGATCGGCCAGGGCAAGTACTACGAGGCGAACGCGGCGCTGAAGACCGCCGAGGACGGCATGCGCTTCGACGTGATCGACGCCGTCGGCCTGCCCCAGAAGGCCGCCGCCCACACCGCCGCTGCCAAGCCCGCCCCGCAGGGCCATGCGGGCGCGACCGACGGCAAGGCGGCAAAGTAAGCAGATAGGCTTCGGCCCGGGAGATCCATCCCGCCGGGCCGATGTTTGCTGGGGCGGCGGTGAGACTCACGTAGCTGTCGATTGTCGTGGTGATTGCGCCGATCACGTCTCAGCCGGCTCTTTTACGAGGCGGCAGTCACAGACCATAGCGTGAGGGCGGCACGCTGCCCCACGTGTCGCCTCATATATCGTGATACGTTGATAAATTAGCAACAAATATGATAATTATTTTATATTTTTCCTCAATCGTCTTGGCAATATTTGATCTTTCGATATCTTTTTGGTTAAAACATAAATACATATTCACACTTTGATTGCAATCATTCTATCTTCTTCATAGTAGATTTCATATCGCAGAAAGTTTGGCTCTTCTTCATCGTCGATAGGGGAAAAATATTTTTTATTGCTTTCACGGGCACCGACTCCGTTCAAGATGGTTTTAGCAGTTTTATCCGATACCGAGATTGCCCTGTTTATGAAAGAGTCCGCTGGCTTATCTGCAGTTGCGTAAATCAGGCACCAGTTTTCTGGCAGATAAAATGTACCATGAACCGGCTCTTTCCTGTGATTTATAGGAAATATTTTATTAATGTCCGAATCTACGATCAGAGCGTATTTCTCCGTTTCACTATATCCCTCGCACTTGCATATCATTTCGATGTAATGTCGCCAAGCATATCGCTCTGGGTTGGCTGCGGTTGCGCCAAATAAAATTGCAAATTTAGGCACTACACCATGAATTTCATCTAGAGTGCATTCGCTGCAAACAGAAACGCATATTTTATTGTCAAAGAACACGTCGGAATTGGTATCAATGGCCCATACCTGACTGTATACGCGCAAGGCGTCGTAATGATCCAAAGTAAAATCTTTCGCTGACTGAAATTCGATCGCATTTATGAATTTAGGCTTTGACTTCCTCTCGTAATATGTAGTATAGTGCTGATGATTTGCCTTTACAGGGGATCCATCTCGCATAACCCTGATCGATACTGTCTGTTTTTCTTTGTTAAAATCAAACTCTATATGATCTTCAGCGTTAATTCCTATATTTATTTCGCCGATCCTATCCTTTTTAGGCGTACGATTGTTAGACATAGATCCCTCCAAAGAAAAGGTGTCGATCTATCCCTACGCCATTCAGGCAGAAAAACAAGCGCCAAGCCGGTTATACACCAACGCACACATGCATAGACGATACGCACATATTATTAATATTTATTTCTAAAATATTATCCAATATAATATTACTAAATTATATTTAAAATATTAGCAAAAATTTTTCTTGGGAGTGCAATGGTGAAAGATACCCGACCACAGTGTGGCCGGGCAGCTTGGACGTCCTTTATATTGGTATATTTCTTTTACCCGACATTTGCATGGTCGGATAGACTTCGGACGCCGCCACACTGGAGGTGGATCAGGTGATCAGCGCCGCCCGTGCACCAGCAGCGCCAGCCCGTAGCCCACGGCCCCGGCGACCAGGAGCGCGAGGAGCGGGGTCTCCTCGACGTAGTGCGAGACGGTGCTGGCGCCGTGGCGCGCCGCGCGACGGCCCTGCTCGTAGGCGTCCTCGGCGTAGTCGATGGCAGTGTCGGCGGCGTCGCGCAGGGTGTCGCGGGCCTCGCCGGCGAAGTGCTCGGCGTGCCCTTGCGCCTCGCGGAACCGGCCCTCGACCTGCGCCCTGCGGTCGCCGGCGAGGTCGCCGAGGGTCGATTGCGCCTTGCCGCCGAGTTCGCGGGCCGCGCCGGTGATGCGATCGGTGTCGACCATCTGTCTCTCCCTTGCCGGGGGCGTGCGCGAAGGGCGCGCCATGGTACGACAGGTGGGACGGATGGGCGGCGCGGCAATAGTCCCGCGCGCTTCGGCCGGCGGCCGCCCCCGGAAGAGGGCGGCCGCGGCGACGTGATCAGTCGCGGTCGAGGACTTCCTTCGAGGCGACCGTGGTGTCGTCCTTCAGCCTGTAGACCAGCGGCACGCCGGTATGGAGCTCGAGGCCCGGGATCGTCTCGGTGGTGAGGCCGTCGAGCACCATCACGAGGGCGCGCAGGGAGTTGCCGTGGGCGGCGACCAGCACCCGCTCGCCGCGCATCACGCGGGGCAGGATCTCCCGCATCGTGTAGGGCAGCACGCGGGCGACGGTGTCCTTCAGGCTCTCGCCGCCGGGCGGGGGCGAGTCGTAGGAGCGGCGCCACACATGGACCTGCTCCTCGCCCCACTTGGCGCGGGCGTCGTCCTTGTTGAGGCCCGAGAGGTCGCCGTAATCGCGCTCGTTGAGGGCGGCGTCGGCGAAGGTCTGGAGACCGGTCTGGCCGAGCTCCTCCAGGATCAGCGCGCAGGTGCGCTGGGCCCGGCCGAGGTCCGAGGTGAAGGCGACGTCGAACTGCACGCCCTTCGCCTTGAGCCGCCGCCCGGCGGCCCGCGCCTCCTCGACGCCGAGCTCGGTGAGCCCGGGGTCCTTCCAGCCGGTGAACAGGTTCTTCAGGTTCCACTCGCTCTGGCCGTGGCGCGCGAGGACGAGAAGCCGCTCCATGATGCGTGTCGCTCCGTGTGTCAGGAAAAAGGGGTTCAGAGGCCCAGCACGTCGTCCATGCCGTAGAAGCCGGGCTCGCGGGATTGCGCCCAGAGGGCGGCCTTGACGGCGCCGGCGGCGAACAGGCCGCGGTCGCTGGCGAGGTGGGTGAGTGCGAGGCGCTCGCCGGCCCCGGCGAAGATCACGCTGTGCTCGCCGACGACGCTGCCGCCCCGGAGCGTGGCGAAGCCGATCGTGCCGGGTTCGCGCGGGCCGGTATGGCCGTCGCGCACCGCGACCTTGCGCTGCTCAAGCGCGACGTTGCGGCCTTGCGCCGCGGCCTCGCCGAGCAGGAGCGCGGTGCCGGAGGGCGCGTCCACCTTGTGACGGTGGTGCATCTCCAGGATCTCGATGTCGAACTCGTCGCCGAGGGTCGCGGCGACCTTGCGCACCAGCCCCGCCAGCAGGTTGACGCCGAGCGACATGTTGCCCGACTGCACGATGCGGGCGTGGAAGGCGGCCGCCCGCAACTTGGAAAAGTCGTCCGGCGACAGGCCGGTAGTGCCGACCACGTGGACGATGCGGGCCTGGGCGGCGAGCTCGGCGTAGAACACCGTGGCGGCGGGCGCCGTGAAGTCGAGGACGCCGTCGGCCTCGGCGAAGACCGGCAGCGGATCGTCGGTGACCGGAACGCCGAGGGGCTGGAGCCCGGCGAGCACGCCGGCATCCTGGCCGAGCGCGGGCGAGCCCTCGCGCTCGATCGCGCCGGAGAGCGTGCAGCCCTCGCTGCCGGCCACCGCCTGGATCAGCATCCGCCCCATGCGCCCGGAGGCGCCGACGACGACGAGACGCATGGATCACGCTCCTTCCGCTGCCGTCCCGGCGCAGCGGCGCCGATTCGGGACTCGGGCCTGCCCCGCGCCGCTCGGGCGCGCAAGGGACGGCGGTCCCGGTCCGCCCCGTCCGGGCCTCGTACAGGGGCCCGGCGATGCTGCCAAGGCTGAGGGCGAAGAGCGGAGGCAAGAGGGGCTGGGTGGGGGGATATGCGCGGGAGCCGGAAGGCCCCATCTTATGCCGCAGTGCAGCATCGCGCCGGAGATCCCATGGCCTTTCGGTTCGTTCCAGGGCTCAGCCCCCGCCGCGCCGCCAGCGGCGCCGTCCGGATCCTGCGCGCCACCGCCAAGGCGAACGCCGCCGCGGCGCGCCGCACCGGGTCCCTGATGCAGCGCGGTGCCGAGGCGCTGAAGAAGGACGAGCCCGCGCACGCGCCGCCGGGCCGTTTCGTCGAGGTCGACGGGGTGCGGGTGCACGTCGTCGTCCGCGGCAAGGGCCGCCCGGTGGTGCTGATCCACGGCAACGGCACGATGGCGGAGGACTTCGTCATCTGCGGCCTCGTCGACCAGCTCGCCAAGACCTACCGGGTGATCGCGATCGACCGGCCCGGCTTCGGTTACACCGAGCGGCCGCGGCACTGGGTCTGGACCGCCGCCGCGCAGGCGCGGCTGATCGGGCACGTGCTCGCCGGGCTGAACGTCGAGCGGCCGGTGGTCGTCGGCCATTCCTGGGGCACGATCGTGTCGCTGGCGCTGGCGGTCCACGAGGGACTCGACCTGCGCGGGCTGGTGCTGCTCTCCGGCTACTACTATCCGGGCCGGCGGGCCGACGTGGCGCTGATCGCGCCGCTCGCCGTGCCCGGCGTCGGCGATGCGGCCCGCGCCCTGATGCCGGGGGCGGTCGGGCAGATGCTGGCGCCCAAGGTGTTTCGCCACGTGTTCAAGCCGCAGGCCGTGCCGGCGCGGTTCACCGCGCGCTTCCCCGTCGCGCTCTCGCTTTCGGCCACGCAGAGCCGCGCGAGCGCCGAGGACACCGCCAGCATGAACACCGCCGTCGCCCTGATGCAGCCGCGCTACGCGGGTTTGCGGCTGCCGGTGGCGATCCTGTCGGGCGATGCCGACGCCATCGTGGACCCGGCCGAGCAATCCTCCCGCCTGCACGCGGAGCTCGCGGGCAGCACCCTCACCCTGCTGCCGGGCCAGGGCCACATGATCCACTACTTCGCCAAGGCCCGGATCCTGCGGGCGGTCGACGCCCAGATGGCGCTCACCGGCCGAACCCTGGCCTGGCGTTCGCGATGAGCGGCCCGAGCACGTCGGTGACGCCGGTGAGCGTGATCTGGGTGCCGACGCAGAGGAGCAGGAAGGCGGCGAGCCGCCCGAGCACCCGGGCCCGGGCGTGGCCGAGCCGCTCCACCAGCCGGTCGGCGGAGGCGTAAGCGAGCAGCACCATCAGGGCGATGACGAGGGCCGCCGCCGAGGCGCCGGCGAGATACGCGATCCGGTCGGCCCCGCCCTCCGGCCGGCCGGCGCCCAGCGCGATCGCCACCGCGATCGTGCCGGGCCCGGTGGTGAAGGGCAGCGTCAGGGGAAAGAACGCCACCTCGGCGAGCGCGGCGGGCTCGGGGCGCTCCTCGCTCGCCTGGGCCGGCTCGGCCTGGGCGGTCTTGCGGGCCTCGCGCTGCTCGGGCGCGGCGAGCAGGGTCCAGGCCTGCGCCGCCACGACGAGGCCGCCGGCGATGCGGAGCGCCGCGAGCGAGATGCCGAAGAAGCTGAGCACCGAGGCCCCGGCCCAGAGCGAGACCAGCATCACGGCCGCCGCGTAGACGCCGATGCGGCGGGCGAGCCAGGTGCGCTCGGCGTGGGTCCGCCCGACGCTGACCTGCGCGAAGATCAGCGCCGCGCCCGGCGGGTTGACGATCGAGAACAGGGCCGAGAAGGCGAGGAGGAAGCTCTGCAGCGCGGCTTCCGCGCCCGGGAACGGCATCACGCGCCCCCCGGCACGGGGGCGGGCACCGGCACCGGCGCCAGCACCCGGGGCCTGAGGCGCGCCGTCCGGCGGGCCGGAACCGCCACCGGACGGTGGAGCTGCTTCGTCGCCTCGACCACGTGCAGGCCGGCGAAGGGCAGCGACAGGCCGGTGCCGACCCGCTCCCAGGCGCTCGCGGTGCGCAGCGTCAGCCAGCCCTCGACGGGGGGCACGTAGAGGGTCTCGGCCCAGTCCTCGGGCGAGAACAGCGTGTCGCGCATCAGCCGGCCGAGCTGCGAGCGGCTGTAGGGCTGGCCGTGGCCGAAGGGCGTGGCGTCCCGCCGCGCCCACAGGCCGCGGCGGTTCGGCACCGCGACGATGAGCCGTCCGCCGGGCGTCAGCACGCGCCAGACCTCCTGCATCAGCTCGGCCGGGCTCTCCACCGCCTCGATGGCGTGGATCAGCATCACCCGGTCGAGGGCGGCGTCCGGCAGCGGCATCATGGTCGGGTCGACGAGGCAGGAGGCCGAGCGGCCGGAGCCGGGCCAGTGCGTCACCCCCTGCGTCGCCGGCATGAAGGCGAGCGTCCGCTCGGCGGCGTGCCGGACGGGCCCGAGATACGGCACCGCGTAGCCGAGCCCCATCACCCGCAGGCCCGACACCGAGCCGAGCATGCGGTGGACCGTGCGGCCGACGAGCCGCTGCGCCACCGCCCCGAGGGGGCTGGCGTAGAAGGCGCGCAGGTCGGTGACGTCGAGGCTCATCGGTTCCCGGGGCGTGCGGAGCGGCGCGCGGACGCCGATGCCATCGGCGCCAAGACGACTGGGCGCCAGGACGACCGGACGCCAAGGCCATCAATGGGGAGTGGCGCGAAGCGCGGCAAGGCGTCAACCCGCAAGGTCCGGCGCGCTCCCCGCTATTCGCCGGCCGCGCAACTCGCGCGCCTCCCGGTGGCGCCCTATCTTCCGGCGGCGAGAGAGTTTTCGAGGAAGCGCCGCGATGCCCGAGATCCGCCCCGAGATCCGCACCTTCCCGTGCCGGAGCGACAATATCGGCGTGCTGATGCGCGATCCCGCGACCGGCGCCTGCGCGGCGATCGACGTGCCGGAGGCGGCCTCCGTCCTGCGCGCCCTCGACGAGACCGGCTGGCGCCTCACCGACATCCTCGTCACCCACCGCCACGGCGACCACGTCGAGGGCATCCCGGAGGTGAAGGCGCGCACCGGGGCCCGGGTGACGGCCCCCGAGAAGGCAGGCAGCGCCGTGCCGCAGGTCGACGCCACGGTGCGCGAGGGCGACGTGGTGACGGTGGGCTCGCTCGCGGCGGCGGTCTGGGAGACGCCCGGCCACTGCAACGACCACGTCACCTACTGGTTCGAGGAGGCGGGGATCGCGTTCGCCGGCGACACCCTGTTCACCCTCGGCTGCGGCCGGGTGCTCGAGGGCCCGCCCCAGGTGCTGTGGCGCTCGCTGTCGCGCTTCCTCCCCCTGCCCGACGAGACCGTGATCTATTCCGGCCACGACTACGTCCTGTCGAATGCCCGCTTCGCGCTGGCCGCCGAGCCGGAGAACCGGAACCTGAAGGACCGCGCGGCCCTCGCCGAGACGGCCAAGGCGCAAGGCCGCTTCCTGGTGCCGACGACGCTCGGGGAGGAGAAGGCCACCAACCCGTTCCTGCGCGCCACCGAGCCGGCGCTCGCCCGCGCCGTCGGGATGGAGCCCGGCGCCGACCCGGCGGCGGTGTTCATGGCTTTGCGCGAGTGGAAGAACCGGTTCTGACGCCCATGCAACACCTGACCGCATCGGAGGTCGTGCGCCTGCTCGACCTCAAGCCCCACCCCGAGGGCGGGCATTATCGCGAGACGTTCCGGGATCCGAACGAGATCGACGGGCGCCCGGCCTCGACGGCGATCTACTACCTGCTCGACATCGGCGAGACCTCGGAATGGCACCGGGTCGACGCGACGGAGGTGTGGCTCTGGCATGCCGGGGCGCCGATGGTGATCACCACCAGCCCCAACGGCCACGACGCCGAGGCGCGCCATCTCGGCCCCGACCTCGCCCGGGGCCACCGGCCGCAGATCGTGGTGCCGGCCCATCACTGGCAGACCGCGACCAGCCTCGGTGCCTGGACGCTGGTGAGCTGCACCGTGGCGCCGGGATTCCGGTTCGAGGGCTTCGAGATGGCGCCGCCGGATTGGCGGCCGATGCCGCGGGGGTAAGCTCGGCCTTGACCGGGTTGGTTTGAAGAGCGACCGCGGCGGCCGGGAACGACTGGCTGAGATGCAGAGGTGCGATGGACGTCGCTGTCGGCTGCACCTAGATTATGCTCGTTCGAGGAGGGGTGGGAGCCGACAATGGCCACGGCACGGCGACAGGACAACGCTCACGACACCCCGCGCGTGCACATCAGCAACACGGCGGCGAACATGGTCTCGTCGCTGCACCCGTTCGATAAGACCGGGGCCGATGCGACCTTGATGGCGATCAAGGCGAGTGTTCTCGACCCGGCGAAGGTCAAGAAGATTGCAGGCCTCGACGATGCCTTCGTCGCGCGAGCCGGCGATCTGCGCGTGCTCTTCAAGACAGAGGGCGATTCGCTCGTCATCACCTCGGTCATCGCGCAGACCTGATGGCAAAGCCCGCTTTCGACGCGCATGCCTTCAGCCTGACGGATGCGGAGGTCGAACTCGGCGCGTTCAAAGCGCTTCTCGACACCACGACTGATCTCGCCGAACGTGATCAGGTCCTCGCCAACTTCAGGACGTGGCCGAATCTCTGCGCGTTGATGGGGCAGTACAACACGCGCGTCGGCATCGGCGACTTGATCAGGCACGAGTTCCGGATCCTTCCCCACTTCCGGACCGACCTGACCGTCCGCCGTGCGGGCACCGACAATGTCTGCTTGATCGAGTTCGAGGGCGCATCGGACCGGCACATCTTTGAAGCGAGCGAGCGGGGCATCGACCCGTGGGCCCGCCCTTTCGAGAAGGGATTCAGTCAGATCGTCGACTGGACCTGGGCCTTGGACCATTATCGCAAGACCGGCGACTACGTGGATGCCTTCGGCGGCGAACGACCCAACATCGTCGGCGTGCTCGTCATCGGACGCTCGACCTCGCTATCGACGATGGTGCGCAAGGACCGATGGGAGTGGCGGCGCAACAAGGTGAAGGCCGACAGCTTCACGCTTACCCTCGTGACCTTCGATGAACTCTACCGCGACTTCGAGATGTGGATGAGCTTGAGGAAGATGGACAGGGCGACGATCTGACAGGCCGCGGAGCCCTGAGAATCTTTCGACGTAACGGGCTATCTGGTTGAGGAAGCTATAGCATTTTCCGACCAAGTGGCTTCCGGTTGGGCGAAGAAAATGCGGCAACATCAATGACCTAGAGCAGCGCCCGATTGCAACGTGATCGGGCGCTGCTCTAGGCTCATGCTGCAAGACGATCGGGCAGCGCTCTAACTTCCCGTTACCGTCTCCCGGCCCCCGCCCGCCCGCGTCGCCACCAGCGCCCCGGCCACGATGAGCCCGCAGGCCAGCGCCAGCGACCACGTCGCCGGCGCGTAGCCCGCGGCGACGAGGATCAGGGTGGAGAGCACCGGTGCGGCGTAGGAGCCGACGCCGAGGAGGCGGATGTCGCCGCGCTTCACGCCGATGTCCCAGAGGTAGAACGCCGCCCCGACCGGGCCGAGGCCGAGGGCCGTCACCGCCGCCCATTGCGCCGCTCCTTGCGGCCACACCGTGCGCTCGAAGGCGAGGTGGCAGACGAGGCTCAAGGCCGCCGTCGCGAGGCAGAAGCCCGCCACCGCGTCGGTCGGCACGGCGCCGACCCGGCGCGACAGCACCGAGTAGCCCGACCACAGGAAGGCGCAGGCGAGCGCCGCGGCGTAGCCCGGGAGCGCCGCGGGCTCGAAGCTGAGCGAGCCGCGGCCGAGGAAGAGCGTGACGACGCCGGCGAGACCCAGCAGCGCCCCGGCGAGGTGCGCCGCGCGCAGGCCCCCCTCCCCCGGCAGGAGGGTGGAGAACAGCACGATCAGGAGCGGCCAGAGATAGCTGATGAGTCCGGCCTCGGCCGGCGGCGCGAGGCGCAGGGCGGCGAAGTAGAGCGCGTGGTAGCCGAACAGCCCGACGATCCCGAGCGCCCAGACCGAGAGGGGCTGGCGCAGGGCCGACAGGCCCGAGGGACGCACGATCCAGCTGGCGCAGCCGAGGAGCCCGCCGACCAGGAAGGTCATGGCGGCGAGCTGGAACGGCGGCACCGCGCCGGAGGCGGCGGTGAACAGGGCGAGCAGCGACCAGAGCAGGATGGCGCCGGAGCCGATCAGGGTGGCGGAGCGAATCGTCATGCCCCGGGCCTAGCATGCCCGGGCCTGCCGGCTCACGCGGGAATCGGCTAGGACACGACGCCATCCGCCTGAGGAGCATGCCCTGATCGAACTCGCCCCCGGCCTGATCCACTACCCCGGCTACCTCGACGCCGCGGCGCAGGGCGCCCTCGCGGACGACCTCGCGGCCGTGCTGGCGGAGGCCCCGCCCTTCACGCCGGCGATGCCGCGCACGGGCAAGCCGTTCTCGGTGCGGATGACGAATTGCGGCCCCCTCGGCTGGGTCTCCGACCGGGCGGGGTACCGCTACCAGGCGACGCACCCGGAGACCGGACGGCCCTGGCCGGCGATGCCGGCGGCCGTGGCGCGGGCCTGGGCCGAGCTCGCCGGCTGCCCGGCGGAGCCGGAGGCCTGCCTCGTCAACCTCTACGCCCCCGGCACCCGGATGGGCCTGCACCAGGACCGGGACGAGGCGGAGTTCTCGGCCCCCGTCCTCTCCCTGTCGCTCGGCGCGGCCGCGCTCTTCCGCTACGGCGGCCTCCGGCGCTCCGATCCGACCCGCTCGGTGCGGCTGTCGTCGGGCGACGCCCTGGTGATCGGCGGCCCGTCGCGCCTGATCTTCCACGGCGTCGACCGCATCCTGCCCGCGGACCTGCTGGCCTCCGGACCGGGACCGGTCCTGCCCGGGGTGGTGGCGGGCGGGCGCCTCAACCTGACCTTGCGGCGCGTCTCGGCGATCGGCCCGCTTGACAGACCGGCGCGCACGGCCGACGCATCCGGCGAAGTCCGAGACGATGCCCGATCCCGGGCGGCCTCTCGCCAACCCAGAGACGAGTCTGATGCCGACGAGTCCCCTGTCGCTGCGCGTGCTCCCGATGCGCGTCCTGGCGCTCCTGTCCTGTTTTCTGGCCGGTCTCCTGGCCCTGCCCGCCGGGGCGCTGGCCGCCGATCCGGTCTATCCGCCGGGCTCGCGCTTCGGCTTCGAGCCGGCCAAGGACATGGTGGTGTCGCGCCGCTTCACCGGCTTCGAGCGGCCGGCCGGCGGCGCCACGGTCTCGGTGGTCGAGCTGCCGCCCCAGGCCTACAAGGACCTCACCGCCAACTTCACCGACGAGAACCTGAAGAGCCAGGGCCTCGTGGTGAAGACCCGCGAACCCCTGAAGCTCGCCGACGGGCGCGAGGGCCTGCTGTTCACCGGCGAGCAGCCGATCGAGCAGCCCGCCGGCGCGCCGGCCCTGCACAAGTGGGTCTTCCTCGTCTCGGACCCGACCGTGACCGGCATCATCATCGGCCAGACCCTGCCGGCGGCGGAATCCGACGAGGCGATGCGCGCGATGCTGACCAGCGTGCGGGTGCGCCCGGCCCTCACCCTCGACCAGCAGGTCGCGGCCCTGCCCTTCCGGGTCACCGAGACCGCGGGCTTCCGCCCGGTGCGGGTGCTCGGCGGCAACTCGGTGCTCTACACCGACGGGCCGAAGGACCAGATGATGAACCTGGAGCAGCCGATCCTGGTGCTGGCCGAGGCGGTGCAGCCGGCGCCGTCGGCCGAGCAGCGCGACGCCTTCGCCAAGGCCGCCTTGTACTCGAACCAGACCATGAAGGACTTCGCGATCGAGCGCTCGCAGGGCTTCCGCCAGAACGGCGCCGACTGGCACGAGATCGTGGCGCGCGCCACCGACGTGCCCTCGGGCATGCCGGTGGTGGTGTCGCAGACCATCCGCTTCCAGCCCGACGGCTATTTCCGCGCCGTCGGCGTGGTGCGCGCCCAGGACCGCGAGGCGATGCTGCCGCGCTTCCGCAAGGTGGTGGACGCGATCACGTTCTGAGCGGACGCTCCCTCCGAGAGCCTGCCGCATTCGCTCGACGGTCGTTCCACCCTCGATGTCATCCCGGGGCCGCGAAAGCGGAACCCGGGATCCATAACCGCCGACGATGCAGAATGAGGTGGAACGCTGGTCGCCTCGTCCTGAAGCGTCAGCGGTTATGGATCCCGGGTTCTCGCCTTCGGTGAGCCCCGGGATGACGCAGAGAGTTGTCGACCGACGAGCCCGGTCGATAGACTGTCTCGCCGTCGCGTGAGGCGGCGGAGGCGGGAAGCACACCAGCCCCCGCCCGCCCGGACGACCGCGATGGAACTCAAGTGGATCGAGGACTTCCTGAGCCTCGCCGAGACCCGCAGCTTCTCGCGCTCGGCGGAGGCCCGCGCCGTGACCCAGTCGGCCTTCAGCCGGCGTATCCGCTCGCTGGAGGTCTGGCTCGGCACCGCGCTCCTCGACCGCAGCACCTACCCGATCACCCTCACCGCCGACGGGCGCCAGTTCCTCGAGACCGCCGAGGAGGTGGTGCGGCTGCTGACCTTGAGCCGGGCCGATTTTCGCGCCCGCAGCGACGGCACCGGGCTGCCGGTGGTGACGATCACGGCGCTGCACTCGCTCTGCCTGTCGTTCCTGCCGCGCTGGCTCGGGCGCATCCGTGACGCGCTGGGCCCGGTGGCGAGCCGGGTGCTGCCGGACAACTTCAACATCTGCGTCCAGGCCCTCGTCGAGGGCGGCTATGACCTGCTCCTGACCTATCATCACCCCGGCATCCCGATCCCGCTCGACCCCGAGCGCTATCCCTGCCGGGTCGTCGGCCGCGACAGCCTGGCGGCGGTCGCCTCCCCGAGCGGATTGAGGCCGGATGCGCGCGGCCGGCTGCCGCTGCTGCAATATTCCCGCGGCTCGTTCCTCGGGCGGCTGGCCGGCATCGCGCAATCCGCCGAGGACGCACCGGCGACCTACCCGGTCCACACCAACGAGAACTCGATGGCCGAGGCCCTGCGCTCGATGGCGCTCGGTGGCCACGGCATCGCCTGGCTGCCGCGCAGCCTGGTCGCGCCCGAGATCCGGGCCGGCGCCCTGACGGTGCTCGGCCGCGAGATGCCGATGGACATCCGCCTCTACCGCAGCGCCGAGCGCCACCGCTCCTTCCTCGACGAGGTCTGGGCCGTCGCGGCGGAGGACCCGCCAAACTATTCGGATGCGGAATAGTTCATCGCAAACCTAGCATTGGCGTTGCCGGCGATGCGGGATTATTCCGCCGCCATCCGGTGACGGCGCCGCGGTTCCCTTGGCGGAACCCACCCGATCCCGGCCCCAGACCGCCCATCCGACGCGGCCCCGCCGCCTGCGCGCCCTCCGGTGCGCCGGCTCGCGGCCGCGTGCCGAAAAATCCGCCAGGAGCCCGCCTTGACCACGACCGCGACCCGCATCGAGCACGACCTTCTCGGCGACCGGGAGGTGCCGGAGAGCGCCTATTACGGCATCCACACCCTGCGCGCCGTCGAGAATTTCCCGATCACCGGCATGACGCTCGCCACCTGCCCCGACCTGATCCGGGCGCTCGCGGCGATCAAGCAGGCGGCGGCGCTCGCCAACCGCGAGCTCGGCCTGCTCGACCCGGAGCGCTGCGACGCGATCGTGGCGGCCTGCCTCGAGATCCGCGGCGGCGCCCTGCACGACCAGTTCGTCGTCGACCAGATCCAGGGCGGGGCCGGCACCTCGACCAACATGAACGCCAACGAGGTGATCGCCAACCGGGCGCTCGAAAAGCTCGGCGCCGCCCGCGGCGATTACGGGCGGCTGCACCCGAACGAGCACGTCAACATGGGCCAGAGCACCAACGACGTGTACCCGACGGCGCTCAAGATCGCCGGCATCGGGGCGATCCGCCGCCTGATCGACGCCATGGCGGCCCTGCGGACCAGCTTCGAGGCCAAGGCGCATGAATTCCGCGACGTCCTCAAGATGGGCCGCACCCAGCTCCAGGACGCGGTGCCGATGACGCTCGGCCAGGAATTCGGCACCTACGCCCGGATGCTGGCCGAGGACGAGGCCCGCCTCGGCGAGGCCGAGCTCCTGATCCGCGAGATCAATCTCGGCGCCACCGCGATCGGCACCGGCATCACCGCCCACCCGCTCTATGCCGGCCTCGTGCGCGAGCGGCTCTCGACCATCACCGGGATCCCGCTGATCACCGCGGAGGACCTGGTGGAAGCCACGCAGGATTGCGGCGCCTTCGTGCAGGTCTCGGGGGTGCTCAAGCGCGTCGCCGTCAAGCTGTCGAAGACCTGCAACGACCTGCGCCTGCTCTCGAGCGGGCCGCGGGCGGGCTTCAACGAGATCAACCTGCCGGCGCGCCAGGCCGGCTCCTCGATCATGCCCGGCAAGGTCAACCCGGTGATCCCGGAAGTCGTCAACCAGGTCGCCTTCGAGGTGATTGGCAACGACGTCACCATCACCTTCGCGGCGGAGGCCGGTCAGCTCCAGCTCAACGCCTTCGAGCCGGTGATCGCCTACAGCCTGTTCCGCAGCCTGGCCCATCTCGAGGCGGCCTGCCGCACCCTCGACGTCCATTGCGTGCGCGGCATCACGGCGAACCGCGAGCGCCTGCGCGCCAGCGTCGAGAACTCGATCGGGATCGTGACGGCGCTCAATCCCTATATCGGCTATCGCAACGCCACCGCCGTCGCTATGGAGGCGCACGCCACGGGCCGGGGCGTCTACGACCTCGTGCTCGAGAAGCGGTTGATGGCCAGAGATCAGCTCGACCGGGTACTCCAGCCCGACCAGCTGACGCGCCCGCAGGCCCTGACGGCACTCTAAGAGAGCGGCCACTTCACGGACGGAAACGCCAGACATCTGCGGGAAACCTCGGGCGCGCTCACCATGGCGCCCGGGGCCCTTGCCGCACATCCGTTCACCCCTGGGAGGAACATGACACATGGCACAGGTTGAATCGACCGGACGTTCGGGCCGGCTGACGCTCTATACCGGAATCGGGCTGGCGCTCGGCGTCGCCGTCGGTGCGGTGCTGCACGGCATGGCGGGAAGCCCGGCGGAAGCGAAGGAGATCGCCGGCTACTTCACCATCGGCACCGACATCTTCCTGCGGCTAATCAAGATGATCATCGCGCCGCTCGTCTTCGCCACCATCGTGTCGGGCATCGCGAGCTTCGGCGACACCAAGACCGTCGGCCGCGTCGCGGGCCTCGCCATGGGCTGGTTCCTCACCGCCTCGATCGTCTCGCTCTCGCTCGGCTTCCTCGTCGCCAACCTCTTCCAGCCCGGCGCCAGCCTCGGCCTGCCGCTGCCGGATGCTGGCGCGCAGACGGGCCTCAAGGCCGCCTCGATCAACCTGCGCGAGTTCATCACCCACGTCTTCCCGACCAGCATCGTGTCGGCGATGGCGACGAACGAGGTGCTGCAGATCCTGGTCTTCTCGGTGTTCTTCGGCTCCGGCCTCAGCGCGATCGACCGCCGCTACGCCGACCCGATGATCCACATGCTGAACGGGCTCGCGCAGGTGATGTTCAAGGTCACCGACGCGGTGATGAAGGTGGCGCCGCTCGCGGTCTTCGCCGCGATGGCCTCTGTCGTCACCATCCAGGGCCTCGGCGTCCTCGTCGATTACGGCAAGTTCATCGCGGTGTTCTATCTCGGCCTCGCGGTGTTGTGGGCGCTCCTCATCGGCGCCGGCTGGCTCGTTCTCGGCAACAGCGTCGTGCGGTTGCTGCGCCTCCTGCGCACCCCGATGATCGTCGCCTTCTCGACCGCGAGCAGCGAGGCCGCATTCCCGCGCACCGTCGAGGTGCTGGAGAAGTTCGGCGTGCGCCCCCGCGTCACCGGCTTCGTGCTGCCGCTCGGCTACTCGTTCAACCTCGACGGCTCGATGATGTACCAGGCGCTGGCCTCGCTGTTCATCGCCCAGGCCTTCGGCATCCATCTCGGCATCACCGAGCAGCTCACCATGCTCCTCGTCATGATGGTGACCAGCAAGGGCATCGCCGGCGTGCCGCGCGCCTCGCTGGTGGTGGTGGCCGCGACCGTGCCGATGTTCGGCCTGCCCGCCGCCGGCATCCTGCTGATCATGGGTGTCGACCAGATCCTCGACATGGGCCGCACCGTCACCAACGTGCTCGGCAACGGCCTCGCCACCGCCGCGGTCGCCCGCTGGCAGGGCGAGATGGACGAGGGCGCGGACGAGACGGTCGATGCGCCCGCCGCGGTCGCGATGCCGGCTGGCAAGGCGGCGTGAGGTGGGGCCGGCGGTCGTCGCGGACGGCCGCCGGCCCGGTCAAGTCAACCGACTTGACACCCGAATTCTTCAGAGCCTGCTCGATATGGACTGCAGAGATTAACGTCTACCAAGTCATTCCGGGGCGCACCGAAGGCGAGAACCCGGAATCCCTAAGCGCTAGGGTCGCGACCCAATCGGCACCAGAATTCTAGCACCGGGACGCACCGATACCACCGCCTACGAGAGCACCTGTTGGCCCGGCAACTGCGCCGCCAACTCCTGCTGCTCCTGTGGTGCACGCTCCCTTACGAACGTAAGTAGCACCGTTCCCCAAGTCTTTTCTCGCTTGTTGTGCGATCTTTCTGCCCTGCTTCAAGCTAGGACCTCTACCCCATCCTCTTGCCTCCGCGGGCGATTGGAGCATGAACAACGCACCCAGTGTTAATGCAGAAACATTCACAATCGACAGCTTCATCCGGGCCTCCCTGCATTGCCCAGCTTTGGAGATTATCCCTACCCTGACGGAATTCAAGGGGATTTATTGCACATGCGTCTCGCCCCTGAGTCGGAAGCCAGAAATCAAATGCAAACATATACTTAGCGCAAAAACATAAGCCCATCCGTCTCTCTGGCGGCCCTCATGCGAATCTAATATTTTATTTTTTGAAATTAGATACACTCGTTCCGATCTCTGATTCGCTCGCGCTCGCCTACAATTTCGATGTCGTTTGGCAGAGAAAAATATATAATAAACAAAAATATCCGAAATAATATTATTTGATTAAAAATTTCCCGCCGTCCGGGAGTGCTCAATTAGATTGCAACCTTTCAGGACAAGGTGGAAAGCGATCCATCTTTTTCTCCAACATCGGCGGTTATGGATTCCGGGTTCCGCTGCGCGGCCCCGGAATGACGCGAAGGTTTTGATATCCAGCGTGGGGAAGAGTTCTGAGCCCCGCCCTACCCCACCCCCGCCAGCAGCTCGACGACCTTCTCGGGGTTCGGCACCTCGACGTCGTGCGGCACCGCCAGTTCCCGGTACTGCCACCCGGCCTTGGCCTTCGCCCGCTGCCGGCTCGGCTCGATCGAGGCCAGGGCCGGGCTGGTATAGGCGACGTAGGTGACCGGCAGGCCGGCGCCTGCGGGCTTGCTCAACCGCACCGGGCTCTCGTAGGTGCCGATCGGATGCGGCCGCAGGCGCTGCATGAACCAGTCCTTGGCCGGGCCGGCGGGAATCGGGAAGGCCTCCGGGCCCGGCACCGGCAGCGCCACGCCCGCGCCCTGCTCCAGGGCGGTCTTGCGCCGGGCCTCCGCCATGCCGGCGGGCAGGATGGTGAAGGCGGTGTCGCCGTTCTCCGGGATCAGCGCGTCGAGATAGACGATGTGGCGGATCCGGTCGGTCATCCGGTCCGCGACCCCGGTGACCGCCATGCCGCCGTAGGAATGCCCGACCAGGACGATGTCGCGCAGGTCCTCCATGGCGATCAGGCTCGCCACGTCCTCGATATGGGTGTCGACCGTGATCTGGCGCGATAGGAGGTGGCTGCGCTCGCCGAGCCCGGTCTGGGTCGGCGTATAGACCCGGTGCCCTTGGCTGCGCAGGCCGGCGGCGACGTCGCGCCAGATCCAGCCGCCGCCATAGGCGCCGTGCACCAGCACGTAGGTTTTCGGAGCGGCGCCCTGCGCCTGGGCGGCGCCCGACGCGAGGGCGGCGGCACCGAGGGCGGAGACGCCCGCCAGGGCCGTTCTGCGGTTGACCGTCATGCTGTGGTTCCTCCCAGTGTTACTTCTTGGGAGCGTTGTAGCGGCCCGCCGGCCCAAATCCATCGGTCAGGATTCATCGCGCAAGAGTCCTGGCGACGGTATGCGCGGGTTGCGGCTCGCGCCCGACGCCCGCAATGCTATGGAGGGTCACCGACACGCTCCCCCCACACGAGGGCACGACCCAGCGATGACCCACGCGGAGACCACCCCACCGGACCTCTCGGCCACGCTGTCGCCGCGGATGCGCGGCATCGGCACGAGCCAGATCGGCCTCGTCGCCGACCGCGGCCGGGACGATCCCGAGGTGGTCAAGCTGTGGATCGGCGAGGGCGACCTGCCGACGCCGCCCTTCATCGTCGAGGCGGCCCACAAGGCGATGCTGGCGGGTCATACCCGCTACGCCACCTCCCTTGGCCTGCCGCGCCTGCGCGAGGCGCTGAGCGCCTACCACGCCCGGCACTGGGACGTGGACGTCCCGCCCGAGCGCTTCGCCGTCACCGCCGGCGGCATGAACGCGATCATGCAGGCGGCCCAGGCCCTGCTGGAGCCCGGCGACGAGATCATCATCCCCTCCCCGGCTTGGCCGAACCTAGCGGAAGCCGTGCGCATCACCGGCGGCGTGCCGGTGACGGTGCCCTACCGGGTGCAGGGAGACGGGCGCTTCGCCCTGCCGCTCGCCGACATCGCGGCGGCGATCACCCCGCGCACCCGCGTGATCGTGGTCAACTCGCCCTCGAACCCGACCGGCTGGATCATGCCGCTCGACGAGATGAAGGCCCTTCGCGATCTCGCCCGGGCGCGCGGCCTGTGGATCGTCGCCGACGAGGTCTACGCCCACTTCACCTACGGCAACGCCATCGCGCCGTCCTTCCTGCAGATCTGCACCGAGGACGACCGGCTGGTCGTCACCAACACCTTCTCGAAGAACTGGGCGATGACCGGCTGGCGCGCCGGCTGGCTGATCGCCCCGCGCGGGCTCGGGCCCACCTTCGCCAAGCTCGGCCAGTACAACACCACCTCGATCCCGACCTTCATCCAGCACGCCGCCATCACGGCGTTGGAGGAGGGCGACGGATTCATCCGCCAGATGGTCGCGCGCTGCGCCGAGAGCCGCGAGATCCTGGTCGCCGGCCTCTCGCGCCTGCCCGGCGTCACCGTGTCGGTGCCGGAGGGCGCCTTCTACCTGATGGCCCGGGTCGCCGGCCCCGGCACCCCGCGCCCCGACGAGACCAGCCTCGGCCTCGCCTTCCGGCTCCTCGAGGAGGCGAAGGTCGGCGTCGCCCCCGGCACCGCCTTCGGGCCCGAGGGCGAGGGCTTCATCCGCCTGTGCTTCGCCATCAGCCCGGGCCTCGCCCGGGAGGCGGTCGCCCGCCTCACCCCCGTCCTCGGCCGCTGACGCGAGGCTTTCGATGTCCGAACCGATCGCCTTCCTGGGCAATCTCGACGCGGAGGAGGAGGCCGGCTTCCTGGCGGCGCTCGCCGCCGCCATGCCCGAGGAGACCATCCGGCCGTTCCGGCACTTGAGCGCCGAGGAACGCGCCGGGATCCGGATCGCCATCGTGGCCAATCCCGATCCCGCCGAGGTGGCGCTGCTGCCGAACCTCGCCTGGATCCAGAGCCTGTGGGCCGGGGTCGAGCGGCTGGTGCGCGATCTCGGGCAGAGCAGCGCGCCGATCGTCCGCCTGATCGACCCCGAGCTCGCCCGCACCATGGCCGAGGCGGTTCTGGCCTGGACCTACTACCTGCAGCGCGACATGCCGGCCTACCGGCGCCAGCAGGAGGCCGGAACCTGGCGCCAGCACGCCTACCGGCCGCCGGCCGCGGTCACCGTCGGGCTCCTGGGCCTCGGAGCGCTCGGGAGCGCGGCGGCAGGGCGCCTGACGGGGGCGGGCTTCCGGGTCGCGGCCTGGAGCCGCTCGCCCAAATCGGTGCCGCCGGGGGTGACGGGCTATTCCGGGCCGGAGGGCCTCGGGGATCTGCTCGCGGCGAGCGACATCGCCGTCTGCCTGCTGCCGCTCACCGACGAAACGCGCGGTCTCCTCGACGGCGAGCGCCTCGCCGCGATGAAACCGGGGGCGGCACTGATCAATTTCGGCCGCGGGCCGATCGTCGCGACCGACGCGCTCCTCGCCGCCCTCGATGCGGGCCAGCTCTCGCACGCGGTGCTGGACGTGTTCGAGGTCGAGCCGCTCCCGCCCGGGTCGCCCCTGTGGCGCCATCCCGGCGTGACCGTGCTGCCGCACATCTCCGGGCCGACCACCCCGGCCAGCGCGGCCTCGGTCGTCGCCGGAAACGTGCGCGCCTACCGGGACACGGGCCGGATCCCGGCCGCGGTGGACGTGGGCCGGGGGTACTGAGAGGCCGCGCTCAGGCGGCGCGCCGGAACCGGAGCCCGAGGGGCGGCGCCGCGGCCGGTCCGGCGCCGGGCTCCGCCTGCTGCAGGCGCCGCAGCCAGTCCAGGGCGCTGCGGGCAGCCTCCTCGGCCTGGCGCGCACGGGCCTCGGCCGCCTCGATCATCACGACGGCCCGCGCCTGGGCGGCGCGGGCGGCATCCTCCGCCGCGAGCGTCCTCGCCTCGGCCGCATGGGCTCTCGCCTCCGCCGTGCGCACCCGCGACTCGACCTGACCTTCCAGCGCGGTGGCCTCGTCGAGGCGCTTGCGGGCGCTGCGCAGCAGGGTCTGGGCCCGGATCTCGCGCTCCCGGAGCTGCGTGTCGGCCTCGCCGGGGCCGTGCGCGGCTTTGCGGACATGCGCGATCAGCGCGTCCCAGTCCCGCGGCGGGGAGGCGCCGTCGACCGGCGTCAGGCCCTCGCGCGCGTTGATCGCGCCGATCGACCGGAGCACGCCGCCGAGATTCGCCACGAAGCTCTGCTCGAGCCGGTCGCACTCGGTGCCCGGCCGGGTCGCGCGAATGCTCTGGAAGACGTCGAGTCCCATGGCGTGTGTCCCGTCGGCCTGGTCGGGCCATGGATGAGCGTTGATGCCGACATTCGCTCGTTACGGTTAATTCTCGCTTAAGCGAAACACAGGAAAGCGGGGGACCGGGACTTTGACCCAAGGTCAGAATCCTGACATGCCGACCGGCCCGTCACGGCAGTTCGATGACACGGACGCGGGCACCCTGCTGCGCCGAATACTGGACTGGACTACCATCAGGCCGCGTGGGAGGCGCGGGGCGGCCTGGGCACGAGGGAAAGGCCCCCATGAAGACCCGACGTCCCGACCCGTTCGAGCGACGCGTCAGTGAGTGATGCGCAACAACGCCACGATCGCGCCGATGATGACGACGGCCTGGAAACCGATCGAACCAATCATCCATTTGATGATGTCGGACTTCGTGGCCTCGATCTTGGCCTCCAGGCGCAGCTCGGCCTCACTCAGATCCGATTTCGTCGTGATCTTCAGGGTCTCGATATCGGATTTGAGGTCGTTGATGTCGGACTTCGTGGCGAGATCGGCCTGGATTGCCTCGGCGATGGCCTCGGCCAGACCTTCGGCCTGCTCCGGCGACATCTTGGGCTTGTCGCGCAAGGTCCGGACGAAGCGCAGAGTATCGAAGGCGACGGCGGTCATTCGACTGTCTCACGTTGCGAGGAACCGGCCGACGCACTGCGCATGCGCCTGAGGTGTCGCGCTCGGATCAGTGTACAAGGGCCGGAGGGCCGCGACCACACCTCATCCGGAGACTGGGGCGCCGCAACGCGGCATCACCCGCCGAAAATCCGCTGAACCGTCCATCCTT
Organism: Methylobacterium sp. 174MFSha1.1; assembly: GCF_900116815.1. Classification (NCBI taxonomy): domain Bacteria; kingdom Pseudomonadati; phylum Pseudomonadota; class Alphaproteobacteria; order Hyphomicrobiales; family Methylobacteriaceae; genus Methylobacterium; species Methylobacterium sp. 174MFSha1.1. Next base: position 43,536 of record NZ_FPCB01000027.1, on the reverse strand, counting down.
CGTCATTGACGCTCTCCGGCCCGCTAGCCTACCCCTCCGGCATGCGCGGGAACCCACCGACACGGTCGATCGGTCGCGCGACCATTGCGGTGGTCGCGCTCTACGCGCTATGCCTGCAGGTGCTGCTCGGCGCCCTCGCCCCCGTGCCGGCCCAGGCGGCCCCGGGCGCGGTGATCTGCCATTACGAGGGGACGGACGGCGTCCCGCAGGGCGGCACCCACTGCGCCCTCGCCTGCTGCGTCGCGGCCCATCCCGTCCTCCTCGCGGGCCCGCTCCTCCTCGCCTTCCACCTTGCCTGGGACCGCCCGGGCCTCGCCGAGCGCATCCCGCCCGCCGCCGACGAGCGCCCGGCGCGCGCGCCGCCCGACGCGAGCGCCAGCCCACGAGGACCGCCGCAGGCCTGATCGACCGCGAACCCGCATCGATCACTGAGCCCTTCGGATCCTCGACTCATGCCCGTCTCCTCCGCCCCGGCCCCGGGGCGCGCCCGCCTGCGCGATGCCCTGCATCGCGCGGTGTGGCGCTGGCACTTCTATGCCGGCCTCCTCTGCCTGCCGCTCCTGGTCCTCCTGTCGGCGACCGGCTCGGTCTACCTGTTCAAGGACGAGATCAACCGCACGCTGTTCGCCCACCGCACCCTCGTGCCGGTGCGCGCGACGGCGCCTCTGTCGCCGGAACAATTGGTCTTCATCGCCGCCGACGCGGTGCCGGACGCCCAGCCGACGACCTATGCCGGCCCGGAGGCCCCCGACCGCACGGCCATCGTCACCATGGCGGGGCCCAAGGGCAAAACCCTCGTCTACCTCGATCCTTACGACGGCGCCGTCCTCGACCGGGTCGGGCGCGGCGAGGAGGCGATGATGGTGGTGCGCCGGCTGCACAGCCTCGCCTATTTCGGGCCGGTGGCGAACGGCCTGATCGAGGTCGTGGCCGGCTTCACGCTGATCCTGGTGCTCAGCGGGATCTACCTGTGGTGGCCGCGCGGCCAGAGCGGCGGACTCGTCTCGGTGCGGGGCACGCCGGCGCGGCGGGTGTGGTGGCGCGACCTGCACGCCGTCACCGGCTTCGTCGCCGGGGCCGGGCTGTTCTTCCTCGCCGCCACCGGCCTGCCGTGGTCGATCCTGTGGGGCGACCAGGTCCGGGCGGTGTCGAACCGCGCCGGGCTCGGCCAGCCGGACGCGCTCTGGGCCGGGGTGCCGGTCTCGACGGTGCCGATGGGCGCGGTGCTCGACCAGACCGGCTGGACGCTCGAGGCCGCGCCGCTGCCGCGCTCCGATGCCCGCGACGGCGTGCCGATCGGCATCGACCGGGCGGCCGAGATCCTGAACGGTCTCGGCATACCGGCGGGCTACGAGCTGGCGCTGCCGCAGGGCCCGACCGGCGTCTACGCGGCCGCCGCCTACCCACGCGACGTCACCCGCCAGCGGATGATCTCCCTCGACCAGTATAGCGGCCGGCCGCTGGTGAACGTGCGCTTCTCCGACATCGGGATCGTCGGGCGCGGGATCCAGTATGGGATCGGGCTGCACAAGGGCGAGGTCGCCGGGCGGCTCAACCAGCTGCTGATGCTGGCCTTCTGCCTCGCCACGATCCTGCTCGCCGTCACCGCCGCGGTGATGTGGTGGAAGCGCCGCCCCGCGGGCCGCCTCGGCGTGCCGGCCTGGCCCGACGACCGCCGCGCAATCGGCGCCGTCACCGGCCTCGTCGCGGCGATGGGGATCCTCTTTCCCCTCACCGGGCTGGCGATCCTGGCGATGATCGCCCTCGACGCCGCGTGGCTCGGCCTGAGGCGCGGCCTGCGCCGGCCCGCGACGGCCTGACGCGAGCCCCCTGACGCGACCTCTGGCCGGCGCTCGCGCGCCGCCTCTCCCCCTTCTTCACGAGCCATCCGATGCCGCCCCTCCCCGGTTCCGGCCTGCGCCCGCGCGCGCTCGCCCTCCTCCTCACACCTCTCCTCGCCCTCGCGCCCGGCGCCGCCCTGGCGCAGGACACCATCGCCCTCGACGAGATCGCGGTCGCCGGGGCGAGCCCGCCCGGTCCCGCCTTCGGCGTCGCCGCCCCGCCGGGCTCGGCCCCGAGCGTGATCGAGCGCCCGGTCGGCGAGATCGTCACGGGAATCGGCCGCCAGGACGTGATCGCCAACCGCCCGGCGACCAGCGTCGGCCAGGTGCTGGTGAACAGCCCCGGCGTCAGCGTGCGCCAGGGCAACGGGCCGCGCGACGTGGTGGTGTCGATCCGCGGCAACAACGCCCGCTCGACCGGCGTCATCAAGAACATGGTGGTGCTGGAGGACGGCTTCGTCGTCACGCAGGCCGACGGCGCCTCGCGCTTCGACCTCACCGATCCGCGGGCCTATTCGCGCATCGACGTCTTCCGCGGGCCGCAATCCCCCCTGTTCGGCAACTATGCCACCGGCGGGGCGATCGCCTTCCGCACCCGCACCGGCCGCGAGATCGACGGCTACGAGATCGGCACCGACGCCGGCAGCTTCGGCTACCTGAATCATTACTTCACGGTGGGCGGGGTCAGCGGGCCCTACGAGGTCAGCCTGTTCGCCAGCGATTTCCGCCTCAACGGCTTCCAGGACCATGCCAGCGCCAACACCCAGACCGTCAACCTGCTGGCGAGCTACACCCCGACGCCGGACAACCGCTTCACCCTGAAGGTCATCAACAACCTCGTCGACGTCGACCTGCCCGCCCGCTCGTCGCTGGCGCAGTACCGGATCAATCCCTACCAGCGCGGCTGCGCCAGCGCCGCGACGGCGGCCGTCGGCTGCACCACCTTCAACCTGTTCCGCAACGGCGCCTTCGGCGCCACCGTGCCGGTGACGGCGGACGAGGGCGCCTTCGGCCGCAACGACCGGCGCACGCTCATCGCCGGGCGCTGGGAGCACGACATCGACGCCAACACGACCTGGCGCACCCAGGTCGGCTTCGACGAGCGCAACTTCGACCAGCCGTTCTACACCTCCTCCTCGCGCGGCAGCTATCCGTCCTACAATGTCCTCTCGGACATCACGCACCGCACGGAAGTCTTCGGCCTGCCGGTCGTCGGCTACGCGGCGCTCTCCTACAGCGCCATCGACAACCACATCGCGCTCTACAACCGCGCGCCCTATGGCGGTCCGCGGCTCGGCGCGCTGGTGAGCAACCAGGAGGCGTTGCAATCGAATCTCGGCGGCCGGGCCCGGGCCGAGATCGCGCTCTCCGAGCGATGGACCGGAATCGTCGGCGTCTCGGCCGAGAACACCTGGCTGACAGGGCGCACCCTCACCTACGGCTACTCGGCCGGCGGCACGACGCAGGCCCTGGCCCGGATCGACCGCAGCTTCCTCAACGTGGCGCCGGAGCTGGCGCTGGTCTACCGGCCCGACGACACTCTCGCGTTCCGCGGCCGGGTCGCCACCGGCTACGCGACGCCTGCGGCGAGCGTGCTGTTCGTGACCCCGGCCGGCGTGCCGGGCAACAACACCGACCTGCGCACCCAGACCAATCTCGGCTTCGATCTCGGCGCCGAGTGGTCGCCCCTGCCGGACCTGCGCCTGAGCCTGACCGGCTTCTACGAGTTCTTCCGCAACGAGTTCGTCACCCAGTCACCGGGGGCGGGGCTGCTCAGCTACACCTTCAACGCCCCGGCCTCGGAGCATCGCGGCATCGAGGCGGGTGCCGAGTGGGCGTTCTCGCCCGGCTGGCGCGCCTTCGCGGCCTACGGCCTCAACGACCAGTTCTACACCCGCTACGTCGAGCAGTTGAGCGCCGGTTCCTTGACCGCGCGATTCGACCGGGCGGGCCGCCTGATCCCGGGCGTGCCGGCCCACCAGCTCCTCGCCCGCATCGGCTACGACCAGCCGACGGGACCGTTCAAGGGGCTCGGCGCCTTCGTCGAGGCGGTCTACCAGGACGGGTTCTTCCTCGACAACGCCAACCTGCTGCGGGCGCCGGGCTACGCGATCCTCAACGCCAACGTCCATTACGACACCGATCTCGTCGGATCGTATGCCAAGCGCCTCAGCCTCTATGTCGAAGTGCGCAATCTGCTCAATACGACCTACATCGCCTCGGCCCAGCCGCTGGCGAACTCGATCAGCGCGGTGACCGGGCTGCAGAACGGCGCCGGCGTGCTCGCCACCACCACCGGTACGATCTTCGCGGGCGCGCCGCGCAGCATCGTCGGGGGGATGAAGCTGGCGTTCTGAGCGCTGTTGCAGTCGGCGTGAAGGATCCTCACCGACCTCCATTGCAAGCCCCCCTTTCCCGGACGACTGGAGCGACAGCGGAAGAAGATCCGGGATTCATCACGAGAAGTCGCGAAGCGTCCTTGTGTCTGCAACGGTGCAGCATAAAGAGCCGCTTTGCGGCAAGTCTCTCCTGGATCCCGGATCTCCTTTCGCTGTCGCTGCTCTCGTCCGGAAAAAGGGGTGTGGGGACTGGAAATGCCGTCGCGGTGGAGGCTGTCACGCGAGCAGGCCGAGGACGGCAGCCCAAGCCCCGACTCAGCCACGCGAAGGCACCCACCCCCGCAATCCGCGCATATCGCGCAAATAAATCATTGACCCCCGCCGGTGTATGCGCTCTTCGAGCGCTAACAGTCGGATTTACGCGCAATTCACTGCGCGATCCACGCAAGGGAGGACCGTATGGCGGGGCTACGGATGGGCGAGGTTCGCATCAAGCGCGCGATCGAGCGCGTGCCGGGCGGAATGATGGTGGTGCCGCTGCTCGTCGGCGCGGTGATCGCGACGCTGTTCCCGGCCACCCCGAAGGTGTTCGGCTCGTTCACCGGCGCCCTGTTCACCGGCGCGCTGCCGATCCTGGCGGTGTTCTACGTCTGCATGGGCGCGAGCATCGACTTCCGGGCAACGCCCTACATCGTCAAGAAGGGCGGCACGCTGCTCGTCGTGAAGGTCGGGATCGCGATGATCCTCGGGGTGCTCTTCGGCCGCCTGCTCGGCGAGGCGCCGATCGCCGGCGGGTTGTTCGCCGGCCTCTCGACCCTGGCGATCGTCGCGGCCATGAACGACACCAATGGCGGCCTCTACATGGCGCTGATGGGCCAGTACGGTCGGCCGCGGGACGTCGGTGCCTACACGATCATGTGCCTCGAATCCGGGCCCTTCCTCACCATGGTGACGCTCGGCGTCGCCGGCCTGTCGGCGTTTCCGTGGCAGACGATGGTCGGCAGCATCCTGCCGCTCCTCGTCGGCATGATCCTCGGCAATCTCGACCGCGAGATGCGCGACTTCCTCGGCCGCGCCGTGCCGGTGATGATCCCGTTCTTCGCCTTCGCGCTCGGCACCGGGCTCGACCTGACCAAGATCTGGCAGGCGGGGCTGCTCGGCCTCGGGCTCGGCGTCGCGGTGGTGGTCGTGACCGGCATCCCGCTCTTCTTCGCCGACCGGTTCACGGGCGGTACCGGGGTGGCGGGCGTCGCCGCCTCCTCGACCGCCGGCAACGCCGCCGCGGTCCCGGCGATCATCGCCGCCGCCAACCCGGCCTATGCCGACGCCGCCGCCCCCGCGACGGTGCTGGTCGCCGCGACCGTGGTGGTCACCGCCATCCTCACCCCGCTCGCCACCGCCTGGACCGCCCGGCATTTCGGCGAGCGCCCCGAGCAGGAGGCCGCGCCGGTCCCGTCGCCGCGCGTGGCGGAGCGGGCGTGACCGTGGCGCGAAGCTGGCTCATCCTCGCCGACGACCTCACGGGGGCCGCCGATTGCGCCATCGCCTTCGCCCGGCGCGGCCGTTCGGCCCGCGTGCAATGGGGCACGGCGGGATCCGGCGCGCAGGATTCCGGGACTGACGAGGACGTCGTCTCGCACGATGCCGACAGCCGCCAGCTCGGCGCGGAGGCAGCGGCCGCGCGCCATGCCGCCCTCCTCGACCGGCTGCACCGGCCCGGGCGATCGGTGTTCAAGAAGATCGACTCGACCCTGCGCGGGCAGCCCGCGGCGGAACTGGCCGCCACCCTCGCGGCCTTGCGCCGGCACGGCGGCGCGGCCTTCGGGATCCTGGCGCCGGCCTTCCCGGCGACCGGCCGCACCACGGTGGCAGGCCGGATCCGGGTCCAGGGCCGGCCGCTGGAGGAGACCGAGCTCTGGCGGCGGGACCACACCTACGCGACCGGTGCGCTCCCGGCGATGCTGGAGGAAGCCGGCCTGCGAGGCGCCGCGATCGCCCTCGCGACCGTGCGGGCCGGCGGCGACGTGCTGCGCGCGGCCTTGTCCGACGCGGCGCGGGCGGGAGCGGTCGCGGTGCCCGATGCCGAGACCGAGGACGACCTCGCGCGGATCGCCGAGGCCGGCCTCGCACTCGACGCGCAGGAGAGCCTGGTCTGGATCGGCAGCGCCGGCCTCGCCCACGCGCTCGCCGCTCAGGAAGCCGGGCCCTCCGCCCCGGCGCAGGAGATCGCGGCCGGCCCCGGCGGCATCCTCGTGGTGGTCGGAAGCCTCGCCGCCACCTCCCGCGCCGCCGCGCGCCGGCTCGCCGGCGCGACCCGCCACGTCGCGGTCGCGCCGGACCTGCTGCTCGGGGCGGACGAGGCCGCGCGGGCGCGCTGCCGCGACGCCGTGGCGGCGGGATTGCATGCAGGTGACGACGTGCTGGTCGAGGTCGCGATGGGCGAAAGCCCCAACCTCGCCCTCGGTCCTCGCCTCGCCGACGCCCTCGGCGCGTGGCTCGCTCCCGTCGCCCCCCATCTCGGGGCGCTCGTGGCGACCGGCGGCGAGACCGCGGCGGCGTTGCTCGCCCATCTGGGGGTCGACGGATTGCGGCTGATCGACGAGATCGAGCCCGGCGTGTCCCTCGGCCTGACGCGCGGCGCGCTCGCCGTGCCGATCGTCACCAAGGCCGGCGCCTTCGGCACCGAAGACACGCTCCTGCGCGCCGTCCACCACCTCCGGGCCATCCGACACCAGGGATCTTCGACATGAGCCGACCGACCGTCGCGATCACCATGGGCGATGCCTCCGGCATCGGACCTGAGATCATCATGAAGGCGCTGGCGCTGCCCGAGGTGGCGGCTTTGTGCCGGCCACTCGTCGTCGGCGATGCCGGGCGCCTGCGCGAGGCGGGCCGCATCGTCGGCTCGGCGCTGACGGTCCAGGCGATCGCCTCGCCCGAGGAGGCGACGGACGCCCCCGGCACCGTCGCGTGCATCGATCTCGGGCTGATCCCGCCGGGCCATCCCTTCGGCAAGGTCTCGCCGATCTCCGGCGAGGCGGCGTTCCGCTCCATCGAGCGGGCGGTCCGGATCGTCCAGGCCGGCCAGGCCGCCGCGATCTGCACCGCGCCCCTGAGCAAGGAGGCGCTGCACGCCGCGGGCCACAAATATCCGGGCCACACCGAGCTCCTCGCCGAACTCACCGGCACGCCGGAAGTCTCGATGATGCTGGTCTCGCCCAAGCTCCGGGTGATCCACGTCACGACCCATATCGGGCTGATCGACGCCATCGCGCGGATCGAGCCGGGCCTCGTCGAGCGGGTGATCGCGCGGGGCCACGACACCCTGGTCAAGGCGGGCATCGCGAATCCGCGGATCGGCGTCTGCGCGATCAACCCCCATGCGGGCGAGAACGGGTTGTTCGGCCGCGGCGAGGAGGCCGAGAAGATCACGCCGGCCGTCGAGGCCTGCCGGGCGAAGGGCTGGCGGGTGGAGGGGCCGCTGCCCGCCGACACCCTGTTCTTCCTCGCGGGGCGGGGCGACTACGACATCGTGGTGGCGATGTACCACGACCAGGGCCACGGCCCGATCAAGGTGCTGGGACTGGAGGCGGGAGTGAACATCACCGTCGGGCTGCCGGTGATCCGCACCTCGGTCGATCACGGCACCGCCTTCGACATCGCCGGCACGGGCGTCGCCGATGCGGGTTCCTTGGTCGAGGCCCTGCGTCAGGCGGTCGACCTCGCGCCGCGTCGGGCGGTCTGATACGATTTCCGAACGATCAGTTCGGAAATCGTATCGCCAGCCCGCGCGGCGCGTGAGCGAGGCCGATTTCCGCATCGCGAAGCGATCAATCGGAAATCGTATGAGACTCGTGACGCGCGGCCGGCACCGCCACCCGCTGCTGCTGGAGGCGCTCCAGGCCGGCGAGGTCGTGGTCGAGGAGCTGGCGGAGCGCTTCGGCGTCTCCGCCTCGACGATCCGGCGCGACCTGCAAAGGCTGGCGACGGAGAACGCCATCCGGCGCACCTATGGCGGCGCCGTGATCGCCCATCCGCTGCCCGAGACCAGCCTGCCCGAGCGCGAGGCTCAAGGCCGGCCCGAGAAGGCCGCCATCGCCCGGGCCGCCCTGGCGCTGCTCGCCGACGACGACATCCTGGTCCTCGACGGCGGCTCGACGGTGGCCGCCTTCGGGGCGGGCCTTGCCGGGCGGCGCCACGCGGTCATCACCAACAACCTGCCGCTCGTGAGCGTGCTCGCCGGCGCGCCCGGCCTCACCCTGACGGTGCTCGGCGGCGCGGTGCGGCCGGGCAGCATGAGCACCCTGGGCCCGCTCGCCGAGGCCTCGCTGCGCCGGCTCACCGCCGACAAGGCGGTGGTCAGCGGCGACGGGTTCGTGGCCGGCCGCGGCCTGTGCGAGGCGGCGATCGAGCAGGTCGCCCTCAAGTCGCTGATGATGGAGCAGGCGGCCGAGATCGTCGTGCTGATGGATTCCTCCAAGCTCGGCCGCGCGACGCAAGGCGCCTGGGCGCCCCTGCCGCGCCGCTGGACCCTGGTGACCGATGCCGGGGCGACGGAGGCGCAATGTGCCGAAGCCGAAGCCGCAGGCGCGCGGGTGGTGCGGGCGGCGGGGTAAGGCCCCGCTCAGGCCGCCCGCACCGTCGCCAGGAACCGCGCCACCTCCGCCGACAGGTGCTCGGACTGGCGCGACATCTCCGAGGCCGCGCCGAGCACCTGGGCGGCGGCCGCCCCGGTCTCGCCGGCGGATTCGGCCAGCGTCGCGATGGTGCCGGTGACCGCGCCGGTGCCGGCTGCCGCCTCGGCGACGTTGCGGACGATCTCCTGGGTCGCGGCGCCCTGCTCCTCGACCGCCGCGGCGATCGAGCTCGCGACGCCGTCGATCTCGCGGATGCGCCGGCCGATGCCGTCGATCGCCGCCGCGGCCTGGCCGGTCGAGGCCTGGATGCGGCCGATCTGGCCGGTGATCTCCTCGGTCGCCTTGGCGGTCTGACCGGCGAGCTGCTTGACCTCCGCCGCCACCACCGCGAAGCCGCGCCCCGCCTCGCCGGCGCGGGCCGCCTCGATCGTGGCGTTGAGCGCCAAGAGGTTGGTCTGGCTCGCGATCGACGAGATCAAGGCCACCACGTCGCCGACCTTGGCGGCAGCCTGCGACAGGTCCTGGACCAGCGCCACCGTCTCGCCGGCCTCGGAGACGGCGACCCGCGCCAGCTCGGCCGAGCCCGAGACCTGCCGGCCGATCTCCTGGACCGACGAGCCCAGCTCCTCGGCGGCCGCGGCCACCACGGTGACGTTGGCGGCCGCCTCGCTCGCCGCGCCCGCGACGGCGCCCGACTGGTCGGCCGCCTCCGCGGCGCTGCCGCTGAGCGAGCGGGCCGTGGCTTCGAGCTCGGTCGCCGCCGCCGAGACGCCGCCGACGATGCTGCCGACCGCCGCCTCGAAGGCATCGGCCATCTGCCGCATGCCGGCCTTGCGCTGCGCCTCGGCCGAGGCGCGGGCGAGCGCGGTCTCCTCCTCCAGGGCGCGGCTGCGGATCAGGTTGTCGCGAAACACCACCAGCGAGCCGGCGAGCGCGCCGATCTCGTCGCGTCGCCCCTGCCCCGGGATCGCCACCCCGGTCTCGCCGCCGGCGAGCCGCTGGGTCGCGGCGGTGATCGCCCGCAGCGGCCCGGCGACGCCGCGGCGCACCAGCACCATCGCGCCGCCGGCGACGAGGAGCGCCAGCGCGGTGAGCGCCAGCATGTTGCGGTTGGCCGCGGCGTAGGTCTCCTCGATCAGCTCGCCGCTCGCCTTCGAGCCGGCGCCGTTCAGCGCCACCAGCTTCTCCCAGGCGCCCATGATGGCGATGATGCCGTTCGACATCGTGGTGTTGTAGATCCGCTGCCCGCCCGGGATGTCGCCGGCGGTCGCCTTGGCGACGGCCTGGCGCTGCTGCTCGGCATAGTCGGCGACGTGGCGGCGGAATTCCTTGTAGAGATCGCGCTCGGCCTGCGAGAGCGGCAGCGCCTCGAAGCGGGCGTACTGCGCCTCCATGATCGCGTCGCGCTTGGCGATCTGCCCGGCGACCTCGGCGCGCAGCTCCGGCGTATCGGCGGTGATCAGACGGGAGCCGTTGACGCGCTGGCGCATGATGTTGATGCCGATCCAGCCGAGCGTGTCGGTCGCCGGCACCCGGACGTCGCGCAGGTCCGACGCGGCCGTGTTGACCCGGCTCAGCTCGGTCAGCGAGAGGCCGCTCGTCGCGCCGATCAGGAGGACCAGGGCGACGAGGCACAGCCCCAGCTTCGCCGCGATCGACAATCCGTTACGCATGATCCCGTCTTCCCGACGCCAGTAGTTCCAACGGCGCCATTCTCCCTGACGAACGGTTAAGCTTTCTTGAGCGCCGATCATCAGAACTCGCAACATTCCGTAGCGTCATCAGGGTGACGCCGCCGCCTCGATCCGGCCTGTCGACGCGCGCCCTGCGATCGAAATCGGCTCTATACGTCCGAATGCGCCCGCCTATGGTGAGCAGGAAGCGGTCATCGCTCGCCCGCACTCATCATCCTGCTTCGCCAGTTCGGCGCGAGACGACGCGCCGGCCTGCCCTCCCAGGGCCGCGGAACAGATCGGCGAGAAGGTGCGTGCCTGTTCGCCTCTCGGGCGGGAGCGGGGCTCCCGCATCGTCCCGCGACCGTGAGAGCCTGTTCGAGTTGCGAGGACAGCACCAAGAAACGCTTTTCTCTCCCACCCACGGCCTCATCCTGAGGTGCGAGGCGATCGAAGATCGCTGAGCCTCGAAGGAGGCCTCCAGAGATCTCAGCGTGATCTGGAGGCCTCCTGCGAGGTTAGTCGATTTTCCATCGACTGACACCTCAGGATGAGGTCGTGGGTGGGATAAAACCTACCTATCAATCAAACAGTCTCTGGGACCTCACGCCGCCAGCTCGTCCTTCACGAACCGCCCGTCGATCATGATCGCCCGCATGTGCCGGCCCTGGCCGGTGAGGAGCGAGAGGTCGGCGAGCGGGTCGCCGTCGACCACGATCAGGTCGGCGAAGGCGCCAGGCGCCACCACGCCGGCCTTGCCCTCCAGGCGCACGACCTTGGCGGCGTTGACCGTGGCCGAGCGGATCACCTCGATCGCCGGCAGGCAGCGGCCGCGGATCACGAACTCCTCCGACTGGTGGCGGTGCATCTCGCCGAGGAGATCGGTGCCGTAGGCCATCATCACGCCCGCATCCCGCAGGGTCTCGAGGGCGGCAAGACCTGCCTCGCGCACGTCCTCGATCTTGGCGACCGAGGCCGGCGGCAGCCCCAGGGACGCGCCTTCCTTGGCGAGCGCGTCGAAGGTGACGTTGGTCGGCACCACGTAGGCGCCCTTCTCGCGGATCAGCCGCGCGGTCTCGGGCGTCACGAGGTTGCCGTGCTCGACCGAGATCACCCCGTTCTCCACCGCCCGGCGGATCGCCGCGTCGGTGTAGAGATGGGCGGCGACGTAGGTCTGGGCGTTGTTCGCCTCCTCGACGATCGCCCGCAGCTCGTCGACCGAATAGCCGAAGAACGCGATCGGGTCGGTCGGCGAGGACACGCCGCCATTGGCCATGATCTTGATGAAGTCGGCCCCGGCCTTGATCTCCTCGCGCGCCACGCGGCGCACGGCGTCGAGCCCGTCGCAGACCCGGCCGAGCGACCCGAGCTTGGTGCCGTAATGGCTCACGTCCCGCGCGTGGTAGCGGCCGCGGTAATCGGTGTGGCCGCCGGTCTGCGACAGGGCCTTGCCGCAGATGACGAGGCGCGGGCCGTCGATCAGGCCTTCACGCACCGCCATGACCAGCCCGTGATCGGCGCCGCCGAGGTCGCGCACGGTGGTGAAGCCGCGCATCAGCATCCCGCGCATGATCTTAGCGGTGCGCAACGCCACCAGGGAATCCGGTAGCTCGGCATTGGCGCCGAGATCGGGGATCGTCGCGATGACGTGGACGTGGCAGTCGATCAGGCCCGGCATCAGCGTGCGGCCGTTCAGATCGATCACCCGGGCCGACGACGCGGTGAGCGGACGGTCCGAGACCTCCCGGATGGTGCCGCCCTCGACCAGCACGTCGTGGCCGTCGAGCGCGGTATCGTGGGTGCCGTCGAGGATGCGGGCGTTGCGGAACAGGACGAGGTCGGCGCTCATGCGGGCGGTCCCTGCAGGGTCGGGTGGCGCCCGGATCGCCGGGCAGGCGGGGCGGTCCGCGGCACACTGGACAGCAACAAAAAAACAGGCAAGCTTGTTTTTTTATCAGGCATTGCATTCCGGAGGATCAGTGACGCGGACCGGACGCCAGCGTCGGGCGCGAAAGCCGCGCGACCCGCGAGGGGATCTGCGCCCGACGCCGCCTTCGCGGAACGGCGCTGCCGCGAGGCCCTGGCGCGACCGCCCGCGAGCATGGCAGTCGTCTTGGCACCCGTCTTGGCACCCGTCTTGCCAACCCCTCGCTCGCCGCCCGGGCAGACCTTGCCAAAAGGGCGGAGACCTGTCCTACAAATAGGTCAGCTGCCGTCACCCCGAAACCGTGAGCCGCATGCGCGCCGCCCCCCTCTCCCCCGCCGGGCTCTCTCCTGCCGGGCTCTCCCCTGCAGGTGCCGGCCTCCCGGCCCGGCTCGGCCGCCTCGCCGTCCTGGCGGCGGTCGTCCTGGCCTACGCGGTCGTGTTCGCGCCGATCGTGACGGTGGTCGTCACCTCGTTCTTCGACCAGGAGATCGTCACCTTCCCGCCCGACGGCCTCACCTGGCGCTGGTACCTCAACGCCTGGGCGCAGCGCGACTTCGCCCGCGGCTTCCTCACCTCGCTCCAGATCGCCCTCATGGCCACCGCGATCGGCGTGCCGCTCGGCACCGCCGCGGCGCTGGCGCTGGTGCGGGCGAACATCCCGGGGCGCGGATTCATCAACACCTTCCTGCTCGCGCCGCTGGCGGTGCCGGCGATCGTCGCCGGATCGGCCCTCTACATGTTCTATCTCCGGGCCGAGGACTGGCTCGACACCGACATCAAGGCGACGCTCGGCGGCCTCGTCGCCGCCAACGTGCTGATCACCATCCCCTGGACGGTGCGCCTCGTCACCGCGAGCCTCGCCGGGCTCGACCGCGCGGCGGAGGAGGCGGCGGCCAATCTCGGCGCGACGCCGCTCACGGTCTTCCGCCGCATCACCCTGCCGATGCTGCGGCCCGGCATCGTGGCCGCCGCCCTGTTCTCCTTCGTGGCGAGCTTCGAGAACCTCGAACTCAACCTCCTCCTCGTCGGCCCGGGGCGCACCACGCTGCCGGTCGCCATGCTCAGCTACCTGGAATTCCGAATGGACCCGACCCTGGCCGCCGTCGCGACCGCGCAGATCCTGATGGTGACGATCCTGATGCTGGTCACCGACCGCTTCGTGAAGCTGTCGCGGATCGTCTGATGGGCACCCTCCAGCTCGACGGCGTCACGAAGCGCTACGGCGAGGCGATTGCGGTCGCCGGCGTCGACCTCGACATCCGCCAGGGCGAGCTCGTGGCGCTCCTCGGCCCCTCCGGCTGCGGCAAGACCACGACGCTCCGGATGGTCGCGGGCTTCATCGAGCCGAGCGCCGGCCGGGTCTTGATCGGCGGGCGCGACGTGACGCGGCTGCCGCCGCACGCCCGCGACACCGGCATGGTGTTCCAGTCCTACGCGCTGTTTCCGCACATGAGCGTCGCCGACAATGTCGGCTTCGGGCTCGAGATGCGGAAGGTGGGACGGGCCGAGCGCGACCGGCGCATCGCCGAGGCCCTGCGGCTGGTGCGCCTCGATTCGCTCGCCGACCGGCTGCCGCGCCAGCTCTCCGGCGGGCAGCAGCAGCGCGTGGCGCTCGCCCGCGCGCTGGTGGTGAGCCCGGCGGTGTTCCTCCTCGACGAGCCCTTGTCGAACCTCGACGCGAAGCTCCGCTCCGAGGTCGGGCTCGAGATCCGCGAGTTGCAGTCGCGATTGGGCCTCACCACCCTGATGGTCACCCACGACCAGGACGAGGCGCTCGCCATGGCCGACCGGCTGGTGGTGATGGAGCACGGCCGCGTGCTCCAGGTCGGCAGCGCCGAGGACCTCTACGAGCGCCCGGCCGACAGCTTCGTCGCCGGCTTCGTCGGGCGCTGCAACCTGCTCGAGGGCGCGCGCGAGGGGGCCGGCGTGTTTCGCCTCGCGAGCGGCGCCGCCCTGCCCTGCGCGCCCGACGCGACCGCGACGGACGGCCTGCTGGCGATCCGGCCCGAGCGGATCGAGGTCGCGCCCGATCCCGCCGGCACCGGGCGGTTGCGGGCCGTGACCTATCTCGGCGCCCGCACCGAGTATCACCTCGACCTCGCCGGCGAGGCGATCGTCGCGGTGAGCCCGACGCCGCTTCCCGACGATCCCCGCCGCCGCCTGAGCGCCGGCGACCCCGTCCGCATCACCTGGACCCCCGACGCCGCCCGCGTCATCCCCCGTACGGAGAGCCCCGCCCGATGATCACCCGTCGCTCCCTGATCGCCAGCAGCGCCGCCCTCGGCCTCGCCGGCACCTTCCCTGCCCGGGCCGAGGCCGCCCCGATCGTCGTCGGCACCTGGGGCGGCGATTACGGCGCGCTCCTGCAGCAGAACATCGATATTCCGCTGATGAAGCCGCAGGGCATCGAGGTGTCGCAGGACATCGCCAACCAGGATCCGCGCCGCACCAAGCTGATCGCCGAGCGCACCAGCCGGCGCGCCAGCATGGACGTCGCCTGCATCAACGACATCGACAGCTACATGCTGAGCCAGCTCGGCGTGCTGGAGACCGTGCCGGCCGCCGAGGTGCCGCGGCTGTCGCAGGTGATCGACGTCTTCAAGAAGCCCCACTCGATCCCGCACATCTACTCGGCGCTCGTCGTGCTCTACAACCCGAGCAAGGTGACCACCCCGCCGACCCGCTACGCCGACATCTTCGATCCGAAATACAAGGGCCGGGTCGGTTTCTCGGACATCCTCTGGAACTTCAACATGGCGGGCGCCAATATCGGCGCCGGCGGAACGCCGACCGACTTCAGCAAGGGCCAGGCGGCCCTGCGGGACCTGAAAAAGAACTCCCCGAAGGTCTATCCCTCGAACGAGACGCTGGCCGCGGCGCTCAAGTCCGAGGAGGTGTGGATCTCGCTGATGTGGCTCGCCCGCGGCTTCATGTGGAAGCAGGCCGGCATCCCGGTCGCGATGGCGGTGCCGGAAGAGGGCGCGCTGCCGATCCTGTTCGAGGCCGGCGTGCCGAAGAACTCGCGCGCCAAGGACGGCGCCTTCAAGTACCTCAACGCCATGCTCGATCCGGGGGCGCAGGTCGCTTTCGCCCAGAAGATGGGCTACGTGCCGACCGTCAAGGACGCGAAGCTCCCGGAGGATCTGGCCAAGCAGATCAGCCTGACCGAGGCCCAGCAGGCCAAGCTCCGCCCGCTCGATTACGCGACGATGCAGGCGCAGCAGGCGGCGTTCACGGATTTCTGGAACAAGGAATTCAAGGGGTAGGTCTGTCGATCAGAATGCCTCAAGGCTTTTTTGGCAAATTCCGAAACAAGCCTGCCGCGGGTCTCCCCTCTCCCGTGTGGGAGAGGGGTCGGGGGTGAGGGTGGCGCGCTTCCGTGTGAGACGCTGAGCGTTGTGCTGGCGGCTGAACGGTCCAGCCTTCTTGCGGCACCGTCTCCACCCTCACCCCTACCCCTCTCCCACACGGGAGAGGGGATCCCGTGCCTCATTCTTGTGCGAGAGCTTTTGCGAAAGCCGGGATCACTCGGAGCACGCCTTCGCGGCTCGATGATGGCCCTGTGCGGAGGGAGGGCAGGTGGCAACCCTGATCCCCCCGTAACCAGAAAATCCCAAATCCGAAGGTCCGCCCGTGTTCGCCCTCATCCTGCCGGCCGTTCTCGTCGTCGCCGCGCTCCTGATCGGCCCGATGGTGCTGCTCGCGCGCATCTCGCTCAATCAGTACAGCGCGACGCAGCTGATGATCGAGGCGACGACGGCGCAGAACTATCTCGCCGCCGTGGCCGACCCGTACTATCGCGGCGTGATGGGCACGACGCTGGTGATGGCCTTCACCTGCACGGCGCTGACCCTGGCGCTCGGCTTCCCGGCGGCCTACCGGCTCGCCCGGATGGAGAGCCGGTGGAAGAGCCTCGTCACCGTCCTGACCCTGATCCCGCTCCTCGTCGGCAACGTCGTGCGCGCCGCGGGCTGGCTCGGGCTCCTCGGCAATGACGGGCTCATCAACGCCACCCTGCGCGGCCTGCACATCACGGCGGCGCCGTTGCAGCTGATCTACACGCCCGGCGCGGTCGCGATCGGGACGATCGCGGTGGTGCTGCCCTACATGATCCTGACCCTGTCCTCGGTGATCGAGAGCATCCCGCGGGCGGTGGAGGAGGCGGCGGCCAATCTCGGCGCCAGCGGCTTCACGGTCTTTCGCCGGGTGGTGTGGCCGCTGGCGCTCCCCGGCACGGTCGCGGGCTGCGTCCTCGTCTTCATCCTGTGCATGAACACCTACGCGACCGCGGTGCTGCTCGGCGGCTCGCAGTTCAAGATGATGGCGCCTGCCGTCTACGACCAGTTCTCGCGGGGCATGAACTGGCCCTTCGGCGCGGCGCTGGCCTTCATCCTGCTCGCCGCGACCCTGGTGTTGACCGCGCTCGGCACCGCGCTTCTCGGCCGCCGCTACGCGCGCTAGGCCTAACAAGAACACGGGAGGACCCCATGAGCGACGCCCCCATCCCCGCCGGCAACGAGCTCGCCGCCGAGCGGGCCAAGGCCGGCCAGCCGCCCCTCGTGCCCTCGACCTCCCGCGACCGCGGGATCGGGCCGCACAAGCGCCTGGTGCTGCGGGGCGCCACCGTCATCGACGGCACCGGCGCGCCGCCGATCGGCCCGACCGACATCGTGGTCGAGAACGGCCGCATCGTGCAGCTGAAGAAGGTGACAGGCAATCTCGCCAACACCGCCAACCGGCCGGCACCCGGCGACCACGAGATCGATTGCCGCGGCAAATGGGTGACGCCCGGCTTCGTCGATTGCCACGCGCATGCGGGCGTCGCGTATCACGCCGCCAACGGCTGGGTGCCGCCGGTCGAGTACGTCTACAAGCTCTGGCTCGCCCACGGCGTGACGACGGTGCGCGAGATGGGTTCGTTCAACGGCCTCGACTGGATGCTCGACCAGAAGAAGCGCTCGGACGCCAACGAGATCGCGGCGCCGCGGTTGCTGGCCTACAGCTACTTCCCGGCCGTCAACGACATGCTGAAGCTGATCCACACCCCCGAGGAGGGGCGGGCGTGGCTGCGCAAGCTCAAGGAGCGCGGCGCCGACGGGGTGAAGTTTTTTGGGGCCCCGCCCGCCATCATGGAGGCGGCCCTCGACGAGTGCGCGAAGCTCGGGCTGAAATCCGGCTGCCACCACGCCCAGATGGCGGTGACGCGGATGAACGCGCTCACCACCGCCGGCTGGGGCCTGACCAGCGCCGAGCATTATTACGGCCTGCCCGAGGCCCTGTTCGAGGACCGGGTGGTGCAGAACTTCCCGCTCGATTACGACTACAACGACGAGTACTTCCGCTTCTCGGTCTCCGGACAGATGTTCCGACAGGGGGCGGAGCCCGGATCGAAGAAGTGGAACGAGACCCTGGAGCGGTTCCTGGAGCTCGGCTTCACCTTCGTGCCGACCTTCACGATCTACGACGCCAACCGCGACCTGATGCGGGCGCGCCAGGCCGACTGGCACAAGGAGTACACCTGGAAGTCGATGTGGGACTACTTCACCCCGCAGCGCGGCGGCCACGGCTCGTACTGGTATCGCTGGTCGACCCAGAACGAGATCGAGTGGAAGGAGAACTACCGGCTCTGGATGGCGTTCATCAACGAGTACAAGAACCGCGGCGGCCGGGTCTGTGCCGGTTCGGATTCGGGCTTCATCTACCAGATCTTCGGCTTCGGCTACATTCGCGAGCTGGAGCTGTTGCAGGAGGCCGGCTTCCACCCGCTGGAGGTGGTGCGCGCCGCGACCTCGCAGGGTGCCGCCCTGTGCGGGCTCGAGGACGAGATCGGCACGGTCGAGGTCGGCAAGCGCGCCGATCTGCTCGTCCACGACCACAACCCGCTCACCGACTTCAAGCTGCTCTACGGCACAGGCGCCCTGCGCCTCGACGAGGCGACGAACGGCGCCACCTGGCACCGGGGCCTCAAGTACACGATCAAGGACGGGGTGATCTACGACACCGCCGAACTGCTCGCCGACGTACGCGCCCTGGTCAAGGCGACCTGGGACGAGGCGGTGCCGGCGCAATACGCAGCGCCGCAGCAGGCGGCGCCGTGAGCGAGAGCCTCGATGTCGTCGTCCTCACCGGCTTCCTCGGCTCGGGGAAGACGACGCTCCTGCGCGATTACCTTGCCCTCCCCGAGGCGGCCGACACCGCGATCATCGTCAACGAGGCCGGCGAGATCGGGCTCGACGGGCTGATCCTGCGCGAGAGCGGGGGTGACGTGCCGATGACGATGCTGGCGAATGGCTGCGTCTGCTGCCAGATGACGAGCGACCTCGCCCGCACCGTCGAGGCGCTGCTCGCCGCCGAGCGGCCGGAGGCTTCGGGGCCGCTCCGACGCATCGTGCTGGAGACGAGCGGCCTGTCGAAGCCCGGCCCGGTCCTGCGCCAGCTCGCGAGCCTCGCCGGGTTCCCGATGCGGGTCTCGGTGCTGGCCACCTACGACGCGCTCCGCGGGCCCGACACCACCGCCTTCGAGGAGGCCGCTTCGCAATGGGCCGCCGCCCACCGCATCGTCCTCACCAAGCTCGACGCCGCGCCCGACGGTCACCTCCCGCAGGCGAGGGCCGAGGTCGCGGGGCTGAACCCGCTCGCCGAGATCGTGGCCGATCCCGACCGTGCCGCCGCGGTGGCGGCCGCCTTCGCGCCCCTGCCCGGCGCCGGCCTCGATCCGGCTCTGCTCCAGGCGGAGTTGGCGGGCTCCCATCCCCGCGTCGCGGTCTGGCTCGCCCGGCCGGTCGCCCCCCTCCCCTACGACGACCTGGCCGCCTGGCTCGACAACCTCGCCGGCCGTCTCGGCGAGCGGCTGTTGCGCCTCAAGGGATTGGTGCGGGTCGTCGAGTCGGACCGGCCCGTGCTGGTCGAGAGCGTCGGCACGCTGTTCTCGCGTCCCCGCCCCTTCGGCCGACCCGGCGAGGCGGCCGCGCCGTTCGTGGTGGTGATCGCCCGCGATCTGGCGGCGGGGGAACTGGAGGGCGTGGCGCCTGCCGGGCTGTTCCGCTTCGCGCCGCGGGTGCCGGACAGCCCGTTCGTCAAGGCGGGGGCCGGGGTGCCGCGGGCGGAGGGGGTGCGGGGTTGATCGACGAGCACCGGCTGCCGTCGGGGACAGGTTCCGCCGGAACGGCCGTCACATCCGCCGGTTAAGCTGTAATTCCCCGAATATCCGCCCCGATCCGGGCTAGCAGATCAAAGCGAGCATGACCGCACCGGCCGTGACATCTCCCGAGAGAGAGCCGTTCTGGTCGGCCCTGTTCACCGACCGCCGGATCGCGCCGGCGCTGGGGCTCGGCTTCACCTCCGGCATCCCCTTCCTGCTCGTCTACGGGACGCAGGCCGCGTGGCTCTCGGACGCCGGCATCTCGATCGCCCTGATCGGGCTCCTGAGCGAGATGACGCTGGCCTACAAGTTCAAGTTCCTGTGGGCCCCCTTCCTCGACCGCTACGACCCGCCGCTCCTCGGGGCGATGCTCGGCCGGCGCCGCGGCTGGATCGTGGTGGCGCAGGCGGCCGTCATGGCGATGCTCGCCGGCATCGCCTTCGGGGATCCGGCCCACTGGCTCGCCTGGACGATCGCCTTCTCGGTGGCGCTGGGATTTGCCGGCGCGACCCTCGACCTCGTCATCGACGGCTGGCGCATCACCAGCGTGCGGCCGCCCGAAAAGCAGGCCGTGCTGTCGTCCTGGACCGAGATCGGCTGGCGCATCGGCAACCTCGCGGCAGGGGCCGGCGCACTGTTCCTCGCCGACCGGATCGGCTGGCGCGGCGCCTACCTCGTCATGGGCGCCCTGATGCTGGTCGGCATGGTCGCGGCCGTGCTCGCCCCCGAGCCGCCCTCGGACAAGACGCCCCACGCAGCCCGCGCCGGCCTCGTCGACACGGTCTGGGCGCCGATCCGCGACCTTCTCCGCCGCCTCGGCCCGATGGCGCCGGCGATCCTGCTGCTGGTCGCCGGCTTTCGCATGCCGGGCTACGTCGCGACCGCGATGGCGGTGCCCTTGTTCAAGCACCAGGGCTTCTCGAACACCGACATCGCCACCGTCACCAAGCTGTTCGGCTTCTGGATCGGGCTCGGCGGCACCTTCCTCGCCGGCGCCCTCATCCCGCGAATCGGCATGTTGCCGAGCCTGCTCATCGGCACCGTCGCGGCCTCGGCCTCTCACCTGAGCCTCGCCTATCTGGCGGCGCATGGCGGCGACGGCGGCCAGGCCTTCTGGACCTTCGCGGTCACCGTCGGCATCGACAACTTCGCCTACGCCTTCGCGTCGGTGGTGCTCATCACCTACATGTCGACGCTGGCCTCGACCGAGCACGCCGCGAGCCAGTTCGGGCTCCTGACCTCGCTCTGCGCCTTCCCGGGCAGCGTGCTGGCCGGGTTCTCCGGCTTCCTCGTCGAGCGGACCGGGTTTCCCCTGTTCTTCGTCCTGACCTCGCTCATCGGCGTGCCGGTGGCGCTGCTCGCCTTCACCGTCTGGGCCAAGGTCGGCATCTCGGACGAGGCGCCGGCGAAACCCTGATCCGGGATCAGGCCGTGCCCGGAATGCGCGCGATCACCTTGATCTCGAAGTCGAATCCCGCGAGCCAGGTCACGCCGACCGCCGTCCAGTTCGGATAGGGCGCCGCCCCGATCGCACGATCGCGCACCCGCATCACCGCGTCGAACTGCGCCGCCGGGTCGGTGTGGAAGGTCGTGACGTCGACGACGTCGTCGAAGGTGCAGCCCGCCGCCGCCAGCACCGCCGAGAGTCGCGCGAAGGCAAGTGCCACTTGCGCCTCGAAATCGGGCTCCGGCGAGCCGTCCTCGCGGCTGCCGACCTGGCCGGAAACGAACAGAAGGTCGCCGGAGCGGATCGCCGCGGAGTAGCGGTGCTTCTCGTAGAGCGCCTGCCGGCCGGGCGGGAAGACGGCGTCGCGCTTGGAATGAGCCGGGGCCATGGATCGTCTCCTCGATTTGAGATACGTGACGTATGTGAGAGAGCACGGATACGCGCCGTATGTCAATTCACATACGTACCGTATGCGGAAATGAGTGGGGGTCGGGGTGGCCGGGCGACGCGCGCAGATGATGGAGGAGACGAAGGAGAAGCTCATGCGGACGGCCAGGGCGGCCTTCGCCGAGAAGGGCTTCGCCGCCGCCTCGATGGACGAGCTGACCGCCGCGGCCGGGCTGACGCGGGGCGCGCTCTATCACAATTTCGGCGACAAGAAGGGTCTGCTCCACGCGGTGATCGAGCAGATCGACGCCGAGATGGCCGTGCGCTTGGCAGCCGTCGGCGCGCGGGCCACCGATCCGTGGCGCGGCCTCCTCGACGAGTACCGGGCCTATATCGAGATGGCCCTGGAGCCGGAGATCCAGCGCATCCTGCTCCTCGACGGCCCGGCTTTCCTCGGCGATCCGTCGCTATGGCCGAGCCAGAACGCCTGCCTCGCCGAGACGACGCGGCGCATCCGGGACCTCGTCGCCGACGGGGCGATCCCCCCGGTGGACGCGGAGGCCGCCGCGCGGCTCCTCAACGGCGCCTCGCTCCACGCGGCCCTGTGGGTCGCGGCGTCGGGGGAGCCGGAGGCGACCTTGGCCAAGGCGCTCGACGCGTTCGGGCGGCTGGCGGAGGGGTTGGCGCGGCCTTGAGCGCTCGTCGCCGGGTCCGTGGCAGTACCCTTCGCCGGACCACATGGGCCGACGAACACCCGCAGCCCTTTCCCGGACGACTGGAGCGACAGCGGAAGGAGATCCGGGATCCAGCACGAAAAATCGCGAAGCGTCTGCTTGCCTGCAACGGTGCAACAGACAGAGCCGCTACGCGGCACTTCTTCCGCTGGATCCCGGATCTCCTTCCGCTGTCGCTTCAGTCGTCCGGGAAAGGGTGTGGCTTACGATGAAGCGTCGATGCGCCGAGACGTGCGGCCATCCGTGTTGGCCATCGAGCCCAACTTGACACCCGCCCCCACACCCCCCACTCTCCCCGGCTCCCAGGGGGGCCTCGCGAGGAGGCTGAGATTCCGCCGGTTCGGATCCGTCCGGACGCCGCGGTGACCCTATGAACCTGATCCGGGTCATGCCGGCGTAGGGATGCGGGACCGGCGAGGGCTCAGGGCCGTCACAGCCGTCTTTTCGCGCATGATCTCCGCCGGACTGGCCGTCGCCCGGGATGGGCGCGAGGTGGCCGTGATGTCGCAAGCGGAGATCGTCGGGGCGCTCCTCGATTTCATCGGACGCCCCGGCGCGAGCGAGGCCGAGTTCGAGGCCCTGGCCCTGCGGGTCTTCGCCTACCAGTTCGCCCACAACGCGCCCTACCGGCGCTTCGCGCAACAGCGCGGGCGCACGCCGCTGACGGTGCGGCGCTGGCGCGACATCCCGGCGGTGCCGATCAAGGCATTCAAGGACCTCACCCTGAGCTGCTGCCCGCCCGAGGAGGCCGAGCGGGTGTTCATGACGAGCGGCACGACCGGCAGCGGGCGCGGCCGCAGCTACCACCCGACGCTTCACGTCTACGACGCCTCGATGCTCACGGGCTTCGCCGCCCGGATCATGCGCGGGCGGGAGAAGATCCGGATGGGGATCCTGTTCCCGGACGAGGCGGCTTTGCCGAACTCCTCCCTCGCCCATTACCTCGCGCTGGCGAAGGACCATTTTGGCACCGAGGATAGCGCAGTCTTCGTCGGTCCCGGCGGGCTCGACCTCGACGCGCTGCTGGCAATGCTGGCGCAGGCCGAATCCACCGGCGAACCGGTCGCGCTCCTCGGCGCCACCTACGCCTTCGTACCGGTGATGGACGCGCTCGACGAGCAGGGCCGCCGCTTCGCCCTGCCGGCGGGCAGCTTTCTCTTCGACACCGGCGGCTTCAAGGGCCAGTCGCGCGAGATCGAGCCGGACGCGTTCTACGACGGGCTCTCGCAGGCCTTCGGGGTCCCGCGGAGCGAGTGCCTCAACATGTACGGCATGACCGAGTTGAGCACCCAGTTCTACGACGACGGCAACGCGGTCTGTCGGCCGGTCAAGTCCGGCCCGCACTGGATCCGCAGCCGCGTCGTCGATCCGCTGACCGGCCAGGACCTGCCCGCGGGCGAGACCGGCGTGCTGGTCCACCACGACCTCGCCCATTTCAACTCGGTCTCGGCGATCCTGACCGAGGATGCCGGGGTGATCGCGCCGGGCGGCTTCAAGCTCCTCGGCCGGGTCGAGGGCTCGGCCTCGCGCGGCTGCTCGGTCGCGGTGGCCGAGTTCCTGGCCGCCGCGCAGGGATGAGCATCCCGGGATGAGTGTCTTGGAGCAGGCCGGTCACCTGCCGGGTCTTCCCGCCGAGAGAATCGGCCGGCGCATCGTCGAGCACCGCGCCTGGGGCGAGACCGTCGCGGTGGCCCTGCCGGATCTCGACGAGGATCAGGCGAAGGCCCTGTGCGAACACGTCCGCGCCCGCGCGACCCTGCGGCGGATGGAGACGGCCCGGATCGTCGCGGCGATCGACCGGGCGAGCGCCTGCCTGCTCGACCGCACCCACCCGGTGCGCCGCAAGGCGGAGGCGCTCCTGCCGGTCGTCACCGGCTACGACCGCGAGACGGTGCGGCTCGGCCTGTCGAGCTATCTCAAAACCTTCCGGCGGCCGCAGCTCCTGCGCTTCCTCGCCGAGGATTTTTCGAATCCGGGCGTGCTCGACGGCTTCCAGCCGGCGGTGAAGGGCGGGTTCGTGCGGGCGCGAGGCCCCGACCTGCTGCTCCACGTCTGGGCCGGCAACGTCCCGGCCCTGCCGCTGTGGAGCCTCGTCTCGGGGCTCCTGGTCAAGGCCGGCAGCATCGGCAAGCTCGCCTCGGCCGAGCCGCTGACCGCGGGGTGGTTCGCGCATCTGATCGCGGAGGCGGATCCCGAACTCGGCGAGTGCCTGGCGGTCACCTGGTGGAAGGGCGGGGCCGGCGGGGCGGAAGGTGCCTTCCTGGGCGAGGCCGATTGCATCATGGCCTATGGCGGCAACGAGACGCTGGCCGCGCTCCGCGCCAAGGTGCCGGTCACCACCCGGTTCCTGCCGCACGGCCACCGCATCGGCTTCGCGATGGTCGCCCGCGAGGCGCTCGACAGCCGCCGCGCCGGGCCGCTGGCGCGGCTCGCGGCCCAGGACATCGCCCGCTACGAGCAGCAGGGCTGCTACGCGCCGCAGATGCTGTTCGTCGAGCGCGGTGCTCCGGTCGCGCCGGACGAGTTCGCCCGCCACCTCGCCCACGAACTCGCGGCGCTCGCGAGCCGCCACCCGCGTCGGCGCCTCGATCCGGGCGAGGCCGCCACCATCGCGGCCTGGCGCAGCAGCCACGAGATGCGAGCCCTCGACGGGGGCGCGACGCTGCTCGGCGACCCGGCCGATCCCTGGAGCGTCGTCCTGCTCGATGCCGCCACGGCTTTAAGCCCGTCCGGCCTCAACCGCAGCGTGGCCGTCGTGGCGGTGGAGGATCTCGCGGAGGTGCCGGCCCTGGTGGCGCCGCACCGCGCCTACCTCCAGACCGCCGGGATCGCCGCCGCCCCGGCGCGGCTGTTCGCCCTCGCGGAGGACCTAGCCGCGGTCGGCGTCACCCGGATCACCGCCATCGGCCGGATGACCGCGCCGGAGGCCGGCTGGCACCATGACGGCCGCTTCAGCCTGCTCGACCTCGTCACGATGACGGAGATCGACGCCGGCGCCGAGGCGGCGGCGGAAGGCTTCGCGCCCTATGCCGACTGAGCCGTCTCTCGTCCTCGACGGCGTGCGCTACCGCTTCCCCGGCGATCCGACCGAGACCGTCGCGGGCGTCGACTGGGCGATCCCCCGCGGGGCGATCCACTGCCTGCTCGGCCGCAGCGGCTGCGGCAAGACCACCCTGCTGAAGCTCGCCGCCGGGCTGCTCGCGCCGGATGCCGGCACGGTGCGGATCGACGGGCGGGCGGTGACCGGCCCTGCCCCGGGCGTCGGCTTCGTGTTCCAGGCCCCGACCCTGCTCGCCTGGCTCTCGGCCCTCGACAACGTGCTGCTGCCGGTCTCGCTCGCGCGCCGGCCCCGCGCCTCCGACCGCGATTCTGCCCGCGACCTCCTGGCGGCCATGGGCCTCGGCGACCTCACGGAGCGCCGCCCCGCCGCCCTGTCGGGCGGGCAGCAGAGCCGGGTCGCGATGGCCCGGGCGCTGGTGACGCAGCCGGACCTGCTCCTCCTCGACGAGCCCTTCGCCGCTCTCGACGCGCTGACCCGCGAGGAGCTGCAGGACGACCTCCTGCGCCTCTGCGCCTCCCGCGGTACCGCCGCGCTCTTCGTCACTCACGACATCGCCGAGGCGGCGTATCTCGGCGACCGGGTCGGCGTGATGGCGGCCGGGCGGTTGGTGCACGAAGGCGCGGTGCCGCTGCCGCGGCCCCGGCCGCCGGGGATCCGCTACGAGCCCGCCTTCGGGGCTGTGTGCCGCGCGCTCCGCGCGATCATGGACGGTGCGCCCTCGAATAGCCCTGCCCCGGCGATCGGACGGGCGGCGTGAGGACGCGGCTCGCCTCCGCCCTGCTGCTGGCGGCGTTGCTCGTCGCCTGGGAGGCGTGGTGCCGCTCAGGCGCCGTCTCGCCCCTCGTCCTGCCGGCACCCTCCGCCGTCGTCGAGACATTGTGGGGCGAGGTGGCGTCGGGCCGGCTCTGGCCGCACCTGCGCGTCACCGTGACGGAGATGGCGCTCGGCCTCCTCGCCGGCACCGTCCTCGGCCTCGGCGCCGGCATCCTGCTCGGCGAGTGGCCGGCGCTGCACCGGGTGCTGCGCCCCTACGTACTGGCGAGCCAGCTGGTGCCGAAGCTGGCGCTCGGCCCGCTCCTGATCCTGTGGTTCGGCTTCGGCCTGACGCCGACCGTGGTGATCACCGCGCTGATCTGCTTCTTCCCGCTCTTCGAGAATACCCTCACGGGCCTGGCCCAGGTCGAGCCCGGCCAGCGCGAGCTTTTTCGGATGCTCGGGGCGGGCCGCGCCCAGACCCTTCTGCGCCTGAAGCTGCCCACCGCCCTGCCGGTGATCCTCGCGGGCTTTCGCGTCGCCATCGTGCTCGCGCTCGTCGGCGCGGTGGTGGGCGAGTTCGTCGGCGGGCGCCAGGGCCTCGGCGCCTCGATCATCGCCGCCCAGAGCGTGATGGATTCGAGCCTGATCGTCGCCCTGTTCGTGGTGATCACCGCCCTCGGGATGGCGGTCTACGAGGCCGCCCGGGGGCTCGAGTTCCTGATCCTGCGCCGCTACGCCAGAGGTTGACCCCACCATGCGCGCGTTCCGCTTCCTCGTTCTCCTCGCCCTCGCCTGTCTCGGCTCCCCGGCCTTGGCGCAGAACCTCGACAAATTCACCGTCGGCGGCTGGAGCCAGCCGATCAGCGAGATCACCAACCTGCTCGCCGAGCCCGATCACGGGCTGTTCAAGGCCCGCGGCATCGCCCTCGATTACGTGCCGGGCAATGGCGGCGGCTCAGCGATCCAGGCGCTGCTCTCGGGGCAGGCCGACATCGCCTTCACCGACCCGGCCTCGTTCTACCTCGCCCTCGACAAGGGGGCGGACCTCGTTGCGGTCTACAACATCTATCCGCAGAACGTGTTCAACGTCGTCGCCCCGAAGGCGCGCGGCATCCGCTCGGTGGCCGATCTCAAGGGCAAGCGCGTCGGCGTCTACAGCCTGGCGAGCGGCACGCGCCAGCACCTGCTGCTGCTGCTCGCCGGCGCCGGGCTGAAGGAGAGCGACGTCACGGTCGAGGTGACCGGCCTCCTCAACTTCGCCCCCCTGATCCAGGGCCAGGTCGACGCGACGGCGGCCACCGATACCGGGCTGCTCGTCGGCCGCGCCAAGGGCCTCGGCGAGGTCGACGTGATCGCGGTGCGCGACCACCTGAACCTGCCGAGCGACATCTTCGTGGTGACGCGCAAGGATTACGAGGCCAGGAAGCCGCTCCTGACGCGCTTCCTCGCCGCTTACCGCGATTCCGCCGCCTGGATGATCGCCAAGCCCGACGAGGCGGCGCGGCTCGCCGTCACCCGGGCGATCAACGGGCGCGACGAGGCGATCAACCGCGAGGTCATCCGCCTGCGTAACGCGTCGAGCGTGTCGCCGACCACCGCGCGCGAGGGCCTCGGCCATTTCGATCCCGCGATCCTGCAACAGGGCGCCGACCTGTTCCGCAGCCTCGGCCTCGTCAGCCGTCCCCTCGACATGGGTCAGGTGGTGAAGAGCGACCTGATCCCCGCGAGGGAGGCCACGCCGTGAGGTTCCGCGACCGCGCGATCCTGGTCACCGGCGCCAGCCGCGGCATCGGCGCGGCGATCGCCACGGCCTTCGCCTCCGAGGGCGGCCTCGTCATCGTCAATTACCGCGAGAACCACGCCGCCGCCGAGGCGGTGGCTGACAAATGCCGGGCGCTCGGCGGGCAGGCGCTCGCGGTCGCGACCGACGTGACCGACCCGGTGGCGGTGGCGGATCTCGCCGCGCGGATCACCGAGGAGGTCGGCCGTCTCGACGCGATCGTCAACAACGCCTTCGCGCCCTACCGCTTCGACCCCGACCATCGCGTGCGGTTTCGCGACGTGCCGTGGGACTCCTACCAGCGCCAGTTCGACGGCGCGGTGCGGGCGGCCTACACGGTGATCCAGGCGCTGCTGCCGCTGCTGACCCGGCGCAGCGGCGGCGCCATCGTCAACCTGGCGAGCGACCTCGTGGCGCGACCCAGCATCCCCTACCACGACTACACCACCGCCAAGGCGGCGCTCGTCGGCTTCAGCCGCAACCTCGCGGCGGAACTCGGACCGATCGGCGTGCGGGTCAATTGCGTCGCGCCGGGGCTGGTCACTCTCACGGACGCGAGCCGGGACACGCCGGAGGCGGTGCGCGAGGCCCTGATCGCCCAGACGCCGCTGCGCCGCCTCGCGACGCCGGAGGACGTGGCCGGGCCGGTGCTCTTCTTGGCGGGCGAGGAGAGCCGGTTCGTGACCGGGCAGGTGCTGTACGTGGATGGTGGGTTGGTGATGGGGTGAAGCAGTGAACCCGCGGACAGGAGACCCGCTGACGTTTCAAACGCTCAGGGTCATCCCGGGGCCGCGCAGCGGAGCCCGGGATCCAGAACCGCGGATAGTTCAGGATTGAACGGAGACCGTTCCGCCCGTTTCCGAAACACCGGCGGTTCTGGATTCCGGGCTCCGCTGCGCGGCCCCGGAATGACGCGGAGGGTGGGACAGGCGTCAGCGGGATAGACTATTCCGTGATGTTGCGTGCTCTGTCACACCCATGACCGCCCGTTTCATATCACACCCGCGACCTCATCCTGAGGTCGAGGATGGGATGGAACAAGCAATCCTAAAATTCATCCTCACACCCCGAACGCCAACCCTTCCCGCTCGTAATCCTCCCGCACGCATTGCAGGATCAGCCCGATTTCCGGCGAGGGATCGTTCTTGCGGTAGCTCATGATCACCGGGATCAGCGCCCGCTCCTCGTCGAGGGGCCGGTAGGCGACGCCGTCGCGGCGCAGGCGCTCGATCGAGGCCGGCACCACGCACACGCCGGCCTCCGCTGCGACCAAACCGAGCGCGGTCTGGAGCTCGCGCACCTCGTGGATCACCGGCGGGCGCACCCCGTGCTCGCGAAACAGCGCCAGGATCCGGTCGGCGTTGTTGGGCCGGGCGCTCTTCGGGTAGAGGATCAGCGCCGTGTCGGCGAGGTCGTGCAACTTCAGCGGACCCGCCGGGCGGGCGGCGTCCCAGGCCATCGGCACCGCGACGATCAGCTTCTCGTTGCGCAGGAGCACCCGGGTGATCGCCGGGTCCTCGATCTCGACCCGCCCGAAGCCGACATCGATCCGGCCCTCTTTCAGCGCCGCGATCTGCTCCAGGGTGAGCAGTTCCAGAAGCGTCATGTCGACGTCCGGGCGCTTCATCCGGTAGCCGCGCAGGATCTCCGGCAGGCGGCCGTAGAGCGTCGAGGCGACGAAGCCGATGCGAAAACTGTTGCGCTCGGCGACGCGCAGGCGCCGGCCGGTCTCGCGCAAGTCGTCGACCCGCTCCAGGATCTGGAGCGCCTGCTCGTAGATCACCCGGCCCGGCTCGGTCAGCCGCACCGGCCGCGAGCCGCGCTCGATCAGCGCCAGGCCGAACTCCTCCTCGAATTGCTGCACCTGCTTGCTCAAGGCCGGCTGGGCGACGTGCATCGCCTCGGCCGCGCGGGTGAAGCTCTGCTCGCGCGCGACGGCCACGAAGTAGCGCAGGTGGCGCAGCTCCAATCATTCCTCCCAGGAATGGTTTTGTTCCCAATCGGTCTTGGACCTCGGTATGCCCGTTCCTTAGAACTGGAGAAAGAGGAAACGCTCAGGGCGCGAGCGAGGCTCGGGACGACACAGTCCATCCGAGACCACGCCACCCTGCGCAAGACGAGAGACAGGTCCGAGCCGGCCCGCACAGCGCGTGGACCGGCAACGCTCCCTCTCGTCCCGAAACAGCCGGAGCGGCAGGGAGAACATCATGCTGGACGATCTGCATCAGGTGGTCGAGGGCGCGGTCGAGGAGAACGCCGAGACCGGCACCTATCGCTGCCGGCGGGACATCTTCACCGATCCCGACCTCTTCGAGCTGGAGATGCAGCACATCTTCGAGGGCAACTGGATCTACATGGCCCATGAGAGCCAGATCCCAAACCCGAACGACTACTTCACCACCTTCATGGGCCGCCAGCCGGTGGTGATCACCCGCAACCGCAAGGGCGAGTTGCAGGCCTTCGTCAATGCCTGCAGCCACCGCGGCGCGATGGTGTGCCGGCACAAGCGCGGCAACAAGGCGACCTTCACCTGCCCGTTCCACGGCTGGACCTTCAGCAACGGCGGCAAGCTCCTGAAGGTGAAGGATCCGGAGGGCGCCGGCTACCCCGAGAGCTTCAACCGCGACGGCTCGCACGACATGACCAAGGTGGCGCGGTTCGAGAACTACCGCGGCTTCCTGTTCGGCAGCCTCAACGCCGACGTGAAGCCGCTCTCCGAGCATCTCGGCGAGGCCAAGCGCATCATCGACATGATCGTCGACCAGTCGCCGGACGGGCTGGAGGTGCTGCGCGGCTCCTCGACCTACGTCTACGACGGCAACTGGAAGCTCCAGACCGAGAACGGCGCCGACGGCTACCACGTCTCGGCGACGCACTGGAACTACGCCGCCACCACCAGCCGGCGCAAGGAATCGCACGTCGTCGACAAGACCCGCGCCATGGATGCGGGCGGCTGGGCGAAGCAGGGCGGCGGGTTCTACTCGTTCGAGCACGGCCACCTGCTGCTCTGGACCACCTGGTCGAACCCGGAAGACCGGCCGAACTGGGACCGGCGGGCCGAGCTGGCGGACCAGCACGGGCAGGCAATGGCGGACTGGATGATCAGCCGCTCGCGCAACCTCTGCCTCTATCCGAACGTCTACCTGATGGACCAGTTCTCGTCGCAGATCCGCACCTACCGGCCGATCGCCGTCGATAAGACCGAGGTGACGATCTACTGCATCGCCCCGAAGGGCGAGGCGCCGGAGGCCCGGACCCGGCGGATCCGCCAGTACGAGGACTTCTTCAACGCCAGCGGCATGGCGACCCCGGACGACCTCGAGGAGTTCCGCGCCTGCCAGATCGGTTATCGCGGCCGCGCGGCGCAGTGGAACGACCTCTGCCGCGGCGCCGAGCACTGGATCGAGGGCGCGGACGAGGGCGCGAAGGCGATCGGGCTGAAGCCGCTCTTGAGCGGGGTCAAGACCGAGGACGAGGGCCTGTTCGCGATCCAGCACCGCTACTGGATGGACACGATGCGGCGGCACCTGCCGTAGGGCGCCACGCCGCCTGAACCCTCCCCCCTCCGCGGGGGAGGGTGGCCGGCGGAGCCGGCCGGGAGAGGGGACCGCGACGCTGGTCCAGGGTTCGCCCTTCATTGAGCGCGCGACCTCTCCGGAAGCGTCGCCCCCTCTCCCGCCCCACTCCGTGGGGCACCCTCCCCCGCAGAGGAGGGAGGGGTCGGGAGCCGGACTCATCACCCACATCGAAACACCGACGGCGCCGCCCCCTCCGGGGCGCCGAGCGCCCCCGCACGCCCTCAAGGAGCCCCCGATGCCCCTCACCCTGGAGCAGGTGCAGCAATTCCTCTACCGCGAGGCCCGCTTCCTCGACGACCGCGACTTCGACGCCTGGCTGGCGCTCTACGCCCCCGACGTCGAGTTCTGGATGCCGTCCTGGGACGACGACGACCAGCTCGTCAGCAACCCGCAGACCGATGTCTCGCTGATCTACTACGACAGCCGCAGCGGCCTGGAGGACCGGGTGTTCCGCATCCGCACCGAGCGGTCCAGCGCCACCAGCCTGCCGGAGCCGCGCACCTCGCACAACATCTCCAACGTCGAGATCCTGGAGCAGGACGAGACGACCGTAAAGCTCCGCTTCAACTGGCTCACCTTCAACTACCGCTACAAGACGGTCGACACGCATTTCGGCACGTCGTTCTACACCCTGGACACCAGCGGTGAGGCGCCGCTGATCAAGACCAAGAAGGTCGTCCTCAAGAACGACTACATCCACCACGTCATCGACGTCTATCATATCTAGGGAGGGCGCCATGCAGAACGTCGCGCTCAATTTCGAGGACGGGGTCACCCGCTTCATCGCCTGCCGCCCCGGCGAGACGGTGGCGGATGCCTCCTACCGCCTCGGCATCAACATTCCGCTCGATTGCCGGGACGGCGCCTGCGGCACCTGCCGGGTCCGGTGCGAATCCGGCCGGTTCGATCCGGGCAGCTACATCGAGGACGCGCTCTCCGACGAGGAGGCGGCCGAGGGCTACGGCCTCGCCTGCCAGATGCGGCCGAAGACCGACCTCGTTCTCGCCATCGCGGCGTCCTCGGAGGTCTGCAAGACGAAGGCCGCCGCCCTCAAGGGCCGGGTCTCGGCGGTCCGGCGGCTCTCCGACACCACCTTCGGGCTCAAGCTCGAGACCGAGGAGCCGGTCGGCTTCCTGCCGGGGCAGTACGTCAACATCGCGGTGCCGGGCAGCGCCCTGGCGCGGTCCTACTCGTTCAGCTCGGTCCCGGGCAGCGCGAAGGCCGAGTTCCTGATCCGCAACATCCCGGGCGGGTTGATGAGCACCTACCTCGCGGAGGGCGCGCGGGAGGGCGACACCCTCGACCTGACCGGCCCGTCGGGCAGCTTCTATCTCCGCGAGATCCGCCGCCCGGTGCTGATGCTCGCCGGCGGCACCGGCCTGGCGCCGTTCCTGTCGATGCTCGGCAAGGTCGCGGAGACCGGGGCGGACCAGCCGATCCACCTCGTCTACGGGGTCACGCACGACGCCGACCTCGTCGAGACCGGCGCCCTCGACGACGCGGCGGCGAAGATCCCGGGCTTCAGCTTCGAGACCTGCGTGGCCTCCCCGGAGAGCCAGCATCCGAAGCGGGGCTACGTCACCGAGCACCTCGCCGACGCGCACCTGCATGGCGGCGACATCGACACCTATCTGTGCGGCCCGCCCGCGATGGTCGACGCGGTCCGCAAGACCTTCGCCGAGCGGGGTTTGAGCCCGGCGAGCTTCCACTACGAGAAGTTCGCGGCGAGCGGCGTCGGGGGTGGGGCATGAGCGGTTTCGTCTCGCCGGACCGCTTCGCGGGCAAGGTCGCGGTGGTGACCGGGGCCGCGCAGGGCATCGGCCGCGAGGTCTCCTTACGGCTCGCTCGCGAGGGCGCCGCCCTCCTCCTCACCGACCGCTCGGAGATCGTCGAGGAGACGGCCGCCGAGGCCCGCGACCTCGGCGCCAAGGCCGCGGTTCAGCTCGCCGACGTCGAGAGCTTTGACGGCTGCGACGCCGTGATGGCCGCGGCGGTGGCGCGGTTCGGCCGGCTCGACGTGCTGGTCAACAATGTCGGCGGCTCGATCTGGTTCAAGCCGTTCGCGCATTACGCCCCGCACGAGGTCGAGGCCGAGATCCGGCGCTCGCTCTACCCGACCCTGTGGTGCTGCCGGGCGGCGCTGCCGCACCTGCTGGCGGGTGGCGGCGGCAGCATCGTCAACGTGTCGTCGGTGGCGACGCGGGGCGTCAACCGCGTTCCCTACGCCGCCGCCAAGGGCGGGGTGAACGCCATCACCGCCTGCCTCGCCGTCGAGTACGCCGAGCACGGCATCCGGGTGAACGCGGTGGCGCCCGGCGGCACCGAGGCGCCGCCCCGGCGCATCGCCCGCAACCCGACCCCGCCGAGCGAGCAGGAGCGGGCCTGGATCGCCGAGGTGGTGGCCCAGACCAAGGCGTCGAGCCTGATGCACCGCTACGGCACTGCCGCCGAGCAGGCCGCCGCGATCCTGTTCCTCGCCTCCGACGAGGCCTCCTACGTCACCGGAATCACCCTGCCGGTGGCCGGGGGCGACCTCGGATAATCCTTCACCCAAGCACAAAAGAGGAAACGCCGATGACCACGCCGTCACCGATCACCGATTCCGCCGAGGCTCAAGGACTGTTCGACAAGGTTGCGGGTCTCTCGACCGAGACCGGCAACCCGCGCATGAAGCAGATCGTGCGCCGTGTCGTCGAGGATGCCTGCCGGATCGTCGAGGATCTCGACGTGACCCCGAGCGAGTTCTGGACCGCGATGAGCTACCTGACCGAGACCGGTCAGAAGAACGAGTTCGGCCTGCTGATGCCGGGCCTCGGCATCGAGCACTTCATCGACCTGTGCATCGACGCGAAGGAGCGGGCCGCGGGCATCGAGGGCGGCACGCCGCGCACCATCGAGGGCCCGCTCTACGTCGCCGGCGCGCCGCTGGCGAAGGGCGAGGCGCGCCTCGACGACGACCCGGAGGACGGCGAGGTGCTGATCGTCGAGGGCCAGGTGACCGGCGAGAACGGCGCGCCGGTGGCGGGCGCCATCGTCGATGTCTGGCACGCCAACACGCTCGGCAACTACTCGGTGTTCGACAAGGGCCAGAGCACCTGGAACCTGCGCCGGCGCATCGAGACCGATGCTGAGGGCCGCTATCGCTTCCGCAGCATCCTGCCGAAGGGCTACGGCTGCCCGCCGCAGGGCCAGACCCAGAAGCTGCTGGACCAGCTCGGCCGCCACGGCCAGCGCCCGGCCCATATCCACTTCTTCGTCTCCGGCCCCGGCCACCGGCAGCTGACGACGCAGATCAACCTCTCGGACGATCCCTACCTGCACGACGACTTCGCCTTCGCCACCCGCGACGGGCTGATCGCCGAGGTGGTGCGGGTCACCGACCAGGCGGCGGTGACGGCGGCGGGGCTGGAGGGGCCGTTCTCGACCATCCGCTTCGACTTCGCGCTCAACCCGGAGGTGGCGCACGCGCCCGATCCGGTGGTGGTCCGGCCGCACGCCGAGGCCGCTTAAGGCGCGACGCCGAAAACCCTCCCCCCTCTGCGGGGGAGGGTGGCCTGCGGCGCAGGCCGGGAGAGGGGCAGCGCGACGCTTCAGGATGTGGCGCCCTTCATCGAACGCGCGACCTCTCCGGAAGCGTCGCCCCCTCTCCCGACCCCCGCTGACGCGGGGGCCACCCTCCCCCGCAGAGGGGGGAGGGTTGGGACTGCGCCGGAGGCTCCGCCCTGGCCATCCGGCCCCGACGCCCATCGAACGCCCCCACACATCCCCGAGACCCTCCATGCTCGCCAAGAACCAGCTCCACGACGCCGTGCACCACGCGCCCACCCGAGACCTCGCGGTCGCCGAGATCCGCACCACGATCGTCGACGTCCCCACCGTGCGGAAGCACAAGCTCTCCCAGACCTCGGTCACCGCGCAGAGCTACGTCATCGTCCAGCTTCGCCTCGCCAATGGCGTCGAGGGCATCGGCGAGGCGGCGACCCTCGGCGGGCCGCGCTGGAGCGAGGAGAGCGTCGAGGGCATCAAGGCCACCATCGACACTTACCTCGCCCCCGCCCTGATCGGGCAGCCGGCCGACCGCTTCGTCGCCGCCGGCGAGCGCCTGGACGCCGCGGCCAAGCGCAACAACGCCGCCAAGGCGGCGCTGGAGACCGCCCTGTTCGACGCCGTGGGCCAGAGCTTCGGCCTGCCGGTCGCCGCGCTCCTCGGCGGGGCGGTGCGCACGAGCTTCCCGGTCCTGTGGACGCTCGCCTCCGGCGATCCCGACCAGGAGATCGCCGAGGCCGAGGCCAAGCTCGCGGCGCGGCTCCACCGCACCTTCAAGATCAAGATCGGCGCGCTCGCGCCGGAGGCCGACCTCGCGCGGCTCGCCCGCCTGTCGAAGGCGCTCGCCGACCGCGCGACGCTCATCGTCGACGCCAACCAGGCCTGGGACGAGGCTACCGCCCGCCGCTGCCTGCCGCGGCTGGCCGATCTCGGCATCGCCCTCGTCGAGCAGCCGCTGCCGGCCTGGAACATCGCCGGGATGGGGCGCCTGCGGGCGCGGGACGACGGGCCGCCGCTGCTCGCCGACGAGTGCGTGTTCACCGCCCACGACATGCTGGCGGTGGCCGAAGCCGCGGCCGCGGACGCGGTCTCGCTCAAGCTCGTCAAGCATGGCGGCCTGATCGGCCTGCACAAGGTCGCGGCGGTGGCCGAGGCCGCCGGGATCGGGCTCTACGGCGGCTGCCTGCTCGAGAGCTCGGTCGGCGCCGCGGCACATCTCCACGCCTTCGCGGGCCTGCGGGAGCTGGCCTGGGGCTGCGAGCATTTCGGGCCGCAGATCCTCACCGGCGACCTCGTCACCGAGCCGCTGGCCTTCCACGACTTCGCGGTGCACCTGCCCGAGGGCCCCGGCCTCGGCGTGACCCTCGATCCCGACAAGCTGCGCCACTACGCCCGGAGCTGATCCCATGCTGTACTGCGTCGAGATGGACGTCGCGATCCCGCACGGCCTCGATCCCGATCATGTCGCCAAGCTGAAGGCCGACGAGAAGGCGAGGGCCCAGGACCTCCAGCGCCAGGGCAAGTGGCGCCACCTGTGGCGGGTCGCCGGCCGTTACGCCAACATCAGCGTGTTCGATGTCGAGAGCCACGACGAACTGCACGACATCCTGTCCGGCCTGCCGCTGTTCCCATTCATGACGATGCGCGTGACCCCGCTCGCG
The DNA here is from genome assembly GCF_900116815.1 of Methylobacterium sp. 174MFSha1.1. Taxonomy (NCBI): domain Bacteria; kingdom Pseudomonadati; phylum Pseudomonadota; class Alphaproteobacteria; order Hyphomicrobiales; family Methylobacteriaceae; genus Methylobacterium; species Methylobacterium sp. 174MFSha1.1. The sequence continues at coordinate 7,028 of NZ_FPCB01000027.1, read as the reverse complement.
CGACATCCCTCGGCGGTCGACTGAGGGGATGCGGGCGGGGAGCAAGCCGACCCCGCCCCTGCCACCCTCAGGGTCATCCCGGGGCTCGGCGAAGCCGAGAACCCGGGATCCATAACCGCCGAGGTGCCCGGAGAAGACGGGCAGCGATCCGCTTCGTCCTGAACCGTCGGCGGTTATGGATCCCGGGTTCCGCTGCGCGGCCCCGGGATGACGCCGAGAGAATGATTTCTGTCCGATCTCCTGGACAGATCGCGCCACCAGTGCGCGCAAAATCAAGAAAATCCCAAACAAACCCGTCAGGAGGAAACCCGACCCATGCCCAATCCACGCAGCATCGACGTCCAGGACGTCATCAACCGCCACGGGGTCTCGCGCTTCCAGATGCGGATCGTGTTCCTGTGCTTCCTCGTCGTCGCGATCGACGGGTTCGACACGGCGGCGATCGGCTACATCGCCCCGGCACTCCGGGCCCAGTGGGGCGTGACGCAGGGCCAGCTCGCGCCGTTGTTCGGCGCCGGGCTGTTCGGCCTGATGATCGGCGCCTTCCTGTTCGGGCCGCTCGCCGACCGGGTCGGCCGCAAGGCGATGCTCGTCGTCACCACCGCCTTCTTCGGGCTCGCCAGCCTCGCCTCGGCCTGGTCGACCTCGATCGAGATGCTGACGGTGCTGCGCTTCGTCACCGGCCTGGGCTTGGGCGGCGCGATGCCGAACGCCATCACGCTGACCTCGGAATACTGCCCCGAGCACCGCCGCTCCTTCCTCACCATGGCGATGTTCTGCGGCTTCACCGTCGGCTCGGCGCTCGGCGGCTTCGCGGCAGCGCACCTGATCGCCGATCACGGCTGGTCCTCGGTGCTGGTGATCGGCGGCGTGCTGCCGCTCGCCCTCGTGCCGGTTCTGGCCCTCGGCCTGCCGGAATCGGCCCGCTTCCTCGTTCTCAAGCAGGCCCCGGCCGAGACGGTCGCCCGGCTCCTCAAGCGCATCGCCCCCGCGGAAGACTTCTCGGGTGCAGTCTTCACCGGCATCGCCAAGCCGAAAGGCTCGCCGATCGGCCAGCTCTTTCAACCGGGCCTCGTCGCCAGCACGTTGTGCCTGTGGGTGACGTTCTTCATGAGCCTCCTGATCTTCTACCTGCTGTCGAGCTGGCTCCCCACCATCATCAGCAGCGCCGGGCTCACCCTCAAGGAAGCCTCCCTCGTCACGGTCATGCTCGCGACCGGCGGCACCGTCGGCGGCCTCGTGCTCGGCGCGCTGATGGACCGGGTGAACCCGCACGCCGTGCTCGGCCTGTCCTACCTCGCGGCCGCCGGCTTCGTGGCGCTGATCGGCAGCTCCACCGGCTCGGTCGCCCTCCTGGTGGCGGCGGTGTTCGGCGCCGGCTTCTGCGTCGCCGGCTCGCAGATCGGCATCAACGCGCTCGCGGCCAGCACCTACCCGACCGCGAACCGGGCGACCGGCGTCGCCTGGGCCAATGCCGTCGGCCGGGTCGGCTCGGTGGTCGGCTCGATGATCGGCGCCTCGCTGATCGGCCTCGGCTACGGCCTGCCGGCGACCTTCGGCATCGTCGCCGTGCCGGCGCTGGCCGCGGCGGGCGGCATCCTGCTCAAGGGCCGGCTCGGCACCCCGGCGGCCCGCCTCGCCCCGGCGCTGCAGAGCACCTGACGCTCCCCCCTCCCCCGCGCGGCGCCCAATCGCCCCACGGGGGCTCGTCGAGTCATCCGGCGGTGAACCGGGATGCTGGATACGGGCCCCGGACCCGGCGCCGGGGCCTGTCCGTGACCGATCGCCTTGCGGCGAGGGTACCGCGGCCGGGCGGTGCCGAGGGGTGCCCCGCGATTCGGCCGCCCCCGGTCTCGGACGGCGCGTCGTCCCGAAGATCTCGGCCGGATCGGCGCCTTCGACGGACGGGCCACACGATGCCGGAGGCCGTCCGCGGAAGAAACAAGGGTCGCGGGAGCCCTCCCCCCGGTCGGCTCACCCACCGAGCCCGACAATCTCTCCGACCGCGGCGACCGGTCTCCGCGAGCCTCGACCGGCCGCAGGCATCGTGGAGCCCGGCCGGCCGGGCCGACGGTCCGATCCGTCACCAGCGGCATGCCGCGGATCCGGCGCGCGGGCCGACCAATAGATCTCTTTTGTTATTGCGCGCGACTGGGCGCCGTGGCGAATGGCGGCGGGAAAAACCCTGCGCGACTCGCTCCGGGACGGGCCGTCTCCGCTACGTGAAGGGCGGCGACGTCTTCGCGCGCGCGTGCTACGCCATACGGCCTAGGCTGTAAGTCCGAGTGTTTCTAACATAGATCAAGTACTACCTGTGCGCGTATGATCCTGACATACGACACGGCGACGGCTAACAAGGTCCGTCCACCCACCCCTCCCCGCGCCGCGGAACTGCTCGCGCACGTCCTGCGCGACCTCGCCCTGTCCTACGAGGCGGAGTGTCCGGGCGGCTTCGCGCGCTTCCGGCAGGCGCTGTCGGTCGAGTCGCTCGCGACCATCGCCCGCTTCAGCGGCGCGGCGACGACCGACGAGGCGGCGCTCGCCCTGGCGCGGCAGGTGCACGAGACCCTGCTCGACGTCGAGGAAGACGTCTGGGCGCTCCACACCGCCGCGCACTGAGACCATCTACTCCGCCGCGACGATCCCTCCTTGCGCCGCGTGCAGGCGCCGGTAGGCGCCGTTCGCCGCGACCAGCGCCTCGTGCGAGCCCTGCTCCAGGATGCGGCCGTTCGACACTACGGCGATGCGGTCGGCGTGCCGGATGGTGGCGAGGCGGTGGGCGATGACGAGGGTGGTGCGGCCCTCGGTCAGTTCCGAGAGGGCCTGCTGGATCTCGCGCTCGGTCTCGGTGTCGAGGGCCGAGGTCGCCTCGTCGAGGATCAGGACCGGCGGGTTCTTCAGGAACACCCGGGCGATCGCCAGGCGCTGCTTCTGGCCGCCGGAGAGCTTGACGCCGCGCTCGCCCACCACCGTGTCGAGGCCGTCGGGCAGCATCGCGATCAGGGCGTCGAGCCGGGCGCGGTGCGCCGCCTCCAGGATCTCCGCCTCGCTCGCGTCGAGCCGGCCATAGGCGATGTTCTCGCGGATCGTGCCGGCGAACAGGAAGACGTCCTGCTGCACGATGCCGATCTGGCTGCGCAGCGACGAAAGGGTCAGGTCGCGGATGTCGTGCCCGTCGATGGTGATGCGCCCGGCCTCGACGTCGTAGAAGCGCGGCACCAGGGAGCACAGGGTGGTCTTGCCGGCCCCCGACGGACCGACGAAGGCGACGGTCTCGCCGGCCCCCACCGCGAGGTCGACCCCGTCCAGCACCGGACGGCCGCCGTAGCCGAACTGCACGCCCTCGAAACGGATCTCGCCGCGGAAGGCGGGCGCGGGAATCGCGCCCGGCCGGTCGACGATGTCGGGGGCCGTGGCGAGCAGCGCCATGTACCGCCGGAAACCCGCTATTCCTTTGGGATACGTCTCGACCACCGCGCTGATCTTCTCCAGCGGCCGGTAGAACACCCCGACGAGGAGCAGGAAGCCGACGAAGCCGCCGGCGCTGAGATCGCCCCGCACCACGTAGGCGGCGCCGCCGAGCAGCACCACGATCTGGACGAGGCGCATGCCGAGATAGTTGAGCGACAGGCTCGCCGCCATGATCTTGTAGGCGTCGAGCTTGGTGGCGCGGTAGCGCTCGTTGTCGGCGGCGAACAGGCGCCGCTCGTGGGCCTCGTTGGCGAAAGCTTTCACCACCCGGATGCCGCCGACATTCTCCTCGATGCGGGCGTTGAAGGCGCCGACGCGGCCGTACTGCGCCTGCCAGTTCCGGGTCATGCGGCCGCCGTAGCGGACGGTGACGAAGGCGATGACCGGCAGGATCGCGGCGGTCATCAGCGCCAGCGGCGGGTGGACGGTGAGCATCAGCCCGAAGGCGCCGACGAGCGTCATCACGGCGATGAACAGGTCCTCGGGCCCGTGATGGGCGACCTCGCCGATCTCCTCCAGGTCCTTCGTGACGCGGGCGACGAGGTGGCCGGTCTTCTGGTTGTCGAAGAAGCGGAAGGACAGCGTCTGCAGGTGGTCGAAGGCGCGGGCCCGCATCGTGGTCTCGATGTTGATGCCGAGCACGTGACCCCAGTAGGTCACCACCACCATCAATCCTGCATTGGCGACGTAGAGCGCCGCGAGCCCGACGGCCGCGAGCAGGATCAGGCTCCAGTCCTGCTGCGGCAGCAGCACGTCGACGAAGGCCTTCACCGCCATCGGGAAGCCGAGCTCGAGCAGGCCGGACAGGATGGCGCAGCCGAAATCGACGAGGAACAGGGTCCGGTACGGCCGGTAATAGGCGAGGAAGGCCTTGAGCATGTCGGTGGGACGGGTCTCGCCGGCGGAGGTGGGGCGCGGCCGGGCCGGCGCGCGGGGTTCTGATACGCGGGAAAGTGTGGGCGCGACAAGGTCACGGCGCGTGCCAAAGGGCCGCTCCGGCGGAGAGAGTTTTGGCGGAGAAAAGACAGGGTGGGTCGGGAGGGGTGGCGGTGCTGTCGGACGACCGAATTTCAGTATTATTCTAAATCGAAGACGCCATGGATGTCCTTGTCCCCCGAGGGAGAGACCACAAGTTGCTTGCCGTCATACCCACGCCGTGGGCTAAGCTAGCCCGATGGTGGGCAGGAAGCACACCGCCCGCTCGTGCCTCGTGGCGGCCAGGCTCAAACCGGCCTCCATGTTTTGCCCCCCGCCCCTTTCCCGGACGACTGTAACGAAGTGGAAGGAGATCCGGGATCCAGCATGAAAAGTCGCGAAGCGTCTCTATGTCTGCGACGGTGCAGCATATAGAGCCGCTTCGCGGCACTTTCTGTGCTGGATCCCGGATCTCCTTCCGCTATCGCTTCAGTCGTCCGGGAAAGGGCGGGGTGGCTTACGAAAACGCGAGGGAGGCGAATTCCCGATGCGGCCCGGCACCCGCCATCAGGCTTCCTCTATCGGCTGAAACCGCTTCAGGGCAGGCGGAGAGCATCACGCCGCCGCGTCGCGACTGTCGCCCGCCGTCAGCACGCCGCGGCGGATCTGGTCCTCCTCGATCGATTCGAACAAGGCCTTGAAGTTGCCCTCGCCGAAGCCGTCATCCCCTTTTCGCTGGATGAACTCGAAGAAGATCGGCCCGATCGCGTTGGCGGAGAACAGCTGCAGCAGGATCTTGGTCATCCCGCCCTCGACCACGCCCTCGCCGTCGATCAGGATGCCGTTGCGCTCCATCCGCTCCAGCGGCTCGCCGTGGCCGGGCAGACGATGCTCGACGCGGCGGTAGTAGATCGAGGGCGGCGCGGGCATGAAGGCGACGCCGCCGGCCCGCAGGGCCTCGATCGTCGCGTAGATGTCGCGGCAGCCGCAGGCGATGTGCTGGATGCCCTCGCCGTTATAGGCGTGCAGGTATTCCTCGATCTGGCTCTTCGCGTCGGCCGATTCGTTGATCGGGATGCGGATCTTGCCGTCGGGCGAGGTCAGCGCCTTCGAGAACAGGCCGGTCTGCTTGCCCTCGATGTCGAAGTAGCGGATCTGCCGGAAGTTGAAGATCTTCTCGTAGAACCCGGCCCAGACGCCCATGCGGCCGCGATGCACGTTGTGGGTCAGGTGGTCGAGGTAGAACAGGCCCAGGCCCTCCGGCCGCGGGTCGCGCTCGCCGAGCCATTCGAACTCGGCCTCGTAGGGCGAGCCCTTGGCGCCGTAGGTCTCCACGAAGTAGAGCAGCGAGCCGCCGATGCCCTTGATCGCCGGCACGTCGAGGGTCTTTGCCCCGTCCGCCGGGTCGGCCGGCTCGGCGCCGAGCGACACCGCCCGGTCGAACGCCGCCTTCGCGTCGACGACGCGGAACGCCATCGACGGGGCGCAGGGGCCGTGGGCGGCGACGAAGCGGTGGCCGTGGCTGCCGGGCTCCTCGTTGACGAGGTAGTTCACGTCGCCCTGGCGATACACCGTGATCGCCTTGGTGCGGTGGCGCGCCACCGCCGAGAACCCCATGGCGCGAAACAGGTCGTGCAGGGCCTGAGGCTCGGGATGGGCGTATTCCACGAACTCGAAGCCGTCGGTGCCCATCGGGTTCAGGGCGGTGACCTCGGCGGCGGGAGCGTCGTGCGGATAGGGGCCCATCTCTGTCCTCCGTGCTGATGGTGTGCATCACAGCATGGACGGACCGCGCGGGGCGTGCGAAATCCGGGCGCCGGCCCGGGCTCGATGCACGGATCGTGCATGGACAGAGCCCTCGATGACCGATCCTCTCACCCTCGACGGGTTCGACCTGAAAATCCTCGCGGCTTTGCAGGAGGATGGCCGGCTCGGCAACCAGGAACTGGCGGAGCGGGTGCACCTGTCGCCGAGCCAGTGCTCGCGCCGGCGCCTGCGGCTGGAGGAGCGCGGCGTGGTGCGGGGCTACCGGGCGGAGCTGGCGCCGGAGCCGCTCGGCCTGCGCGTCACGGTGTTCACCAAGGTCGCGCTCGCCACCCACAACCGCGACAATGCCCGCCGCTTCGCCGAACTGGTCCGCGGCCTCGACTGCGTGCTGGAGGCCCACGTGATGACCGGCGACAGCGACTACTTGCTGAAGGTGATCGTGCCCGACCTGAAGGCGCTGTCCGGGCTCGTCAACGACGTGCTGCTGCCGCACGAGAGCGTGGCGCACGTCCATTCCTCGGTGGTGCTCGACACGCTGAAGGAGGCAGCGGCGCTGCCGCTGCCGCGCGGATAGGCGTCGGCACGCCGAAGCGAGCCGCCGCGGCAGGCCGGGCTCATTCCACGGTGACGGACTTCGCGAGGTTCCTCGGCTGGTCGACGTCTTTCCCGAGCACCACGGCGGTGTGGTAGGCGAGCAGCTGCACCGGCACCGCGTAGACGATCGGCGCCACGACCGGGTCGAGGTCCGGCATCATCAGGGTGGCGAGCGTGTCGAGGCCGGCCGCGTCGGCGCCGCGCGCGTCGCCGATCAGCACGATCTTGCCGCCGCGGGCCGCCACCTCCTGCATGTTCGAGACCGTCTTCTCGAAGGTCGC
>NZ_FPCB01000004.1:0-396756 GCF_900116815.1 Methylobacterium sp. 174MFSha1.1 | reverse complement strand
AGGACCAGCACCTGACCAAGGTCAGGCTTGCCGGCCCAGACTGTCTCGAAGATGGTTCAGCGGCCGGTCCGCGGGAGCGGCCGGCGCCGATGGGTGGTCGTATAGGCCCCGTTCCCGGAGCCGTCAACACTCATTTCTCCGGCTCAGCTTCGAAAACTCCCCTCCCCGCTCCAGCGGGCGATCGCCTCGGCCAGCGTCAGCGGTCCCGGCGGTGTCCGGATTGCCGAAGGTGTGCCGGAGAACCGGGGCGCCGGCGCGGGCTGGACCGTACCGGCGATCGTGACGAACGTTTCTCGCGCCGCGAGGTGCGGGTGGCCGGCAGCTTCGCTCAGGCTGAGGACCGGCGCTACGCAGGCATCCGTTCCCTCGAGGAGCCGGCACCACTCGTCCCGCGTCCGCTCGGCGAACAGAGCTTCGAGCTTGCGCCGCAGGATCGGCCACGTCTCCGGATCGTCGCGCCGGTCGAAATCCGGGTCGGACTCGAGGCCGGTCAGGCGGCGGAAGAGGGCGTAGAATTGCGGTTCGAGGGGGCCGATCGCGATGTGCCGTCCGTCGCGGCACGCATAGGTGCGGTACCAGGGTGCGCCGCCATCGAGCAGGTTCGCCGCGCGGCGGTCGCTCCAGCGACCCTGCGCGGTCAATTCCGAAAACATCGCCATCAGGGAGGCGGCGCCGTCGCAGATCGCCGCGTCGACGACCTGGCCTCGGCCCGTGCGGCCGGCCGAGAGCAGTGCGGCAAGGAGTCCCGCGACGAGGTAGAGCGAGCCGCCGCCGTAATCCCCGACCAGGTTGAGCGGCGGCACCGGGTGCTCCGCCGGCCCGATCGCCGCGAGGGCGCCGGTGACCGCCATATAGGTGATGTCGTGCCCCGCGGCGTGCGCCAGCGGGCCGTCCTGGCCCCAGCCGGTCATGCGGCCGTAGACGAGGCGCGGGTTGCGGGCGAGCACCACATCGGGCCCGAGGCCGAGCCGTTCCATCACGCCCGGGCGGAATCCCTCGATCAGGGCGTCGGCGCGATCCAGGAGCGCGAGGGTGCCGGCGCGGTCCTCCTCGTCCTTCAGGTCCACCGTCACGGACGGGCGCCCGCGGGAGACGATGGTCTTCGAGTAGGGATCGCTGCCGCCCGGCCGGTCGAGTCGCACCAGCTCGGCGCCCATGTCGGCGAGCAGCATGGCGGCGAAGGGGCCGGGCCCGATCCCGGCGAACTCGACGATGCGCAGGCCCGCGAGCGGCCCGCCCTGATGCGACGGGTTCATGTGCTGCCCTCCCCCGATAGCGCTCGTCCGGCGCTTGTCGTTGCCTGACCCGGCGCGCCTTGACGATGTCCGGTCTGATCCATAGCGATGGGACCCATGCCCTGCCGCGTAGCAGACCGGTTCGCCCTTCGCCACGGGCGCATGGTGCACGCGGCGGGCTCACCCACCGGACGAGTGGGGCCATGATACGGGAGGACGCGGCATGAAGGTCAACGGCGTAGCGGCGATCGTCACGGGCGGCGGATCGGGCCTGGGCGCGGCGACCGGCCGGGCGCTGGCGGCGGCGGGTGCGAAGGTCGCGCTCCTCGATCTCAACGAGGGGGCCGCGGCCGAGGTCGCCCGTGAGATCGGCGGAATCGCCCTGGCCTGCGACGTCGCGGACGCCGCGAGCGCCGAGGCGGCGGTCGCCCAGGCGGCGGAGGCGCACGGGCCGGCCCGCATCCTGCTCAATTGCGCCGGCGTCGCGACGGCGGGCAAGATCGTCGGCCGCAACGGCCCGATCGATCTCGCGGCCTACGCCAAGGTGATCCAGGTCAACCTGATCGGCAGCTTCAACCTGATGCGCCTCGTGGCGGCGGGCGCGCTCGCCCTCGATCCGCTGGAGGGGGGCGAGCGCGGCGTCATCATCTCCACCGCCTCGATCGCGGCCTACGAGGGCCAGGTGGGCCAGGCGGCCTACGCCTCCTCGAAGGCCGGGATCGTCGGCCTCACCCTGCCGGCGGCGCGGGAATTCGCCCCCGCCGGGATCCGGGTCTGCGCCATCGCGCCCGGCATCTTCGAGACGCCGATGCTGCGCGGCCTGCCGCAGGAGGTGCAGGATTCGCTCGGCGCCGCGGTGCCCTTCCCCTCACGCCTCGGCCGGCCGGAGGAATACGCGCGGCTGGCGCTCGCGATCATCGACAACCCGATGCTCAACGGCGAGGTGATCCGCCTCGACGGGGCGCTCCGCATGCAGCCGAAGTGAGGGGGCTCGCGTGATGCTGAGCGACGACCAGATCCTGATCCGCGACACCGCCCGCAGTTTCGCGCGGGAGCGCTTGAAGCCGTTCTCGGCCGAGTGGGACCGCGAGGCGCGCTTCCCCCGCGAGGCGATCGCCGAGATGGGCGCGCTGGGCTTCATGGGCATGCTGGTGCCCGAGGAGCACGGGGGCGCGGCCGCCGACCACGTCGCCTACGCGCTCGCCATCGAGGAAGTGGCGGCCGGCGACGGCGCGGTCTCGACGGTGATGAGCGTGCACAACTCGGTCGGCTGCATGCCGATCCTGAAGTTCGGCAGCGACGAGCAGAAGCAGCGGTTCCTGGGACCGCTCGCCCGCGGCGAGCAGCTCGGCGCCTTCTGCCTGACCGAGCCCGGCGCCGGCTCGGACGCCGCCGCCCTCAAGACCCGGGCGCGGCGCAAGGGCAATGCCTGGGTGCTCTCGGGCACCAAGCAATTCATCACCTCGGGGGCGAATGCCGACCTCGCCATCGTGTTCGCGGTGACCGATCCGGCGGCGGGCAAGCGCGGCATCTCGGCCTTCATCGTGCCGACGAAGACCCCGGGCTACAAGGTCGCGCGGATCGAGCACAAGCTCGGGCAGCGCTGCTCGGACACCGCCCAGATCGTGTTCGAGGAGATGGAGCTCACCCCCGACCTGATGCTCGGCCAGGAGGGCGAGGGCCTGAAGATCGCCCTCTCGAACCTCGAGGGCGGGCGGATCGGCATCGCCGCCCAGGCCGTCGGCATGGCCCGCGCGGCCTTCGAGGCGGCGCTCGCCTATGCGGGCGAGCGCGAGACCTTCGGCCAGAAGCTGTCGGGCCACCAGGCGGTCGCCTTCCGCCTCGCCGACATGGCGACGAAGATCGAGGCGGCGCGCCTCCTGGTGCTGAACGCCGCGCGGCTGCGCGATGCCGGGCAGCCCTGCCTGAAGGAGGCGGCGATGGCCAAGCTCTTCGCCTCCGAGATGGCGGAGGCGGTCTGCTCCGACGCGATCCAGATCCACGGCGGCTACGGCTACCTCGCGGACTACCCGGTCGAGCAGATCTATCGCGATGTGCGGGTGTGCCAGATCTACGAGGGCACCAGCGACGTCCAGCGCATCGTGATCAGCCGGGCGCTGACCGCGTGAAGCGACGATCCGGTCGTCGCACCCGCGACGGCCGGAGACCGGGCGCGGCGATCAAAGATCGACGAGCGCCGCGCCGGATCCAGACGACAATACTCGTTCGTTCAAGGGCAGTTCATCGCCGCGCGGCGGAGGATGCCGGCATCAAGCCGCACCCCGCCGTGACGTACATCGCCCGACCTAGGCCGTCTCGTCCACAGCGATAGAGCGCGGCGGGCGCGGTTTAACGGCCGCTTAACGTTTCTGACGTTGTGTCGAGTCCCGCCTGGCGTTCCAGCGCCGACCCGCCGGCAAGGAGCGTCGTGGTGCACCCTCGTCCCGACCGGGAGGCCGAACGCCTCTCCGCCCTGCACGCGCTCGGCATCCTCGACACGCCCCCCGAGGCCCAGTTCGACGCGGTCTGCCGGCTCGCCCGCGCGCTGTTCCGGGTGCCCTACGCGTGGATCTCGCTGGTCGATGCCGACCGGCTGTGGTGCAAGGCCTCTGCCGGCATCGTCTTCGGCCCCACCGCCCGGGATGCGGCCTTCTGCGACCGCGTCATCCTGGGCGACACCCCCCTCGTCGTCGAGGATGCGGGCCGGGACCCGCGCTTTCGCGACTCGGCGCTCGTGACCGGCACGGCGGGCGTGCGGTTCTACGCCGGCGTGCCCCTGGCGCTGCAGCCCGGCCTGGCGCTCGGCACCCTGTGCCTCGGCGACACCGTCCCGCGCCGGCTCTCGGAGGACGAGAGCGCGCAACTCGCCGACCTCGCGGCGGTGGTGGTGTCGCAGTTGCGGCACTACGAGGCCCGCATCGCCAGCGAGGCCGAGGCCCTGCGCCGGCGGGCGAGCGAGGAGGCCCTGGCCTTCGCCAACCGCAACCTGACGCTCGCCGAGCAGATGGCCCGGATCGGCCACTGGCGCGTCGATCTCGCCTCCGGCGCCGTCGCCTGGTCGGACGAGGTCTGCCGCATGCACGGGCGGGCGCCGGGCGATCCGGTGACCACCATCGCGGAAGCGCTCGATTACTACCACCCGGAGGATCGCGAGCGGATCGTGGCCCTCGTCGCCGAGGCGCAGGAGCGGCGGCACGGCTTCTCCTTCAAGGCCCGGATCGTGCGGGCGGACGGCGAGGTCCGGACCGTCGTCTCGCGCGGCATCTGCGAGCTGGACGAGGCGGGCGCGGCCGCGGCCCTGTTCGGCAGCGTGCAGGACGTGACCGAGGTCGACCGCGCCGAGGCCGAGCTGCGCGCCAGCACCACCCTCCTCGACGCCACCCTGGAGCACATGGACCAGGGCCTGATGATGGTCGACGAGGCCGGCATCGTGCGGGTCTGCAACGAGCGCGCCATCGCGCTCCTCGACCTGCCGCGGGAGCTGATGCGCTCGGGGCCGAGCTTCGACGCGGTGCGGCGTCACCAGCTCGGGCAGGACGATTTTTCGCGGTGCGACACCGCATTGCGCGAGCAGGTCGCGCACGCGCCGATCTTGCTGCACCCCCATACCTATGAGCGCGAGCGGCCGAACGGCACCGTCCTGGAGATCCGCACGGTGCCGCTCCCCACCGGCGGGGCGGTGCGCACCTATACCGACGTCACCGCCCGCAAGGCGGCGGACGCGCAGGTCGCCCACATGGCCCGGCACGACGGCCTGACCGGGCTGCCGAACCGGGCCCTGTTCCGCGACAGCCTCGACCGGCGCCTCGCCGGCTTACGGCGCCACGGCGGGACCTGCGGCGTGCTCTGCCTCGACCTCGACGCGTTCAAGGCGGTCAACGACACCCTCGGCCACTCGGCCGGCGACGCCCTGCTGCGCGAGGTCGCGGGTCGGATCCGCGACGCCCTGCGGCAGGAGGACCTGCCGGCGCGCCTAGGCGGCGACGAGTTCGCGGTCCTGCTCGGCGGCGAGCCTTGCGCGGCCAGCGCCGCCGCGACGGCCGAGCGGCTGGTCGCGGCCTTGCGCGCGCCGGTGGATCTCGGTGGGCGGGAGGCGACGGTCGGGGTCAGCATCGGCATCGCCTTCGCGCCCGAGCACGGGCTCGACAGCGACACCCTGCTCAAGCGGGCCGACGTCGCGCTCTACCGGGCGAAATCGGAGGGGCGCAACACCCACCGCCTCTTCGCCGCCGCCATGGACCGGGCGGCGGAGGAGCGCCACCGCCTCGGATGCGACCTGCGCCTGGCGCTCCAGCGCGGCGAGTTCGCCCTGCATTACCAGCCGGTCTTCGATCTCGCGGCGGGCCGGGTCGCGGCGGTGGAGGCGCTGCTGCGCTGGCATCATCCGGCCCGCGGCCTCCTCGGCCCCGCCGCGTTCCTGGCGCTGGCCGAGGAGTCCGGCCTCGCCGTGCCCCTCGGTGAATGGGTGTTGCGCGGGGCCCTGCGCGACGCGCGCGGGCTTCCGCCGGGGATGCGGGTGGTGGTGAACGTCGCGGGCGCGCAGCTGCGCCAGCCCGGCCTCGCCGCCACGGTGCGGGCCGCCCTGGCGGCGGCCGGGGAAGCGCCCGCGCGCCTGGAGCTCGACATCGCCGAGAGCGCGGTCGCGGAGGAGAGCGGCCGGCTGGCGGAACTCGCCGCCCTCGGCGTCGGCCTCGCCTTCGACGATTTCGGCGCCGGCGCCTCCTCCCTCGGTGCCCTGCAGCGCCTGCCCTTCGGGCGGATCAAGCTCGACCGGGCGCTCTCGGCCTCGGCGTCCTTGCGCGAGAGTGCCGGGCTTTTGCGCGCGGTCGTCGGTCTCGGTCGGGCGCTCGGCCGTGAGGTCGTCGCCAAGGGTGTCGAGACCGAGGCCCAGCTCGCCGGCCTGCGGGCGGCGGGCTGCACGGGGGCGCAGGGATTCTGGCTCGCCCGGCCGGTGCCGTTCGGCGAACTCGCGCCGATGCTCGGCAGCCGGGGCGGGCAGCAGGGCGGAGCGATGCGCGGCGGACCCGTGCCGCGCTGGCGCGCGTGATACGATTTCCGCTTGATCTGGTCAGATAAGGATTGAGCGCGTCTCCCCTCTCCCGTGTGGGAGAGGGGCCGGGGGTGAGGGTGACACGCTTCCGTGTGAAGCGCTGAGCGTGGTGCTGGCAGCTCAACGGTCGAGTTTCACACGGACGCGTGTCACCCTCACCCCTACCCCTCTCCCAAACGGGAGAGGGGATCCCGCGCTCTACTTGCTTCGGAAGAGATCAAGCGGAGATCGTATGGAACACTCCCCTTTCCCGGACGACTGAAACGAAGTGGAAGGAGATCCGGGAAAGGGGTGAGCCTGTGAGGACGGTTGCCGGCCCCGCCCACGGCTCCGTCACACCCCCCGGAACACGGCATAGCCGAAGCGCGTGAACTTCAGCGGCAGGTGGTAGTGCTCCGCCGCATCCGCGAGGGTGAAGCGGAACGGCACCTGGTCGAGGAAGTGCGGCCCCGGCTGCCCTCGCGCCGTGAAATACGCGCCGAGGTGGAACACCGCCTCGTAGATGCCGGGCCCGATCCCGGTGCCGCGCACCACCGGGTGGTCGAAGGTGCCGTCCGGGCCGATCACCCCCTCGGCGACCGGGCGCGGGCCGGATTCCTCGATCGCCGCGAGGGTGACCCGGAGGCCCAGCGCCGGGCGGCCCTCCGCCACGTCGACGGCGTGGACCGAGATGCCGCCGCTCGTCATCGGGACGCCTCCCCGGGCAGGGCGGGCCAGCGATCCGCGAAGGGGCGACGGCGCTCCAGCGCCTCGGCGAGGTCGAGGAGCAGGTCGTCGCGGCCGAACCCCGCCACGAGGTGGAGGCCGATCGGCATCCCGTCCGGCGCCGGATCGACCGGCAGGTTCAGAGCCGGCAGGGCCGCGGCGTTGACCCAGCCCGAATAGACCGCGTGGCCGCGGGGGCCGACCGGCTGCCCGTCGATCACCTCGGGATAGACCGCATCCGCCGCCCAGGGCATCGCCGCGGCCGAGGGCGTGACGATGAGGTCGAGATCCGCGAAGGCCGCGTTCGCGGCGTTGCGCAGGGCCTGCACCTTCTCGATGATGGCGGCGAGCAGCGTCGCGGGAGCACGCGCTCCCTCCTGGGCAAGCGCCCGGTACGGCGCGCTCGCCCGCGCGGCGAGGGCCGGATCGGCCTCGAACAGGCGGGCGAGGCCGATCTTGCCGATCTCCGGCCAGAGCGCGTTCAGCCCGGCGATCTCGAACGGCAGCGGCCCCTCCTCGACCGCGACGCCCAGAGCCGCGAGGTCGTCGAGCGCCCGCCGGCAGGAGGCGGCGATGACCGGGTCGAGGGGCGCGTCGCCGATGCGCTCGACGTAGCGGGCGCGCAAGGGGCGCTCGGGGCGCGGCAACGGAGCGAAGGTCGACCACAGCACCCGCGGATCGGCGCCCTGCAGCAGGCTGAGCATCGCGCGGCTGTCGGCGACGGTCCGGGTGAGCGCGCCCGCCACCTCGAAATCGAGCAGCGGCGAGGGCAGGCCGCCGAGCCGCGGCACCCGGCCGAGGCTGCTCTTCAGCCCGACGAGGCCCGTATGGGCGGCGGGCCGGCGCAGGGAGCCGCCGCCGTCGGTGCCGAGCGCGACCGGCGCGTAGCCGGCCGCCGTCGCCGCGGCACCCCCGCCGGTCGAGCCGCCGGGGGTGAGGCGTAAGTTCCACGGGTTGCGGGTGACGCCGAAACGGGCAGATGCCGTATAACCTTGCACGGCGAATTCCGGCATCGTCGTCTTGGCGAGCGTCACCAGGCCGGCGCGGCGGGCCCGCGCGACGGGCAGCTCGTCGTGGGGCGAGGCCGCCGCCTCCCCCGGCTCGGCATAGGTCGAGGGCAGGCCCTCGGTGACCAAAAATTCCTTCACGGTCATCGGCACGCCGTCGAGGGCCGAGAGCGGCGTCCCGGCGCGCCAGCGGGCGGCGCTCGCCTCGGCCTCCGCCCGCGCGCCCGGATTCTCCCGCGCGATGGCGTTGAGATGCGGCTCCCAGGCGGCGGCGCGGGCTTGCGCCGCCTCCAGGGCCTCGACCGGCGAGACCTGCCCCGAGGCGAAGAGCCGGCCGAGTTCGAGCGCCGACAGGCGCCACAGCTCCGTGCTCACGCAACGCCTCCGACGGTCAAGTGGTGGACTGACATAGGCTTTCCCGGAAATGGCATACGATTTGCGATCGACTCGGCAGCAAGATCGATGCCGCAGGAACCACCACCGTGACACTATCCGGATCGCGTGAGCGCGCCCAGGCGGAGGGCCGGTCCGTCGTGCTCGACGGCATCACCCACCGCTACGGCGGCGCCGTCGCGGTGGACAATATCAACCTCGACATCCGGGGCGGCGAACTGGTCTCGCTGCTGGGGCCCTCGGGCTGCGGCAAGACCACGTTGCTGCGCATCGTCGCCGGCTTCCTGCGCCAGACCGAGGGGCGGGTGATCGTCGGCGACCAGGTCATCGACGCGCTGCCGCCGAGCCGGCGGGCCGTCGGCATCGTGTTCCAGAACTACGCCCTCTTCCCGCACCTGACGGTGGCCGAGAACGTCGCCTACGGCCTCGCGGCCCGCGGCGCCCCCCGGGCCGAACAGGCTTCGGAAGCCAAGCGTCTCCTCGACCTCGTGCAGCTCGGGCATGCAGGCACCCGCTACCCGCGCCAGCTCTCCGGCGGCCAGCAGCAGCGGGTGGCGCTCGCTCGCGCGCTCGCCATCCGTCCGGCGGTCCTGCTCCTCGACGAGCCCTTCGCGGCTTTGGACAAGAACCTGCGCCTCGACATGCAGATCGAGGTGAAGCGGCTCCAGCGCGTCGCCGGGGTCACCACGCTGCTGGTCACCCACGACCAGGAGGAGGCCCTGTCGCTCTCCGACCGGGTGGCGGTGCTCTCGAACGGGCGGCTCGAGCAGTTCGCTGCGCCGACCACGGTCTACGACGCGCCCGAGAGCCTGTTCGTCAATACCTTCGTCGGCTCGGCCAACGCGGTGCCCGGCGTGCTGCTCGGGCAGGACGGGGCCGGGCCGCGGATCGCGCTGGATGCCGGCGGCGAGGTCCTGGCCCGTCCCCTCGCCCGGCCGATCGCGCCGGGATCGCGCGTCACCCTGTGCCTGCGGCCCGAGCACCTGCGCCTCACCGACGGGCAGGACGGGATCGCGGGCGTGGTCGAGATGGCGTTGCCGCTCGGTCCCACCGTCGTCCACGAGGTCCGGGTCGGCGCCGGCCGCCCGCTCAAGATCGCCGAGCCGCGCCTCGGCGGTGGGCTTTTACGCCCGCCCGGCACGCCGGTGCGCATCGCCGTCGCCCCCGGCCTCGCCTCCGCCTTCCCGGCCGCCGCCTGACTGTCCAAGGAGCTTTTTCGATGCTCGACCGCCGCACCCTCCTGACCACCGCCCTGTCGCTCGGCGCGATGGAGCTGTTCCCCGGCCTGTCCTTCGCGCAGGCGCGGCCGCTGGTCTTCGCCACCTTCACCGGCAGCTGGGAGGAGGCGCACAAGGCCGTGCTGGTCCCGGCCTTCCGCAAGGAGACCAACAACGCCCCGATCGTCCTCGACCCGATGCTGTCGGTCGACCAGATCGCCAAGGTCTCGGCCGCCAAGGCCAACCCGCCGATCGACGTGATGCTGCACGATCCCGGCCCGGCCCTGACGGCTTTGGCCCAGGATCTCGTCGAGCCCTACCCGGTCGAGCGCAGCGCCGCCTTCAAGGAGCTGATCCCGGACGCGCAGGACCCGCACGGCCCGGCCGCCTTCTTCCAGGTCGTCGGCCTGACCTACAATCCCGACACGGTGAAGACGCCGCCGACCTCCTGGGCCGACCTGTGGCGGCCCGAATACAAGGGCCGGGTCGGCATCACCAACATGAACTCGACGCTCGGCACCGGCTTCATGGTCGAAATCGCCAAGATGCATGGCGGCTCGGAATCGAACATCGACCCCGCCTTCAAGGCGATGGAAAAACTGAAGCCCAACCTCTCGGCGGTGGCGGCTAATCCCGGGGCGCTCGCCACCCTCTTTCAGCAGGGCCAGGTCGACATCTCGCCCGGCAACTTCAACGCGATCCAGATCCTGAAGGCCAAGGGCGTGCCGGTGGAGTTCGTGGCACCGAAGGAGGGCGCGATCGCGTTCAAGACGCTGATCCAGATCGTCAAGAACTCGCCGAACCGCGAACTCGCCTTCAAGCTGATCGAGGCGGCGATCTCCGAGCCTGTCCAGACCCGGCTGATGCAGGCGCCCTACCTGGTGGTCCCCACCAACACCAAGGTGAAGATGACCGGCGAGATCGCCCGGGTCCTGGCGAAGGATACGGACGACCTGAAGAAGAAGTTCGTGTTCCAGGACTGGAAGACGATCAACGCGCAGCGCCCCGCCTGGATCGAGCGGTTCAACCGCGAGATCAAGCTCTAAAGGATCGAGTCTGAGGATTTTGCCGTGGCCCTGCCGGACGTCACCACCTACCCCTTGCGGCTGGCGAGCCCCCTCGCCCTGTTCTTCGCGGCGTTCTTCGCCGCGCCCCTGGTGGCGCTCCTCGCTCTGTCGCTCCAGGGGCCGGACGGGCATCTCGGCCTGTCGCAATACGCAGCTTTCTTGAGCGACGGCTTCAGCCTCGGCGTGCTCCTCGGCACGCTCTGGCTCGGGCTGAAGGTCACGATGGCCTGCCTCGTCCTCGGCCTGCCGCTGGCGCTGGTCGCCACCCGGGCCGGGGGCTGGGTGCGGGGCGTGATCATCCTGGCGGTGCTGACGCCGCTCCTCACCAGCGTGGTCATCCGCACCTTCGCGTGGATCGTGATCCTCGGGCGCCAGGGGGTGGTCAATTCCGTCCTCTCCTCCCTGGGGCTGATCGAGACGCCGTTGCGGATGCTCTACGCGGAGGGCGGCCTCGTCGCGGCTCTGGCCCAGGTGCAGATGCCCCTGATGGTGCTGCCGCTGATGACGGCGCTCGCGCGCATCGATCCGAGCCTGTGGGACGCCTCCGAGGCGCTCGGGGCCGGGCGCTGGCGCACGTTCTTCCGCGTGACCCTGCCGCTCTGCCTGCCGGGCCTGATCGCCGGGGCCGTGCTCACCTTCGCGGCGGCGATCTCGGGCTTCATCACCCAGTCGCTGATCGGCGGCGGGCAGATGCTGTTCATGCCCGGCTACATCTACCAGCAGGCCATCGCGCTGCAGAACTGGCCCTTCGCGGCGGCCATGTCGGTGATCTTCCTCGTCGCGGTGCTCGCCGTGGTGCTGGCCTTCAACGCGCTCGGCCGCCTCGCCCGCGGCTACGCGCAGACCTGAGAGGTGACGATGTCCCGTCCTCCCGGCGCCCTCGACCGTCTCAGCTTCGAAGGGGTCCTGTACCTCCTCGCGGCGCTCGCCCTGGTGCTGCTGCTGGCTCCCACCGTGATCGTGCTGGTGGTCTCGTTCACCGACGGGCTGTCCCTGCGCTTCCCGCCGCCGGGTTATTCCTTCCGCTGGTACGGGGAGCTGATGGAGGCCTGGCAGCTGCACTACGCGCTCAAGAACAGCCTGACGGTCGCGGTCTTCGCCACCGTGCTGGCGGTCGGGCTCGGGGTGCTGGCGGCTTTGGCCGTCGCGCGCTCGCCGCGCCTCTCGGCGCGCCTCCTCGACAGCCTCTTCCTCTCGCCGCTGATCCTGCCGGCCCTGGCCTTCGGCCTGTCGAGCCTGATGTTCTTCTCGCTGCTGGGCTGGCCGGTCTCGGTGGCGACGCTGGTGCTCGGCCACACGGTGGTCTGCGTGCCCTACGTGGTGCGCAACACCGTGGCGGCGCTGACCCAGCTCCAGCCGTCGCTGCTCGAAGGCTCGGCGAGCCTCGGGGCTTCGCGGCTCTACACCTTCCGGCGCATCACCCTGCCGCTGATCCGGCCCGGCATCCTCTCGGGCGGCTTTCTCGCCTTCATGGCCTCGTTCGACAACATCCCGGTCTCGCTGTTCCTGCGCGACGCCGCCACCGACATGCTGCCGATCCGGATGTGGCAGGACCTGGAGGGCCGCCTCGACGTCACCATTGCGGCGCTCTCGGGCATCCTGATCGTCGCGACGATCGGGGGGATCGCGGTGATGGAGCGGGTGACGGGGTTGTCGCGGCGGCTGGTGTGAGGCGCAGCTTCCTTCCCGCCGGGGCAGGGCCGTTCGGGGAATAGGTGTGGCGCGGGTATCCCCTCCCCCCCTCTGCGGGGGAGGGTGGCGAACGAAGTGAGCCGGGAGAGGGGAACCACGCTTCCGGAAAAGCCTGAACCGTTGTGAAAGGCGCCTCCTGGATCAGCGTCGCGCTGCCCCTCTCCCGCCCGGCTCCGCCGGGCACCCTCCCCCGCAGAGAGGGGAGGGAGAAACCCGCGCTATTTCGTTTCCCCGGACAGCCTTGCGCGGACGGGGAGAGGAGAAATCCAGAGCCTCTTCTGTTCACAGACCATCTCTTCGTAGAGGCGAAAGGTACGAACGCCTTCGATGTGTTCCCTTCGAACGGACCGATGATCGAGGCTCATTTGGCAGAGTCACGTCCCGCCTCCCCCGACACGCCCTCCCGCCCCGCCCCCTCCCTCACCGAGCAGGCCGCCGCCGCCCTGCGCCGGCTGATCCTGCTCAACCTGCTCCCCCCCGGCGAGGTGCTGAACGAACCCGATCTGGTCGCCCGCCTCGGCGTCTCCCGCACGCCGGTGCGCGAGGCCCTGAAGCTGCTCGCCGGGGAGGGCCTGGTCACGTTGCGCCGCAACCGGGCCGCCCTGGTGGCGCGGCTCGACCCTGACGACCTCGTGCCGCTGTTCGAGCTGGAAGTGGCGCTGGAGAGCTTTTGCGCAGGCCTCGCCGCCGAGCGGATGACCGTGCCCGAGCTCGACCGGCTCGACCGGCTCCAGGCCGCCCTGGAGGCGGCGGATCACGACCGCGACGCCTATACCCGCCTCAAC
Organism: Methylobacterium sp. 174MFSha1.1; assembly: GCF_900116815.1. Classification (NCBI taxonomy): domain Bacteria; kingdom Pseudomonadati; phylum Pseudomonadota; class Alphaproteobacteria; order Hyphomicrobiales; family Methylobacteriaceae; genus Methylobacterium; species Methylobacterium sp. 174MFSha1.1. The sequence goes on along the minus strand of NZ_FPCB01000004.1, from coordinate 383,605 downwards.
CGCCAGGCCCACCGGCTGATCGTGACGGCGGCCCGCAGCCCGGCGATCGCCGAGGCGCATGGCCGGGCCTTCGCCCGGCTGGAACGGGCCCGCAACTTCGCCCTCGCGGCGGAGGGCCGGGTGGCGGAATCGCTCGCCGAGCATCGGGGGATCCTGGAGGCACTGCGGGCGCGCGATCCGGAGCGCGCCCGGACCCTGATGCACGCCCATGTCGCCCGCACCCAGGCCCTGATGGTGGCCCGCCTGACCGAAGGACCGCGCCGATGACCGACACGATGGACGGCGAGGTCCTGGCCCTCGGGGTGATCCTGCCCTCCTCCAACCGCGTGGTCGAGCGGGCGACCGAAGCCCGCCTCGCCGGCCGGCCCGCCGCCGCCTGCTACGCCCGGGTGCCCTACGGGGCGATGCTGAAGGGCGAGGCTTACGACGAATCCGTCTTCCTCGCCGCCGCCGATCTCCTGGCCGATGCCGGCGTGGCGGCCCTGTGCTGGAACGCCACCCGCGGCGCCGCCCTCGGCTTCTCGCCCGACGAGCGCCTGTGCGCGACGATCACCCGCCGCACCGGCCTGCCGATGGTGACGACGGCCCTCGCCACCCGGGAGACGATCGTCCGCGCGGGCTACCGCCGTCTCGGCCTCGTGGTGCAGGGCGGTAGGGAGGAGGCCGATCTGGTTCGTGCCCGTTTCGGGGAGGCCGGCATCGCGATCGGCACTGCCGCCACCCTCGGCATCACCGAGAACCGCCTCGCCGCCGCTGTGACCCCGGCCCGCCTCGCGCGAGCCGCGCGGGAGGTGGCCGTCGGGACCGAGGCGGTGCTGGTCTGGAGCACCAACCTGCCCGGCTGGCGCCTGCCCCCCGCCCTCGACGGCGTACCGCTCCTCGACGCGACCACGATCGGGACGGAGGCGCTGCTGGCGGCCGCCGGGCTCATGGGCGCCTGACGCAATCCGCATGGCCTCTCCTGTGCGCCCGACCGACGCCCTGTGCTAAGGCTGTCGCCACGCCCGGGAAGAGGCGTGCGGGAGGCAAGGACGGGCGCAAGGCCGCGCCCCCGCGCGCTCAGGAATCCGGGCTCCGGATCACGTCAGGCAGCCCCCATGAGCCTCATCACCTATCTCACCCGGATCCAGTTCGAGCGCGGCGCCGTCCGGCTGATCGGCGAGGAGCTGGCGCTTCTCGGCGCGAAGAAGCCCCTGATCGTCACCGATCGTGGCGTCGTGGCGGCCGGCCTGATCGCCCGCGTCCTCGACGCTGCCGGCCTGGCCGCGGACACCCCGGTCTTCGACGGCACGCCCGAGAACCCGACCGAGGAGGCGACGCTCGAGGCCCGCGACCGCTTCAAGGCGGAAGGGTGCGACTCGGTGATCGCGGTCGGCGGCGGCTCGCCCCTCGACCTCGCCAAGGGCGTGGCCCTGCTCGCCACCCATGACGAGCCGCTCGCCACCTATGCGGCGATCCTCGGCGGCATCCCGCGCATCCGCGCCGACCAGCCACCGGTGATCGCCGTGCCGACCACCGCCGGCACCGGCAGCGAGGTCGGCCGCGCGGCGCTGATCACGCTCGCCGACGGGCGCAAGCTCGGCTTCATCTCGCCCCACCTGATCCCGAACGTGGCGATCTGCGACCCCGAGCTGACGCTCGGCCTGCCACCCGGCCTGACGGCGGCCACCGGCATGGACGCCCTGACCCACTGCATCGAGACCTATCTCAGCCCTCGCCACAACCCGCCGGCCGAGGCGATCGCCCTCGACGGCCTGTCCCGCGCCACCCGCTCGCTCCTCCGCGCGGTGCGCGACGGCAGCGACATCGAGGCCCGCGAGGACATGATGATGGCGGCGCTTGAGGGCGGCATGACCTTCCAGAAGGGCCTCGGCGCGGTCCACTCGATGTCGCACGCGCTCGGCGGCCTGAAGGCGAAGCGCCTGCATCACGGCACGCTCAACGCCGTGATCCTGCCCCACCTGCTGCGCTTCAACGCCCCTTCCTGCGCCGGGAAGTACGGCGCCCTGCGCAAAGCAATGAATCTGCCCGAGGGCGCCGACCTCGCCGCCGCGATCGAGGCGCTGAACCGCGACCTCGGCCTGCCGACCGACCTCGCCGCCATGGGGGTGACGGAAGAGGATTGCGAGGCGCTGATCACCCGCGCGGTCGAGGATCACTCCACGGCGACCAACGGCCGGCCGGTCGGGGCGGAGGAGTTCCGGGAGTTGTTCCGGGCCTCGCTGCACGGTCGGGCGGCGTGAACGGGGGCCGGACGGCCCCCCCTACGCCTCCGGCTCGAACCCCATCGCTACCCCGTTCATGCAGTAGCGCAGGCCGGTCGGAGCCGGGCCGTCGTCGAAGACGTGGCCGAGATGGCCCTGGCAGCGGGCGCAATGGACCTCGGTCCGGGTCATGAAGAACGAGCGGTCGGTCTGCGTCTCGACCGCGCCGTCGAGGGGAGCGGAGAAGCTCGGCCAGCCGGTGCCGGACTCGAACTTGGCGGCGGCATCGAACAGCGGCTGGCCGCAGCCGGCGCAGGTGAAGGTGCCGGCGCGCTTCTCGTGGTTGAGCGGGCTGGTGCCCGGGCGCTCGGTGCCGTGCTCGCGCAGCACGCGGTATTGTTGGGGCGTCAGGGTCCGGCGCCACTCCGCATCGGTGCGGGTCTCGGCGGTGCCGGTCTCGGTCGCGGCCATCGGGGCCTCTCCTCGTCGCGAATGTCAGGTGACGAGGCCACAAGATGGGGGCGGGCGCCGCATCCGGCGAGGGGCTGCGGCGCCGCGGCGAGGCTTCAGGCAGGGGCCCCGACCGTGTCGGCCATCCGAGCGCGACGCGTGCCCATCGGCTGCTCCGGCCCGGTGGTGGTGTCCCGGGCGGTCTGGTGCTCCAATTCGGCGTTGATCTCGCCGCCGAGCAGAACGATCGTCGAGGAGATCCAGATCCAGGTCATGAAGCCGATCGCGGCGCCGAGCGAGCCGTAGGTCTGGTTGTAGTTGCCGAAATGCGCGACGTACCAGGAGAAGCCGATCGAGGCGACGAGCCACACCGATCCTGCGGTGAGGCTGCCCGGCGTGACCCAGCGCCAGCGCGGCAGGTCGCGGCTCGGCCCGTAGCGGTAGAGGAGCGCAAGCGCGAAGAGCAGCACCGCGAGGAGCGCCGGCCAGCGCAGGAGCGCGATGTACCAGGCCGTCGGGCTGATCCGGATGCCGAAATTGCCCAGAAAATTCAGCGCCACCGGCAGCACCACGATGCAGCCGAGCGCCACGACGACGAAGACCAGGGCGCCGAAGGTGAAGGTGAGCGAGCGCAGGTTGAGCTGGATGAAGCTGCGCTTCTCCTGCTCCTCGTAGACGATGTTGAGCGCGTCGAACATCGCCTTCATGCCGGCGTTGGCGCTCCACAGCGAGATCGCGAGGCTGGTGAAGAAGGTGATGCCGAGCGTGGTGCCGCCCTTGGCGGTGATGCGCTTGACCTGGTCGCCGATGATGTCGAGGGCACCCGACGGCAGCACGCCCTGGAGCAGGGAGAGGTGGTCGTTGATGCTGCTAGGATCGGTGAACAGCCCGTAGAGGGACACGAGCGCCGCCACCGCCGGGAAAAGGGCGAGCAGGGTGTAGAAGGTGACGCCGGCGGCCACCGACAAAACCCGGTCCTTCTGGAACTCGAGGTAGACGCGATAGAGCACGTCCTTCCAGCCCTTGGCGGGGATCTCGGTCGGCGTGTCGGCCTTGCGCCCGCGGTCGCCTTCCGTGTCCGCGACCCATTGGGCGGGACGTCCGGAATACGACTTGGCGCCGCCGCCGAGATGCCGGGTCGGGTCCGGCGCCGCATCCATGACCCCGTCCGGCCGCCTCGCCGTGACGAGGCGCACGAGCGCGAGGCCGAGGAAGACGGTCCACAGGGTCGAGGTCACGCCGGACGGGGCGGAACCGGAGCGGGGTTCGGGCGGCATCGCGACACCGGATCAGGAGGACGTGTCGCCCACAAGCGTGGGCGCTCGGGAGTCACAACGTCGCGTCGCAGGGAGCGTTCCGACTCCGATAAAATGCCGTGCGGTCAACGGGTTGACCCAGCGGGATCACGCCGCCGCACTGCCCCCCGGCAGGCTGCGGATCAGCTCCGCGAAGCGGTCGCCCTGCACCAGCACGTGGGCGCGCAGGCGCTCGCCGGCCAAAACCTCGTCCCCGGCCAGGATCGCTTCCACGGCGCCCTCGTGCTCGGCGAGCGACTGGCGCAGCCGGTTGCGGGCCCGGAGCTGGATGCGCCGGAACGGCGCCAGGCGCCGGCTCAAGGTCACGGCCTGCTCGCACAGGAAGCCGTTGCGCGAGGCCCGGTAGATGACGGCGTGGAACACCGCGTTCTCGGCGTAATAGGCCTCGGTGTCGCCAGCGGCGGCTGCCGCCCGGCAGGCGTCGAGGGCGGCGACGAGGTCGCGCTGATGCGCGTCGGTGAGCCGGCGCGCGGCGAGGCGCCCGCAGGCGGCCTCAAGCTCCGCCATGGTCTCGAACATCTCGATCAGCCGCGCCGGCTCCGGCGTGCTCACCACCGCGCCGCGCCGCGGCTTGATCTCGATCAGGCCGGTGACGGCGAGCTGCAGCAGGGCCTCGCGGATCGGGGTGCGGGAGACCCCGAACCGGGCGGCGAGCTGGACCTCGTCGAGCCGGTCGCCGGGGCGCAGGATCCCGTCCACGATCTCGTCCTCGATCGTCTGCCGCAGCCGCTGGGCGTGACTCACATGGGCATGACTCATGGCCGATCCCGCCTTCCACCATCGGTGAATATGCACCCGCGTTGACAAAATATACAAGATCGGGATCTTCTGGATGTGCGAAGCGGCGGGACGACAACCTGCCCATGCGTCACCACCGCGAGACGCGGGACGAGAGCCGCGCTCATCTCAGAGGAAACGCCATGGCCTTCACCCGCCGCCCCCTCGCGACACGCAGGTCCGTCCTGGCCGCCGGTCTCGCCGCGCCCGCCCTGATCGGCCTCGGCCGCGCCGCGCAGGCAGCCACGACGCTGAAGCTCTCGCACCAGTTCCCCGGCGGCACGATCGACGAGGGCGATTTTCGCGACCGGATGTGCCGCAAGTTCGCCGCTGCGGTGAAGGAGCGCTCGAAGGGCGCGCTCGACGTCCAGGTCTATCCGGGCTCGTCGCTGATGAAGACGAACGCCCAGTTCAGCGCGATGCGAAAAGGCGCGCTCGACATGAGCCTCTACCCGCTTCCTTACGCCGGCGGCGAGGTGCCGGAGACCAATATCGGGCTGATGCCCGCGCTCGTGACCTCCTACCCGCAGGCGATGGCCTGGAAGGCGGCGCCGGTCGGCCGCAAGCTCACCGAGATCCTGCTCTCGAAGAACATCGTGCTCGTCTCCTGGGTCTGGCAGGCGGGGGGTGTGGCGAGCCGCGACCGCCCGCTGGTGCGGCCGGAGGACGCCAAGGGCATGAAGGTCCGCGGCGGCTCGCGCGAGATGGACCTGATGATGAAGGCGGCCGGCGCCGCGACCTTGAGCCTGCCCTCGAACGAATCCTACGCGGCGATGCAGACCGGCGCCTGCGACGCGGTCATCACCTCCTCGACCAGCCTGATCTCGTTCCGGCTCGAGGAACTGTCGAAGTCCCTCACCTCGGCCCGCGGCCGCTCGTACTGGTTCATGCTCGAGCCGATCATGATGTCGAAGGCGATCTTCGACGGCCTGCCCAAGGACCAGCGCGACCTGATCATGGCGGTCGGCGCCGAGCTCGAATCCTTCGGGCAGGAGGGCGCTCAAGGAGACGACACGCGGGTCGAGCAGATCTTCGGCAAGGCCGGCGCCAAGGTCGAGGCCCTCGACGAGGCGACGCTGAACCGCTGGCGCGACATCGCCCGCGACTCGGCCTGGAAGGACTACGCCGCCAAGTCGTCGTCCTGCGCCGAGATGCTGAAGCTCGCGGAGGCGGTCGCGTGAGCCACGCCTTCGACGCGGCCTCCGCCGCCGCGGAGCCGGAGCGCGCCGGCGTCCGCCCCCGGCTCCCCGGCCCGCTCGCGGCGATCGACGCCGCGATGGCGGGCTTGAACCGGGCGATCCTGCTGCTCGGCGGCGTCGCCCTCGTCGCCGCCTGCCTGGTGCTGAGCTACAGCGTCGTCGTCCGCTACTTCCTGAAAATTCCGACCGAGTGGCAGGACGAGACGGCGGTGTTCCTCATCGTCGGCGCCACCTTCCTGTCGGCGGCGGGCGTCCAGGCCAAGCGCGGCCACGTCGCCATCGAGGCGCTGACCGGCCTCCTGCCGCCGCGGGCGAACCGCCTGCGCCTGCTCTTCGCCGACGTGGTCAGCCTCGGCTTCGTGGCCTTCTTCGCCTGGAAGAGCTGGACCCTGCTGCACGAGGCCTGGGAGGACGGCCAGATCTCGCAATCGACCTGGGGCCCGCCGCTCTGGATCCCCTACTCGCTGATGGCTCTCGGCATGACGCTGCTGGCGCTGCAGTTCCTGCTCCAGATCGCCGAAGCCGTGGCGCGGGGCCCGAATGCGGCCGGCTTCGCCGACCCGAAGGTGGGCCTGGGCGCCGATCTCGAGCGCGCCAAGAAGCAGGACAACAAGACGCAGGACAAGAAGGGGGCCTCCCGATGAGCACCGCGATCATCGGCACCCTCTACGCGGGCGCCACCCTCGGGGCGATGCTGGCCGGCATCCCGATCGCCTTCGCGCTCGGCGCGGTGGCGCTCGTCTTCATGCTGGCCTTCATGCCCGGCGCCTCCCTCGATACGGTGGCGCAGAACGTCTACGAGGAGATGGCCTCGATCACGCTCCTGTCGATCCCGCTCTTCATCCTGAAGGGCGCGGCGATCGGCCGGTCGAAGGCGGGCCAGGACCTCTACTCGGCGATGCATGCCTGGATGCACAAGATCCCGGGGGGGCTGGGCATCGCCAACGTTTTCGCCTGCGCGCTGTTCGCCGCCATGGCGGGGTCGAGCCCGGCGACCTGCTCGGCGATCGGCTCCGCCGGCATCCCGGAGATGCGGAGACGCGGCTATTCCGGGGGATTCGCCGCCGGCATCATCGCGGCGGGCGGCACCCTCGGCATCCTCCTGCCGCCCTCGATCACCATGATCCTCTACGCGGTGGCGGCCGAGCAGTCGCTCGGGCGGCTCTTTCTCGCCGGCATCGGCCCGGGCCTGCTGCTGGTCCTGCTGTTTGCGGCCTACGCCGCCTGGCGCTTCCGGCGCGAATTCGCCATGGCGCGAGCGGCCTACGTCACCGGCGGGCCGGAGCATCCGATCCTGGCGGAAGACCGCTACTCGATGGCGCAGCGCTTCTCGACCCTGCCGCGGGTGCTGCCCTTCGTGGTGCTGCTCACCGGCGTCATGGTGGCGCTCTATGGCGGCTACGCCACGCCCTCCGAGACGGCCGGCCTCGGCGGCCTCCTCGCGCTCGCGCTGATCGCCGCGATCTACGGCGTGTGGCGGGCCAAGGACGTCAGCCCGATCCTGATCGCGACCCTTCGCGAGTCGACCATGCTGATGCTGATCATCGGCATGTCGCTGCTCTACGCCTACGTGATGAGCTACCTCCACATCTCGCAGGCCGCCGCCGCCGCGATCGTGGCGATGCACCTCTCGCCGTGGCTGCTGCTCCTGACCATCCTGCTCCTGGTGGTGGGCCTCGGCTTCTTCCTGCCGCCGGTCTCGATCATCCTGATGACCGCGCCGATCATCCTGCCGCCTTTGCGGGAGGCGGGGTTCGACCTCGTCTGGTTCGGCGTCGTCATGACGATCACCATGGAGATGGGGCTGATCCACCCGCCGGTCGGCCTCAACATCTTCGTCATCAAGAACATCGCGCCCGACATCCCGCTCTCCGAGATCATCTGGGGCACCCTGCCCTTCGTGATCCTGATGGCGGTGGCGATCCTGGTCCTGTGCGTCGCCCCCGGCATCGCGCTGTGGCTGCCGGATCTCCTCTTGCCCTCGACCAAGTAGAGGCGCCACCATGGCAGAGCCGCCGCCGGGACCCGCCCGCGACACCCGGCGGCGGTCCTCCCTCCTCTCCGCTGCCGCAGCGGAGCCCTATCTGACAACGGGCGGCGCGACGGATCCGGGCAGCGGATCCCGGGCAGCCGCGCAACGCGACGGTGAGCAAGGCCCCATGGCGGCGATCTCGTTCCTCGGCGACCTCCTCCAGAGCATCTCGGACCGGGGCCGCGGGCTGATCGCCTTCGGCCGCGACGACCCCGCCAAGGCGAGCGTCGCCGAGGTGGTGAAGCTCTGCGAGGACCTGATCTCCCGGCGCGGCGAGGCCTCGGGGGTCGCGCTGGCCCGCATCATCCTCGACCGCTACGACAGTTTCGGGCGCGCCGACCGGCACGACTTCCTGCGCCGCATCGCCCTCGATTTCGGGGCCGACCACGGGGCGGTGGCGGGCGCCATCGCCGCCTACGCCAAGGCGCCGTCCCGGGCGGCCCTGGGGCGCCTGCACGAGGCGGCCGAGCCGCGCTCGCAGGAGCTGATCCGCCGCCTCAACCTCGCCCGCGACGGCACGATCGCGCTGGTGCGGATGCGCGAGGACCTGTTCACCCTGCGCGACGCCGCCCGCAAGGCCGACAAGCCGGACCCGGCGCTGGCGGAAGCCGTCGAGAGCCTGGATTCCGATTTCGAGCACCTGTTCGCGTCGTGGTTCAACCGCGGCTTCCTGGTCCTGCGCCGGATCGACTGGACGACGCCGGCCCACATCCTGGAAAAGATCATCCGCTACGAGGCGGTCCACGCGATCTCGGACTGGGACGACCTGCGCCGCCGCATCGAGCCGCCGGACCGGCGCTGCTTCGCCTTCTTCCATCCGGCGCTCCTCGACGAGCCGCTGATCTTCGTCGAGGTGGCGCTCACCACCGGCATCGCCGCGGCGATCGCCCCGATCCTCGCCAACGATCGCCGGCCGACCGACACGCGCGAGGCGACGACCGCGATCTTCTACTCGATCTCGAACTGCCAGAAGGGGCTGGCCGGCATCACCTTCGGCAACTTCCTGATCAAGCAGGTGGTGGAGGACCTCTGCCGCGAGATGCCGGCGCTGAAGACCTTCGTGACGCTCTCGCCGGTGCCGACCTTCCGCACCTGGCTCGACCGCGAGCGCCGGGCCGACGCGCCGCAGGGGATCACCCGCGACGACGTCGAAACCCTGCGCGCCCTCGACCAGCCCGACTGGCACACCGACAAGGCCAAGGCCGACGCGGTGAAGAAGGCCCTGCTGCCGGCCGCCGCCTACTACTTCCTGCGCGCCAAGACCCCCCGCGGCAAGCCGGTCGACCCGGTGGCGCGGTTCCATCTCGGCAACGGCGCCCGGCTGGAGCGCCTGAACTTTTTGGGCGACGTCTCGCCGAAGGGCCTCGCGCAGGGCTACGGGCTGATGGTCAACTACCTCTACGACCTCGCGGCGATCGAGAAGAACCACGAGACCTACGCCAATCTCGGCACCGTCTCGGCCTCGCTCACCGTCAACCGCGAACTGCGCCAGAACCTGCCGCCGGCGCGGTCGGTGGCGCTGGCGGAGGCGTGAGCAATCCTCCTCTCTCCGCCCCCCGGGCTGTCCGGGGACAAGGGAGGACGCGGGCTTTTTCCCTCCCCCCTCTGCGGGGGAGGGTGCCCCACGGAGTGGGGCGAGAGAGGGGCAGCGCGACGCTGATCCAGCGGGCGTCCGTTACCGCGGTCGCGACCCTTCCGGAAGCGGCGTCCCCTCTCCCGTCCCCTGCTGACGCAGGGGCCACCCTCCCCCGCAGAGGGGGGAGGGAAAAGCCTGCGCCCTTTCCTTTCCCGGATCGCGACGGCGTGGCCGCTCATCTCGCCGACGACTGAAGAGTTCTCCCATGTCCAACCACTTCTTCGACATCGTCCGCTCCCGCCTCCCCGCCGATCCTTCGGCCAAGGTCTTCCTGGAGACCGCCGAGGGCCTGCGCTGGAGCTACGCCGACCTGATCGCCGAATCCGGCCGCTACGCCGCGGCCTTGGTCGGCCTCGGCGTCGCGCCCGGCGACCGGGTGGCGGTGCAGGTCGAGAAGAGCCCGGCGGTGATCGCGCTCTATCTCGGCTGCGTGCGGGCCGGCGCGGTCTTCCTGCCGCTCAACACCGGCTACACTCCGGCCGAGATCGCCTACTTCCTCGGCGACGCCGAGCCGGCCCTGTTCGTCTGCGATTCGGGGAAGCTGGACGCCCTGAAGCCTGTGGCCGAGGCGGCGAACGTCAAACAGGTCGGCACCCTCGACGCCAAGGGCGAGGGCACCATGGCGGCCGAGGCCGCGGGCCAGACCGGCGACTTCGCCGACGTGCCACGCAGCCCGGACGACCTGGCGGCGATCCTCTACACCTCGGGCACCACCGGGCGCTCCAAGGGCGCGATGCTGACCCACGACAACCTGTCGTCGAACGCGCTGACCCTCGTCGATTACTGGCGCTTCACGCCGGAGGACGTGCTGATCCACGCGCTGCCGGTGTTCCACACCCACGGCCTGTTCGTCGCCACCAACACGGTGCTGATGTCGGGCGCCGCGATGATCTTCCTGCCCAAGCTCGATCCGCCGCTGATCCTGTCGCTGATGGGCCGGGCGACGGCGCTGATGGGCGTGCCGACCTTCTACACCCGCCTGCTCAAGGAGCCGGGCCTGACCCGCGAGGCGACCGCGGGGATGCGCCTGTTCGTCTCCGGCTCGGCGCCCCTGCTCGCCGAGACCCATCGCGAGTGGCAGGACAGGACTGGCCACCCGATCCTCGAGCGCTACGGCATGACCGAGACCAACATGAGCACCTCGAACCCCTATGACGGCGACCGGGTCGCCGGCACGGTCGGGTTCCCGCTGCCGGGCGTCTCGCTGCGGGTGGTCGATCCGGAGACCGGCCGGGGACTCGCGGCCGACCAGGTCGGGATGATCGAGGTGCGCGGCCCCAACGTGTTCAAGGGCTACTGGCGCATGCCGGAGAAGACCGCCGCCGAGTTCAAGGCCGACGGGTTCTTCATCACCGGCGACCTCGGCAAGGTGGACGAGCGCGGCTACGTCCACATCGTCGGGCGCGGCAAGGACCTGATCATCACCGGCGGCTTCAACGTCTACCCGAAGGAGGTCGAGACCGAGATCGACGGGCTGCCCGGCGTGCTCGAATCGGCGGTGATCGGGGTGCCGCACCCGGATTTCGGTGAGGGCGTCACCGCCGTGGTGGTGCCGCGCGGGGCGGAGGCCCCGAGCGAGGCCGCGATCCTCTCGGCCCTCGAAGGCCGGCTCGCCAAGTTCAAGCTGCCGAAGCGCGTCATCATCGCGGACGAGCTGCCCCGCAATACGATGGGCAAGGTGCAGAAGAACCTGCTGCGCGAGACGCACAAGGGGTTGTACGGGGGGTGATGCGATTTCCGGACGATCGGTTCGGACATCGTATCGCCAGCCCGTGCGGTGGAGCCTCCGGCTCCACACACGTGAGCGAGGCCGATTTCCGCATCGCGACAGCGATTGCGCAGCAATCGCCGAGCGATCAACCGGAAATCGACTTCGTCACATCGCCCGCGTCGATCGACCCAGCATCGCCTGCACGCTCCCGGCGCGCTCGGCCAGACGATCGTTCACGCACATCTGCACGGTGGTGCCGTAATACAGCATGCCGCGGCTCTTCTGCTTGTGGCACTCGTAGGCCGGCTGGGCGACGAGGCTGCCGGCGACCAGCGCCGGCAGGGCCAGCACCTTGGCGACGAGTGCGAGCCCGCCGAGGAGGCGACTGCCCGACGGGGCGGGTGCCGTCGTCCAGACGATCTCAATGGTGCGCACGTCGCGGTTCTCGCGCGGGGCGGGCCGGGACAGGTCCCGCTCGATGCGCGCCGGCATCCGGTCGGGCAGGGTCAGGGGCGGGAGCGGACGGGCGGCGGTCTCGCGGGTCTCGGCGATCATCCTGCGGAAATCGGCGTTGCTCAGGGCCATGGCTGCAACCTCGTCGCAAGATCTCGGAACGAGGCGCCTTACCTTGCGCCTCGGCTGCCGGGTTACTTGCGTCTGGCGTGCCAATCGAAACCATTGGGAAACCATGCCGCTACGGCACATTTTCGCCGGGACGGTGGAATCGGTGGAATCGCGACCCGTCCCGCTCGTAGCGTGGTTGTATCAGGACGGGGCAGCCGTCCCGGTGCCCTTCCCCTCTCCGAGCTCCTTCTCGTAGCGCCAAGCGGTGGTGCCGTCCTCGTAATACGCCTCCACGGTCTCGAAGCGGCGGTAGCCGCTGCGCTCGTAGAGGCGGATGCCGGCGCCGTTATCCTCGCGGACCTCCAGGCGCAAGAAGCCGCAGCCCCTGCCCAGGGCCTCGGCCTCGGCGGCGTCGAGCAGCACCCGGCCGAGGCCGGTGCCGGCCCGGCTCGGCGCCACGGCGATCGAGGACAGGCGGGCACGCCGGCTGCCGCGCCGGCGCTCGATCGTGGCGGCGCCGACCAGCACCGCACCGTCGAGGGCGACCAGCAGCGAGATCGACGGCGACGCGATGGCGTGGCGGATCGCCCGGCGCTCCGCCCGATCGGTAGCGAAGGCCGCAACCTCGAGCGCCATCAGGGCGTCGAGGTCCTCGGGAATCGCCGGCCGGATCGCGACGGCCGACGAGGGAGCGGGCTGGCCGCTCACGCGGCCTTCCACGGATATGTCCAGGTCTCGGTGAGCGTCTGGCCGCGGGCGCGCAGGAAGGCGCGCAGCTCGGTCGATTGCCCGGCCTGGTCGAGCCGCACGTCGATCGCCGCGCGAAACCCCTTCACGTGGAGGTTCGGCACCAGCGAGACCGCGGTGATCTTGCCCTGCGTCGTCGAGGGCACGATCTCGACCGCCTTCGGGTCGGTGAGCCAGTAGGCGAGGTCGCCGCCCGAGAAGTCGACGAGGAAGCGCCGGGTGCGCGGCTCGCTGGCATCCGCGGTGCCGCCGCTCGCGGTCGTGCGGGCGACGTAGGTGTTCACCACCCGGCCGCCGGGATGCAGGTCGTCGGTGTCGGCCAGCGCCCGGATCTTGTAGGACAGCTCCACCGCCTCGCCGGGCTTGTAGGGCTGCTTCGGCTGCCAGGAGGCCACGATGTTGTCGTGGGTCTCGTTCTCGGTCGGCAATTCGACGAGGCGCACCGTGCCCTCGCCCCACTCGCCCTGCGGCTCGACCCAGTAGCCCGGCCGGCGGTGGTAGAACGCCTCGAGGTCCTGGTAATCCTCGAACACCCGGTCGCGTTGCATCAGCCCGAAGCCCTTCGGGTTGCGGTCCTCGAAGGCGGAGATCCAGCGCTCCTTGGGGTTGCGCAGGGGCCGCCAGATCCACTCGCCGCCGCCGGACTGCATCAGCAGCCCGTCGGAATCGTGCAGTTCGGGGCGGTAATCGTCCGAGTGGTGCCGGTCGTTCTCGCCGATGAAGAACATCGAGGTCAGCGGCGCGATGCCGACCGTGGTGAGCTCGCGGCGCGGATGCAGCGAGCAGCGCACGTCGACGACCGTCTCGTCGCCCGGATAGACCAGGAACTGGAACGCGCCGGTGCAGGACGGCCCGTCGAGGAGGGCGTAGATCACCGCCCGGTCGGCGCCCTTCGGCGGCATCTCGATCCAGAACTCGCGGAAGACCGGAAACTCCTCCGGCCCGCCGACGCTCTCGACATTCACGGCTAGGCCCCGGGCCGAGAGGCCGTAGAGCTGGTCGCGGCCGAGGAAGCGGTAGTAGCTGGCGCCGAGGAACGAGATCAGCTCGTCGAGGATGCCGGGCTTGTTCAGCGGGTAGTGCAGCCGGAAGCCCGCGAAGCCGAGATTGACCGGCAGCGGCTTGTCGATGGTGGTCCGGCCGTAATCGAACAGGCCGGGCTGGTAGGGGATCGGCGTCGGCACCCCGTCGCGCACCACGTTCACGGTGACCGGGCGGGTATAGAGGAAGCCGAGATGGAACAGCTGGAGCCGGAACGGCCCGTCCTGGTCCCCGAGCAGCGCCTTGTCGGGCCGGAAGCGGATGTCGCGCCAGGCGTCGTAGTCGAGGGAGCCGAGGGGCGCCGGCAGCGGCGCCACGGTGGCCTCGAACGGCGCACCGGCGAGGGCCCGCGCCCGGCGCACCACCTCGTCGAAGCGGAAGCGGGGCGGGCCCGACGGCGCCGGCGCCGGATCGGGCGGCGGCAGGGCGCTCGGGCCGGGCTGGGTCGGCCCGACCTGGGCGGAGGCGGCCCGGCTCAGGGCGGCGGAGGAGAGCAGGCCGGCGAGGAGCGCGCGGCGCGAGGGTGCGAGGGTCATGGCGATCCGGATATAAGGCGCGCGTTCGGAGCGCGCGTGCGCGTCGGCCGGTTGAATGGCCCGTCCGGCGCCGCTTGAGAAGGCCCCGCGGACGGGAAGCGTTCCGCGGCGGAGGTGCCGGTGCCGGAAACCGTGGGACTTCGGACCGTGGCACCTCGGACCGTGGCACTTCTGACCGTGGCACTTGGGCCACCCTGAGGAAATCCGGCGGAAATCGGTGCATCGGGGCTTGCGGCCGGGGGCCATGGTCCGTATCTACCGCCTTGCCCAATTTCGCACGTGCCTGTGGCCGCGTGCCGGTTGGTGGGCATCCGGACAAGAGGCCGGACAGCCGCCAGGGGTCTTAAAGGATCGATGGCCGGGAAGGGTGGATCCCTCCGGCCGGCATCCAGGTGGAAACACCGGACCCCGACAACAACCGGCAGCCGGAGGCAAAACCGGCGAACCCCGCTCTCCACGGGGGACGCAGCTTAAAGCAACGACGAACGGGCTTTTTTGGTCTCGTCTGCCCTCCAAAGGCCGACACCGAAGAGGCTTGTTTCTCCTTGCCCCGAGTGCGGATCGGGTTTCCCCGTTCCAAGCAAAGGCAGCTTCCGGGTGCTCTGCGCCCGCGTCGCACGGCGTGTCTCCACAGCACGTCCGCGCCGCGTCGCAACGCCCCCTGACGCCGGACGGCCGACGCGTGCCGTCTCGATCTCGACTTCGGGTTCCCGCGGGAGCCCTCTCGAACCTTTGGTGGGGCTGATCATGACCGATCGCATCCGCGATTTCCTGCGCGTGCGCCGCGAGCTCGGCCGGGACGAGGGTCCCGTGATGGTCCTCGACCTCGACGTCGTGCGCGACAACTACACCGCCTTCGCCCGCGCCCTGCCGGACACCCGGGTCTTCTACGCCGTCAAGGCGAACCCGGCCCCCGAGGTGCTGCGCGCGCTCGCCGAGATGGGCTCCTGCTTCGACACCGCCTCGGTGGTCGAGATCCAGATGGCGCTCGCCGCCGGCGCCACCGCCGACCGGGTGTCGTTCGGCAACACCATCAAGAAGGAGCGCTGCATCGCCCGCGCGCTTCAGCTCGGCGTGCGGCTCTTCGCCGTCGACTGCCAGGCCGAAGTCGACAAGATCGCCCGCGCCGCCGACGCGGTCAAGGTCGCCCGCGAGGACGTGCAGGTGTTCTGCCGCATCCTGTGCGACGGCGCCGGGGCCGAGTGGCCGCTCTCGCGCAAGTTCGGCTGCGTGCCGGAGATGGCGGTGGACGTACTCGAGCACGGCACCCGGCTGGGGCTGCACGCCTACGGCGTGTCGTTCCACGTCGGCTCGCAGCAGGGCAACACGGAAGCCTGGGACGGGGCGCTCGCCTCGGCCTCGATGATCTTCCGCGAATGCGCCCTGCGCGGCATCCACCTCTCGATGGTGAACCTCGGCGGCGGCTTCCCGACCAAGTACCTCAAGGCGGTGCCGGGCGTGGAATCCTACGGCGACGCGATCTTCCGGGCGCTGACGAAGCATTTCGGCAACCAGCTGCCGGAGACGATCATCGAGCCGGGCCGCGGCATGGTCGGCAATGCCGGCATGATCGAGGCCGAGGTGGTGCTGGTCTCGCAGAAGTCCGACGCCGCGGACGAGGTGCGGTGGGTCTATCTCGACATCGGCAAGTTCGGCGGCCTCGCCGAGACGATGGACGAGTCGATCCGCTACCGCATTCTCACCGACCGCGACGAGGACCGCACGGTGCCGTGCGTGCTCGCCGGCCCGACCTGCGATTCGGCCGACGTGCTCTACGAGAAGACCCCGTACCCGCTGCCGATCTCGCTGGCGATCGGCGACAAGGTGCTGATCGAGGGCGCGGGCGCCTACACCACCACCTACGCGGCGGTGGCGTTCAACGGCTTCCCGCCGCTCCAATCCTACGTGATCTGATCCTTCGGCGCCCTCCGGCGCCGAAGCTTCGGAACGATGCGCCGGGTTTCCCGTTCTACCGGGCCCGGCGCGTCCGCGCCTCCACCATCCCCAGAAGTCCCGGACGGCCCGCCGCGTCGCGGCGGGTGCGAGGGCTGTCCTTTGCCCGTTTTTGCGTGAGTCTCGGGAGAGTACGGCCGTGATCCAGATCCGCGACGAGCGCGCCGCCGATGTCGCCGCCCGCGAGCACCTGCTCGACGTCTGCTTCGGCGAGGCCCGCTTCACCAAGACCTGCGAGCGCCTGCGCGAGGGGCGCCTTCCGGCGGAGGGCCTCGCCCTGGTGGTCGAGATGGACGGCCGGCTGGTCGCCACCGTGCGCCTGTGGGACGTCGATGCCGGCGGCCGACCCGCCCTGATGCTCGGGCCGATCGCCGTCGATCCGGGCCTGCACGGGCTCGGCATCGGCCACACGCTCATGCGCGAGGCTTTGTCCCGCGCCGCGGCTCTCGGCCACCGCGCCGTGATCCTGGTGGGCGACGCGCCCTACTACGCCCGCTTCGGCTTCACCCACGAGCGGGTCGGCAGCCTGAGCCTGCCCGGTCCCTACGCACCGGAGCGGTTCCTCGCCCTCGACCTCGTGCCGGGGGCGCTCGACGGTGCGAGCGGCATGGTCCGGGCGACCGGGCGGGTGGTGCCGAGCGTTCTGCCGACGCAAGAGTTCCGCGTCGCGGCGTGATGCGTCGGGACGGGTTCCACCCCCGCCCCTTTCCCGGACGACTGTAACGCAGTGGAAGGAGATCCGGGATCCAGCATGGAAAGTCGCGAAGCGTCTGCTTGTCTGCGACGTTGCAGCATGCAGAGCCGCTCCGCGGCACTTTGCAGAGCCGCTCCGCGGCACTTCTCGTGCTGGATCCCGGATCTCCTTCCGCTATCGCTTCAGTCGTCCGGGAAAGGGCGCAGCGTTCATTTCTCAAATGCTGAGGCTGACGAGCCGCCGCTCATCCCCCCACCACCCTCACCTCCGGCACCTTCTCCCCCGCGATCCCCCTGGCCCCCTCGGCGATCAGCCGGGTGACGAGATCCGCGTAATCCGCCCGGGTCAGCCCCGCCCCCGGCCGGAACCAGAGATAGTGCCAGTTGACCATGCCGAAGAACGACATGGTCACGGGCTTGAGCAACGCCGTGCCGGCGAGATGCGGCGCCACGCCGGCGATGGCCTCGGAGAACAGGCGCACGAGCTCGCGCTCGCTCGCCTTCAGCTCCGCCTGCCGCTCACCCGAGAGCAGGCCGAGATGGTTGATCTGCACCTTGTGCTGGGCGTCGGCGTCCCGATAGGCCTCGAGCAGCGCCGTCGCGAGGCTACGCAGGCGTGGTTCGGGCGCCAGCCCTGGCCGGTCGGCGGCCTCGACGGCCTCCAGCAGCTCCTCGAGGTGCAGCCGGATCACGTCGAACAGGATCTCGTCCTTGTCGCGATAGTAGTGGTAGAGGTTCGCCTTCGAGACGCCGCAGGCCTCGGCGATCCGGCTCATCGAGGCGCGGTCGTAGCCATGGGCGGCGAACAGCTCGGCCGAGCGATCGAGGATCGCCCGGCGCTTGTCGTCGTAGTCGCTGGCGCGGGTGCGGGCCATGCTCGTCGCTAGTCCCGGGGGCGCTGGTCGATGACGCGGCGGGCCTTGCCGAGGGAGCGCTCGATGCCCCCCGGGGGCAGCACGTCCACCGTCGCGGTGATGCCGATCGTGTCCTTGACCGCCTGGCACAGCCGGTCGGCCGCCGCCTCGCGCAAGTCGGCGATGTCGGCCTCGGGCCGCGCCTCGACGCGGATGGTCATGGTGTCGAGCCGGCCCTCGCGGGCGAGCACCACCTGGTAATGGGCCGAGAGGGCCGGGATGGTGAGGATCTTCTCCTCGATCTGGCTCGGGAAGACGTTGACCCCGCGCACGATCATCATGTCGTCGGAGCGTCCGGTGATCTTCTCCATCCGGCGCATCGCCCGGGCGGTGCTGGGCAGCAGCCGGGTCAGGTCGCGGGTGCGGTAGCGGATCACCGGCATCGCCTGCTTGGTGAGCGAGGTGAAGACCAGCTCCCCCTCCTCCCCGTCCGGCAGGACCGCGCCGGTGCGCGGGTCGACGATCTCCGGGTAGAAGTGGTCCTCCCAGATGTGGAGCCCGTCCTTGGTCTCGACGCACTCGCTCGCGACCCCCGGCCCCATCACCTCGGACAGGCCGTAGATGTCGACGGCGTGGAGGTCGAAGGCGTCCTCAATTTCCTGACGCATCGCGTTGGTCCAGGGCTCGGCGCCGAAGATGCCGACCTTGAGCGAGGAGGCGCGCGGGTCGAGTCCCTGACGGCGGAACTCGTCGAGGATCGCCAGCATGTAGGAGGGCGTCACCATGATGATGTCGGGCTTGAAGTCCTGGATCAGCTGGACCTGGCGCTCGGTCATGCCCCCCGACATCGGGATCACCGTGCAGCCGAGGCGCTCGGCGCCGTAATGGGCGCCGAGTCCCCCGGTGAACAGCCCGTAGCCGTAGGCGACGTGGATCAGCATCCCGGGCCGCCCGCCCGCGGCGCGGATCGAGCGCGCCACCACGTCGGCCCAGACGTCGATGTCGGCCTTGGTGTAGCCCACCACGGTCGGCTTGCCGGTGGTGCCGGACGAGGCGTGGATGCGCGCCACCTGCTCGCGCGGCACCGCGAACATCCCGAAGGGGTAGTTCGCCCGCAGATCCGCCTTGGCGGTGAAGGGGAAGTGGGCGAGGTCCGGCAGATCCGAAAAATCGCGTGGATGCACGCCGGCCGCGTCGAAGGCGGCGCGGTAATGCGGGACGTTGGCGTAGGCGTGGTGCAGGGTCTCGCGCAGCTTCTCGCGCTGCCATGCGGCGAGTTCGGCCCGTGAGGCGGTCTCGAACCGGTCGAGCTCGGAGGCCTCCGGCACCATGCGGGCGAGCTTGCGGGGGGCGATCTGAAGCATGGCGTCTTCTCCCTGAAGTATTTTTATGGATTCCTGCACAAGATCATCGACGGATCTGAAACCCTCGATGTCATCCCGGGGCTCGCCGAAGGCGAGAACCCGGGATCCATAACCGCCGGCCTTTCCTGGCAGGGCGGCTGGCGTCCCGCCTCATCCTGCCACCTCGGCGGTTATGGATCCCGGGTTCCGCTACGCGGCCCCGGGATGACGCGGAGAGTGGACGAACCGTGGGGGATCACCTGTGATCCGCCCCACCCTCCCCCGCCAGCACACTCCCCGGCACCGTCCGCGAATGCCCGCGGAACTCCGCCACCACCTGACCCTCCGCGTCGGTCACCGTCACGTCGTAGATCCCGGAGCGGCCCTCGCGCACCCGCTCCACCGCCCGCGCCGTCAGCACCTCGCCGCGCTTCCCCGGCCGCAGGAACGTCACCGCGCAATGCTGCGCCACCGCCCGCTGATCGTAGGCGTTGCACGCGAAGGCGAAGGCCGAATCGGCGAGCGCGAAGATGAAGCCGCCATGGCAGGAGCCGTGGCCGTTCACCATGTCGTCGCGCACCCGCATCGACAGCACCGCCTCGCCGGGCCCGGCATGGTCGAGGGACAGGCCGAGCCCCTGGCTCGCCCGGTCCTCGGCCCATAGCGCCGCGGCACAGGCGCGGGCCGTCTCCTCCGGCGTCACCGGGAGCGCCCGGTGAAGCGCGCCGGGCGCTTGTCCAGGAAGGCCGCCACGCCCTCGCGGTAATCCGGCGAGCGCCCGGCCTCGCCCTGCAGGTCGCGCTCGACGGCGAGCTGCGCCTCGAGGTCGTTCGTCTCCGAGGCGTCCAGCGCCCGGCGGATGAGAGCGAGGCCGTAGGTCGGCGCCTGCGCCAGCTGCGCGGCCAGCTTATGCGCCTCCGCCATCAGCTCCGCGTCGTCGATCACCCGCCAGATCATGCCCCAGGATTCCGCCTGCTCGGCGGTGATCGGCTCGGCGAGGAGCGCCATGCCGCGGGCGCGGGCCCGGCCGGCGAGGCGCGGTAGCAGCCAGGTGCCGCCGGCATCCGGGATCAGCCCGAGCTTGGCGAAGGCCTGGAGGAACTTGGCCGAGCGCGCCGCGAGCACGAGGTCGCCGTGGAAGGCGAGGCTGGCGCCCGCGCCCGCCGCCACGCCGTTGACGGCGCAGATCAGCGGCATCGGCAGGTCGCGAATCTGCTTGACCAGCGGGTTGTAGAATTCTTCGAGGGTGCGCGAGAGGTCGGGCTCCACGTCCGGCGCGAAGTTGCGGGCGGCGAGGTCCTGGCCGGCGCAGAAGCCGCGGCCGGCCCCGGTGAGGATCAGCGCCCGGCACTCCGGATCGGCGGCGGCGGCGCTCAAGGCGCTCCGCAGGGCCAGATGCAGCGGCTCGTTGAAGGCGTTGAGCCGGTCGGGCCGGTTGAGCACCAGCACGCGGTAGCCCGCATGATGCTCCGTCAGCACGAGAGTCTCGCCTGTTGCCTCGCTCATGGTGCGCCCTCCTCGTCGCGCCTGTGCCGGGCATCCCCGCCGGCGCGATCTATTGACCAACCGGACGGTAAATTATAAAGCTGTGCGGGTGAAGTCAAACGCGTGTGCCGTTAGCCGAACGCCAGGGTGGACGGAGAGCGCGCGGGGCTGCAAAGCACGGACGGGTTCAATGAAGCCCGGGACGCCGGCGACCGGATTCCAACCGGCGCGGCCCGATAGCGGGAGGACACCACCATGAGGCGCATCGTCTGGGCGCTCGCCCTCGCCGGCACCGTGCTGGCCGGACCCGTGCTGGCGCAGCCGATCAAGATCGGCGTCACCATCGCCAAGACCGGCCCGGCGGCCTCGCTGGGCATCCCGCAGGCCAACACCGTGACGCTGCTGCCGACCGAGATCGGCGGCCAGAAGGTCGAGTGGATCGTCCTCGACGACGCCACCGACACTACCAAGGGCGTCGCCAACGCGCGCAAGCTCGCGAGCGACGACAAGGTCGACGCCATCGTCGGCTCCTCGGTGACCCCGGTCTCCCTGGCGCTGATCGAGGTCGCGGCCGAGGCCAAGGTGCCGCTGATCAGCTTGGCCGCCTCCTCCAAGATCGTCGCCCCGATGGACGACAAGCGCCGCTGGGTGTTCAAGGCGCCGCAGAACGACGGCCTGATGGCCGAGGCGATCGCCACGCACATGGCCAAGGCCGGCGTGAAGTCGGTCGGCTTCATCGGCTTCAACGACGCCTACGGCGACGGCTGGCTGGCCGAGGTCACCCCCCGGCTCGAGGCCAAGGGCATCAAGCTCGCCGTCACCGAGCGCTTCGCCCGCACCGATACCAGCGTCACCGGCCAGGTGCTGAAAGTGATGGCGGCGCGTCCCGACGCGGTGCTGATCGCGGGTTCCGGCACCCCCGCGGCGCTGCCGCAGAAGACGCTCAAGGAGCGCGGCTACGCCGGCAAGTACTACCAGACCCACGGCGTCGCCAATGCCGACTTCCTGCGCGTCGGCGGCAAGGACCTGGAAGGCACCGTGCTGCCGGCGGGTCCCCTGCTGGTCGCCGAGCAGCTGCCGGAATCGAACCCGGTGCGCAAGGTCGCCCTCGACTACACCAAGGCCTACGAGGCGAAGTTCGGGGCGGGCTCGCTGGCGACCTTCGGCGGCCACGCCTACGACGCCGAGGTGCTGCTGGCGAACGCGATCCCCGTCGCGCTCAAGACCGCCAAGCCCGGGACCCCTGAGTTCCGCGCGGCGCTCCGCGACGCGATCGAGGGCCTGAAGGAGGTCGTCTACACCAACGGCGTCGTCAGCATGACCCCGACCGACCATGTCGGTCAGGACGACCGCGCCCGCGTGATGGTGACGATCGAGAACGGCAAGTGGAAGCTGCTGTCGGCGACGAACTGACGGGTGGAGCCGCCCTCGACAGCCTCTTGGGGTCGAGGCGACACCAATCGGGACGCCTGGCCGGTTGATCCCGACAGTCCTGACACCCTCCGGGTCATCCCGGGGCCGCGGAAGCGGAACCCGGGATCCATAACCGCCGACGGTGCAGGAAAAGGCGGAACGCGATACGCTCCGTTCTTCCACGTCAGCGGCTATGGATCCCGGGTTCTCGACTTCGTCGAGCCCCGGGATGACGCGGAGTGCTTCAGACGCGTCGATACAATCGCGATCACGATCATCAAGTCATAGAAGCAGCCCCGAGCCCTCCCCCGTGGACGCCACGATCCTCCTTCTCCTCCTCCAGGACGGCGTGGTGAACGGCGCGATCTACGCGCTGATCGCCCTGTCGCTGGTCCTGGTCTTCACCGTCACGCGGGTGATCCTCATCCCGCAGGGCGAGTTCGTCGCCTACGGGGCGCTGACGCTCGCGAGCCTTGAGGCCGGCACCCTGCCGGGCACCGTGCCGCTGCTCCTCGGCCTCGGCGTTCTCGCCTTCCTGGCCGATTGCGCCGAGGCGCGGCCGACGATGAGCGGGCGCGTGCTCGGACGCCTCGCGCTGCGCGACCTCGCCCTGCCGGCGGTCGTCGCGCTCGCGGCCTGGTTCCTCGCGCCGACGAAGCCCGGCCTCGTCGTCGAGATCCTGCTGACGCTGGCCATCGTGACGCCGATGGGCGGGTTCCTGCACGCGGTGGCGTTCCGGCCGCTGGCCCACGCCTCGGTGCTGGTGCTGCTGATCGCCTCGGTCGGCGTGCATCTCGCCTTGACCGGCCTCGGCCTCGTGTTCTTCGGCGCCGAGGGCTCGCGCACCCCGCCCTTGTCGGAAGCCTCGTTCCCGGCCGGCCCCCTGCTGGTCAGCGGGCAGTCGCTGTGGATGATCGGCCTGACCCTCGCGATCATCGTGGCGCTCTGGCTGTTCTTCTCGCGCACGCTGCTCGGCAAGGCGCTGATCGCCACCGCCGTCAACCGCCTCGGCGCCCGGCTGATGGGCATCGCGCCCTCGCTGGCCGGCCGGCTCAGCTTCTCGGTCGCGGCCTTCATCGGGGCCTTGTCGGGCGTGCTGATCGCGCCGCTCACCACCGTCTACTACGACACCGGCTTCCTCATCGGCCTCAAGGGCTTCGTCGCGGCGATCATCGGCGGGCTGGCGAGCTATCCGGCGGCGGCCGCCGCCGCGATCCTCGTCGGCATCATCGAATCCGTCGCCTCGTTCGAGGCCAGCGCCTTCAAGGAGGTGATCGTGTTCATGGCGATCATCCCGGTCCTGCTCTGGCGCTCCCTGCGCTCGGCCCCGGTGGAGGACGAGGAATGACCATGCCCGCCCGCCTCACGCCCACCACCATCCTGGCCGGCCTCGCCGCGCTCGTCGTCGTCGCCCTGCCGTTCCTGCCCGGCGTGCCGCCGTTCTGGCTCACGCTGCTGACCTATGCGGGCCTCTCCGCCATCGTGGTCACCGGGCTCGTGGTGCTCACCGGGGTCGCGGGCATCACCTCCTTCGGGCAGGCGATGTTCGTCGGCATCAGCGCCTACGCCACCGCCCTTCTCACCACCCAAGGGGGGCTCTCGCCCTGGCTGTCCCTGCCGGTGGCCCTGCTCCTGTCGGCCGCCGCCGCCTGGGTGATCGGCGCGATCACGCTCCGGCTCTCGGGCCATTACCTGCCGCTCGGCACGATCGCCTGGAACATCTCGTTCTTCTACGTGCTCGGCAACACCGACGCGCTCGGCCGCTACGACGGGCTCACCGGCCTGCCGCCGATTTCGATTCTCGGCCACCCGGTGCTGGGCGGCGGCGAAGCCCTGCTGCTGACCTGGGCCTTCCTGGCCTTGAGCCTGTGGCTCACCCACCGCCTCTTGCGCTCGCGCACCGGCCGGGCGATCCGGGCCCTCAAGGGGGGCGTCGTCGCGGCGGAATCCTTCGGGGTCGACACCGCGCGGGTGAAGATCGTCGCCTTCGTCTATGCGGCGATGCTGGCGGCCCTGTCGGGCTGGCTCTACGCCCACATCCAGCGCGCCATCAACCCGACGCCGTTCGGCATCAATGCCGGCATCGAGTACCTGCTGATGGCGGTGATCGGCGGCGCCGGCTCGATCGGCGGCGGCGTCTTCGGCGCCGTGCTGGTGACAGTGTTGAAGGACCAGCTCCAGAACGTCCTGCCCTTCGTGTTCGGCGCGCAGGGCAACTTCGAGGCGATCGTGTTCGGCGTCCTGCTGGTGCTGATGCTCCAGCGCGCGCCCGACGGGCTGTGGCCGCTGCTCGTCCGCCGCTCCGTCGCGGCGCCGCCCGATCGCGGCCCGGCCGGCGAGCCCCTGGCGGCCCGCCCGGCCGCCGCCCCCGGCACGGTGCTGCTGGAGGCCGCCAACCTCAGAAAGACCTTCGGCGGCCTCGTCGCCGTCAACGACATCGGCTTCCAGGTCGCGGCCGGCGAGGTGGTGGCGCTGATCGGGCCGAACGGCGCCGGCAAGAGCACCACCTTCAACCTCGTCACCGGCGTGGCCCGCCTCACCGCCGGAGCCGTGCGGTTCGCCGGCCGTGACGTCGCCGGCCTGCCGGCCCGGCGCATCGCCCGGCTCGGCTGCGCCCGCACCTTCCAGCACGTCAAGCTCGTCGCCGGCATGTCGGTGATCGAGAACGTGGCGCTGGGCGCCCACCTGCGCGGGTCGGCCGGGCCGTTCCGCGGCGCGCTCGGCCTCGACGCGGCGGAGGAGGCGGCGCTCTTCGCCGAGGCCGACCGCCAGCTCGCCCGGGTGGGTCTTGCCGCCTGCCGCGACCTGCCGGCCGGGAGCCTGGCGCTCGGCCAGCAGCGCATCGTCGAGATCGCCCGGGCGCTCTGCCTCGGGCCCCAGCTCCTCCTCCTCGACGAGCCGGCCGCCGGCCTGCGCCATCAGGAGAAGCAGGCCCTCGGCGACCTCCTGCGCCGCCTGCGCCAGGAGGGGTTGGGCATTCTCCTCGTCGAACACGACATGGATTTCGTGATGGGGCTCGCCGACCGGCTGGTGGTGATGAATTTCGGCGCCAAGCTGTGCGAGGGCGCGCCGGCGACCGTGCGGCGCGACCCCGCCGTGGTCGAGGCCTATCTGGGGAGCGCCGCATGACGCAGGCCATGCTCGAGGCCGAGAACCTCTCCGTCGCCTACGGCAAGGTCGAGGCGGTGCGGGGCGTGTCGCTGGCGGTGCAGCCCGGGCGGCTCGTCACGGTGCTGGGCGCCAACGGCGCCGGCAAGACGACGCTGCTCAACGCCCTGATGGGAGTGCTGCCGGCCCGCGGCCGCCTCCTGTTCGAGGGGCGCGACCTGACGCGGCTGCCGGTCGAGGCACGGGTCGCGCAGGGCCTGAGCCTGATCCCCGAGCGCCGCGAGCTGTTCTCCACGATGAGCGTCGAGGACAACCTGAAGCTCGGCGCCTTCCGCTTCCGCAACACGGGCGGGGGCGGAGACCTCGGGGAGATGTACCGCCTCTTCCCCCGCCTCGCCGAGCGCCGGCGCCAGCATGCCGGCACGCTGTCGGGGGGCGAGCGCCAGATGCTCGCCATGGCCCGGGCCCTGATGGGCCGCCCGCGCCTGCTGATGCTCGACGAGCCGAGCCTCGGCCTCGCCCCGCTCATCGTCGCCGAGGTGATGCGCACGGTGGCGCGCCTGCGCGACGAGGGGGTGGCGATCCTGCTGGTCGAGCAGAATGCCCGCGCGGCCCTCCAGATCGCCGATTACGGCTACGTCCTCGACGGCGGCAGCGTGGTGCTCCAGGGCGACAGCCGCACGCTCCAGGGCGATGCCCGGGTGGTCGAGACCTATCTCGGCAGTCTCTCGGTCGACGAGCCGCCGAGCCGGGCCGCCGCCGGGCGCTGAGCCGGGGATTTTAGCCTGGAGTGCCGGGCCGGGATCTGCCGATGGTCGCGGTCGCGCTATCATCGAGGATGGACTGGGTGGCGGCTCGATTCGCGCCGGAGCCTGTTTCGGGTCGCCCCACAGTCTCAAGACCCTCCGCGTCATTCCGGGGCCGCGCAGCGGAGCCCGGAATCCATAACCGCAGGTGGCTCCAGAACAGAGCGGCGCTCGTTCCGCTTCACTCTTCAGCCCCGGAGTTTCTGGCTTCCGGGCTCCGCTGCGCGGCCCCGGAATGACGCAGAGCGTTTCAATTCTGCGCAAGCTAAGCGATCAGGCGTCGACATCGAATCTGCTCGCACCGATTCGCGCCATCACCCAAGCTCGGCGAACCTACGATTGGGCCATCTCTCGGAGATTCAATCGTCGGGAGTCTTGGTGGGCCCGGTAGGACTCGAACCTACAACCAGACCGTTATGAGCGGTGTGTAGCGAGCTTCTGCGCCCTTGGGAAGGGCGAGAACAAAGCACGTACCGGTACCGCTATTCCCCCCGTTTCCCGCCCATTCCGGTTCCGGTCCGGTTCCGGTACCGAAACCCTCAGGCGGCCTTCGCCTCCCCCGCGGTTGCCAGGGACCGGAGCGGCAGCCCGAGCCGCGCCAGCCGGGCGTCCCGGTTCGCCGCTGCCACCCGCAGGTCCTTGTCGCGGTGGTAGTGGATCGAGAAGGCGTCGTGGAGCTCGGGCGGCGGGAGCGACCGCTTCTTGCGGCCGCCGGCGATGCCGGTTTGGTAGTCGGCGGCCCAGTGGCCGTAGACCTCCAGCAGCACCTTCTCCGACATGCCCAAGAAGTTCGCCGCGTCCCACGACTTCACCCCGCGCTGGAGCAGCCACGTCGCCGTCGTGTGCCGCAGCATGTGCGGCGTGCCCTTGAGGCCGGCGTCGGCCAGGGCCACGCCGAAGCCTTTGTTGACCTGCTCGACCGGGGCTCCATTGAATTCGACGACGTATTCCTTGCTGATGCCGAGGCGTTTCCAGCGGCGGATGTGAGCGAGCAGCCGGTCGGGGATACGGACCGGGGGTTGCCTTTTGTTGGTGGCGCCCTGCCCGACGGCGAGGCGATGGAAAGTGCCCGTCTCCAGGTCGAGCCAGCTTCGGCCGGGGATGCGGTCGAATGCCGCCGTCGCGATGGTCCCGGCCCGGGTGCCGGTGTAGATGCCGAGCAGCGTGAACCGCGTCAGATGCCGGTGCGGACGCTTCTTGGACGTCACCACCTCGCCGGCGCGAGTCGGGCTGTCCTTTCGGACGGTCATGACGGCCCGCTTCCGCCACATGCCGAGGAGCAGGCGAGCCGCCTCGGGGCGGTCGAGGTGGTGCTCCTTTCGCTTCCCCTTTGCCGGCAGCGCGACCTCGACGACCTCTCGGCAGTAGCCCCGGCCGCGGTGCCAATTGATGGCCGCGCGCATGTCCTCAAGCTCGCGCCGCGCCCCCTGGGGCGAGACCATCTTGGCATCGTTGCCCGTCTCTTCGGGCCGAGCGCTCTTCCAGGCATGCCCGCACCGCCAAGCGACGTACTCGTCGCAGGAATCGCCATCGACGTCGGCGAGCGTCTTGCCCTGCCACCACTCGCCGAGTTGGAGCAGCCGTGCCATGCACCGGGCAGCGCGTCCCTCGTAGATCGGCGGCTTCTCATGGACGATGCCAGCCTTGGCGTCCTGGGCGCGCAGGTCCTCGACCCGCTTCTGGACGACGCGCTCGCCCCACATCAGGAGGACGTCGACGACGAGGATCTCGTTGGCGCCGCGGCCCTTCTGGACAGAGGGGCGGTGCTTGGCGGTGATGTAATCGGCCAAGGCCTGATGGGCCTTCGCCTCCTCGGCCTCGTTGTAGGCTAGCGCCTCGGCCTTGTCGGCGCCCTTGAGGCCGCGGACATCGCGCGCAAAGCAGCCAGTGGGTCGACGGACCCCGCCGTCGTCTTTGATGTGCCACTGCGCGAGCCGCTCGACGGCGCCGTTCTTGCCGTGCTCGGCTGGCCTGAGCCAGAGCCTTGGTCCTGAGTTCCTGCGCGGCATCCTTCCCGCCACTCCCTTAGTATGCGTCGCGTGATGATGATGTTCCGACCGTGCCGCTCCGGCCGAAGGTCCCCCCGGTCGATGGCCTCCCGAAGCTGCCTGACCGAGAAGGCCGGCCACCAAGAATGCTCCCGCGCGCCGGGCCACCGTGCCGGAACAAGGAGTTCCGGCGCCCAAATTGCGGTCTCAAGATCGAGCGGCGTGTGGTCTAGCGCGACCGCGGCTATCGCCGGGCGGTCTTCGAGAATGTCGCGGTCGACGATGATTTCGAATGCCATAAGCGGACGATCGGGTGTTCGCCGGAACCGCGCAACGGCACCGGTCGCAGGTTGATTGCGTAGGGTTAAGGTCGTGGCCGCGCCGGTCCTGGGACATCAGAAGGGGATGTCGTCATCCGCCGCCGCTGCCACGGCAGGCAGACGGCATGGCTCGTCTAGGGGCGGCACGTCCATTTCGGCGAGGGCCTCCCCGACGAGGAGGATGCGCATGCTCCACGCCGTACCGTCGCCCGAATGCGCGCAGTACGCCCGCAGGGGGCGTCCGACGTCGAGCGGGCCGGCGACCCAGGATGCGACATCCGCCGGGAGATGGCCGAGCATCGTCGAGTTGCCCAGCCAAACCTCGACCGCGTTCTCGTCGAAGGCGTTGTCGGGCGCGCGGACGAGCCCGAGCCGCTGCCCATGACGCGGCCGGACGGGCTCGACGGCGAGCCCTGCGTCGCCGTAGCCGTAGAACTGAACGCCGGCGACCGGCGCATCGTGCCACGGCTCCCCGGCCTCGATCCGGTCGCCCTCGACGGCGGCGTCCGTTTCGGCGAGGAGGACGACGCCAGGGAGCTCGAAGGGGGACTCGATCATGGCGGCTTACCTTTCGCACTCCCGTGAGATCTGCGCAGCCATCCTGCGTCCGCGCAGCCTCATCCAGTCGATGTCTTTCTGAGACGGGGTACCCTGGCCCTTGAGCCATCTGCGCACGACCTGGTGGTCGTGCCCTAGGTCTTCTGCAACGGGTCCGATCCACCAGCGCCCGTACATCGCCTTTCCGATGCGGGCGATGATGTCGACATCGCGCTCGTCCAGGGGCGGGGAGCCGTTCCCGCCGGCGGCGGGATGGGGCAAGTCGATGCTGCGCGTCATGGCGTTTCCTCCACAGCGCGGATCACGCGGGCGATGTGGTGCATGGCCGAGAGCTTGACCGTCTTGAGGTCGTAGGCAGTGGGACAGCCCGTGCCGGCAAGCCACCTACGCACGGTCTGGTGCGGTAGACCGATGTCGTAGGCCAGTTTTCCGACCCAGAGATCGCCATATCGCGCGCGGCCGATGCGCTCGATGGAGACGATGTATGGCTCGGTGGGAAGCCAGGCGTCGAACGTCTCGCGCTGGTCGATGCGGGCTTCAGACATCGAAGTCCGCCATCTCAAGCTCGGGCAGGTCGAGGCCGTCGGCCAAGGCCTGGTACCAGGCCTCTAGTTTGGCGGGCATGCGGTACGTCGAAAATCGGGCGGGTGGGCCGTCGGGCACGAAGGGACGGGCTGGGGGGCGAGCCTGGTCGATGTCAGCCCTTACGAACCGGACGGCCTCGTCCGGCGTGATCCCCTCGCGCCGCGCCAGTGTCACCGCCCAGGCGAGGTCGTCGACGGACAGACGTCCGTCCGACAGCATGGGTGTGACGGGGAGGCGGATCGGCTCCGGGGGCGGCGCGGGCGGGACCACCGCGACCGGGGCGGGCTTGCGGTTCAGGCCGAGGCGGCGCCAATGCGCGTAAACCGCTGCAGGTGTGACCTCCCAGTCCGCCGCCATCTGCGCGGCGCTTTTGCCTTGGGCGTGCTCGGCAACGACTACGTTGTCCGTGGGCATAAGACGGCGGCGGGGCATCGGGCGGGTCTCCAGGGTAGGTTGCGGTTCGGTGACGGTGACGGGGGGCTCGGGCTCAGGCTCGGCCGGTTCAGGCTCCAGCGCGGCGAGGTCGGGGAAGACGACGGCGACGGCGGCCAGGTCCTCGTCCCGGACGCCTCCGCCAGGGCCGCGTCGGACGGCGGCAGGGCGTATCGACCGATAACCGGTTGCTCGGGGACCAGGGCGAGGGCCCGGCGGACGACGGACCCGACGGCGCGCTCGAAATCGAGGCGGGCCTGCCAAGCGGCGGCCGCCTCGGCGTCGCCGCGCCGGGCGCGGGCTCCAAGCGCGGTGGCGACGCCGCGCTCGGTCGAGGAGATCGTCGGCGGCGTCAGGCCCCGACGGGAGTAGAGGCCTTGCGAGCCGACGCTGATGCCGGCCGCGCGGATGCCCCGCTGGGCCGACCCGAGGGCGTAACCCGCCTCGATGGCGACGGCCGCCTCGATGGCGACGGCCGCCTCGGCTTCCGAGCACGACATCGAGCGACCGCCGGCACGGGGCGGGGGGACGCGGCCTGCCTGGGCGCGCCCCTGCTGCGCGAGGGAGGACAGCGTGCGCTCGCCCAGCCAGCACCATCGCTCGCAGGCCATATCCAGGCCGTGCGAATCGACGATCCGCGCGACGAGCGACGGCGAAGGCGTCTCGTAGACGTCGCCATCGATTGAAGAGATCGAGCCCCCGTTCACAGCAGCCTCCCCTGCGAGGAGGTGCGGCGGGGATCGGCGTCCGGCATGCGCACCTGGCGCCGCGGCACGGGGCGGGGCGCCGCGGCCGGGACGGTGCGGACCGCGGCGACGGGGCGCGCGTCGACGGGCGCGGCCGGGGGCATCTCCGACGGGATGTCGACGACCGGCGGGCGGGCGGCACGCCGGTTGTAGGCGGGGCCGGCTGCCTGGCGCTCGTGGGCGAGGAGCTCACGGAGGAAGTCGGGCAGGTCGCGCAGATCCTCGTCGTCGAGGTGAGGGTTACGCGACATGGCGCGCGCCCTCCATCGGCTCGACGGGGACGATGGCGAGCTCCAGTCCGAGAGCCGCCAGCAAGCGCCGGCTGGCCGGGCGGCGCCCGTGGCGGACGTCCAGCATGTACGCCGCGGACACGCTCAGTGCGGCGGCGGCGACTCGCGCTGAGCCGGCCTCCTCGATGCGGACGCGGAGGACCTCCTGTAGATCCTGAGGGGTGAAGACAGGTCGCGTCAAAGTTATCATCCCTTGGTAGGGGGTGGACTGGCTTCCTGCCCTCGAATCCACGACTGGCAGTTGCCTACAGCCCAGCACCAGCGGCGACATATGTCAATGAGACAGCTTTTTTTGTCTCATTGAACGCGGCCTACAAGGATTGTCGATCCAATCCTTCGACTTTCGAAGCTTTGAAATACTTGTTGACGCGGGCCGACGCGAGGGGGAGCATGCGGCAGTTGCCAACCGCCATGCAGGATTTGCCCGTGCTCTCCCTCGTCCTCCTCGCTCTAGCCGCCGCCGGGGTCGTCATCCCCGTTCTGGCCGCCGCCATCGCCGCCTCCAGGGGCGGTCCCGAGCCCGCCCCGGCGGCTCCCGCTCCCCTCGGGGCGGCCCTGCCCGTCGCCGCCCTCGGTCTCACGTGGCGCCGCCTGCGAGACGTCCGAACCCAGCGGGGCGACCGGACGCTCTGGGCCGGCGACGGGGATACGGCGACCTACAGCCGCGCCTATCGCCTCCTCCGGGGCCCCCTCGCCGAGGTCGGTTTCTCATGGGGGACGGCCGAACGTTCGGGGGGCGTCGTCCAGCCTCTATGCTGGGAAGACACGACCCGGGGTGATCAGGCCATCCTCGACGCGCTCGCCGACGCCAAGGAGGCCCTCGCTTACGACGACCGCCGCATCGCCCGGGAAGAGGAGCGGCGCCGGCAGGCCGATGCCCTCGACGACGAACGGCATGGCGAGAGCCGCCGGGCCGACCTGCACCGGCTTCGCGAATCGCTGCGGGACGTGCACTGGGCCTGGAGCAAGAAGCGCAGGGAGCTCGCCGAGGGGCTGCTCCGTGAGCCTCTGGCCGAGAGCGGCGCTCCCAAGGTCGTCGTTGCGAAGCTTGCCCGGGACCTCGTCGCGGACGTGGACGAGACCATCCGCAGGGTCCGCGAGCGCATCGCCGCGGACCCGTCGAAGGATTGGCTGAAGCTGGCCGAGAACCAGGCCATCCATGACCCGCTCCGGACCGCCCTGCAGATCCTCTCCAGCCACGACGAGGATTTCGCGACGCTGGAGAACGGCGTGGGCTGGGGCAAAAGCCATAGCCACGCCGGGCACGTCCTGGCCGGCATGACCGAGTTCACCGTCATCGAGGCGTCCCAGGGACTCGCGGCGGTCTGGAGGCACCGCAAGCAGCTTCGGCCGGACCTCAGGGCGGCCATCTTCGGTTCGGGGGCGTGATCATGGCCAAGCGCAAGCAGAACCCCTTCCAAGGCGACCTCTTTGTGGCCGACGCCTCGGTCTACACCGTCGCCCACGACGCCATCGTCGGCGAAGTGATGGAGGCGATCAAGGACGTGCTGCCGCCCGGCGTGCCGACGTACGTCAAGGAGGTTCGCTCGGCCGTGC
Organism: Methylobacterium sp. 174MFSha1.1; assembly: GCF_900116815.1. NCBI lineage: Bacteria > Pseudomonadati > Pseudomonadota > Alphaproteobacteria > Hyphomicrobiales > Methylobacteriaceae > Methylobacterium > Methylobacterium sp. 174MFSha1.1. Next base: position 351,261 of record NZ_FPCB01000004.1, on the reverse strand, counting down.
GCGACGCTCTCGGCAGCCTCTCCGCGACGCTCGTCCTGTTCGATGGGCAGATCCAGCACCTCCGCATCAGCGGCCACAAAGGCGCCCGTCGCTATTCCTGGCCGGATCTCCAGGTGCCCTTCGGTTGGGACGATGAGCTGAAAGCCTGGCATCGGTACCCTGAGGGCGACGCGGCCGCGGTCGACGCCGTCGATCAGCCCGAGCCCGACGTCGCCCTGACGCCTGGGGAGCGCCTCGTAGTGGCGGGGATCGGCGACGCGCATTGGGTTCGGCTCGGCGGCGACCTGCGTGACCCTGATGCTCCGGAGAAGCCGCGGTCCCTGGCCACGCCCCTGTTCGCCAAAGTCCTCGGGTCGGGCGAAGTGCGCCTCTTCCTGAATTTCCCATCGGCCAGCGGCTTGGCGTTTGTTCAGCGGGTCGAGGCCATAAGCGGCTTGAAGGCGGCTTGGGACACCGAGGAGATTGACAGCCCCTTCCGGTACCGCGGGCACCACGCCGAGGATCTAACGACCGACGCGGGCTGGGAGTCCCTCGCGGCAACACTGGAGCACACCACCGCAGACTACGTCGCCATGTACGCCGCCCGGGCGGCCATCGAAGGCAGGCTCGCCATCGCGAACGCACGATCCCTCATGGACGCCGCGGGGGTCCCGGAACCCGAGTCCCCCGGCCGGGAAGCTGCGATAGCGAGGCTCCAAGTGCAAGCGTCCGGGCAGGTCATGCCGGTCGTCGAGGACGCCTGGGCCGTCATCCACGCGGCGGAGGATGGCTTGATCAAGCCGGGCGGCTGGGCGAACGGCTACCAAATCCCGGCCACGCTGACGGAGGCGGGCCGGGTGCGGTTCGGGCTCGCGCCGAAGCGGCAATTGAAGGCGTTGCAAATCAGCAGCGCGTCACGGGTGCGGCCGAATGCACGTTAATCATGGAGCTAGTGCTTGATTGCCGCTCGTCCGTGCGAGCGGTAGATTTTTACACACGGTTGCCGCACCTGTTGACAAGCAAGTTGAGCCTAGCTGTGTCGCGGCTTGTTTTAAAATCTACGACAAAGATTGAGGCGGGTATGAGCGATAAACTGAAGTTTTTCGTGAAAATCAATGGGACCGGCCGCATCGAGACAGTTATTGCCGACAGTCATGAGCATGCGGCCCAGCGCTTTCTTCTCAGAGTCGCTCGACGCGACTTAGGGTCGAGAGCCTATAAACCTCAAGTTATTCGCGAAGGGGTTACAGATACTGGCGCGAATTGGTGGAGAGGAGAGTTGTGGCGTCGAGCGCGCGACGGTAACGGTTGGGTAACCGATGATTACCGCGCCATATTCACAACGCGAGAAATACCTCTTGAATCGTGAGGCGATAAGCAACCAGCGGTCTCATCATGGCGCCGAGATTGGGGCGAATTCCTCGGAAGTCGTGTACAGACTGAGATCTCGCTAGCCTGCTCTCTCTGAGCTTCGCCCTATCGACATCCGCGCAGGCTTCGTCCCGCGTGGGAGCACCTTGTGCGAACCCGGGGAAATCGCACATAAGGCCGGAGATGGTCTCGCGAGACGGGCATAGCCGCCGACGGGCGGCACGGGGATGGTGGGCGCTCGCCGCCCGCCTGCTCGCTCTCGCCCTCGCCCTGTCGTTGGTCGCGCCCGTCACGGGCTACGCAGACGACCTCGCCTACCACGGGAGGCACCGGCAGGCCGCGCAAGTGACGCTGTCGGCCTCCGCGCCGGACGCGGGCGAGGCCGACCCCGGCCTGGCCTGCCACATCCATTGCGGCTGCCACCAAGTCACCCCGGCGGCGGCCACCGGTCCCGTCATGCCCCGCATCGAAGCCGTGCCCCCGGTCTACGCCAGCTTGACCGAGACGGCCTCGTCAGTCGACCCCGACCGCCTGCCAAGACCCCCTCGCGCGTGAGGTGACGGCGCCGTCGCGGCGCGTCCCCGCCCTGCGCCGTCCGCGGTGCCGGGTCCCTCACGTGAACATACGGGTCCGACCGCGCACGCCTCCCCGCGTCGAACGGAAGCCCGTCCGAGCAGGCCCCCATGCGTATCCTCCTCTCCGCGGTCCTCCTGGCCGCCGGCGTCGCCATCGGTGCCGCCGTCCCCGCCGTCACCGGCTTCGTCCAAGGCAGCCTATCCGCCGCCGGCCTGTCGCAAGACCTGTTCGCTTTCACCGCGGGCCCGGCTCCCGCCAAGCCCGAGTCCGCACGAGCCGGGGCCGGGCAGGACGACGATGACGACAAGGGAGCCGCGTCTCCCGAAAAGGCCCACGGTAAGGAACCCGGAGGGCACGGTCACGAGGCGGCCGAGGGGCACGCCGAGGCCGAGGCAGGCGTGATCAAGATGGCCCCCGAGCAGGTCTCGGGGCAGGACATCTCGGTTGTGAAGGTCGAGGGCGGCACCCTCGCCCGGCACCTTCTGGTGCCCGGCACCATCACCCCCGATACCGACCGGATCGCCCGTGTCCCGGCTCGGGTCGTGGGTACCGTCGCGGAGATGCGCAAGCGTCTCGGCGATCGGGTTGCCAAGGATGAGGTCGTCGCCGTCCTCGAAAGCCGGGAGGTCGCCGACGCCAAGAGCGAGTATCTCACCGCCTCCGTGCGGGCCGAGCTGGAGAAGACCAACTACGATCGCCAGCAGGCGCTCTGGGACAAGCGCGTCTCGTCGGAGCAGGTCTACCTGCAGGCCAAGGCGACCTATACGGAAGCCACCCTGCGCGTCGACCTTTCCCGCCAGAAGCTCTCCGCCCTCGGCCTGAGCGCGACCGAGGTCGCGGCCGCGCAGAAGCGGGACGAGGCGACGCCGAACCAGTCCACCCTGCGCCGGTATGAGCTCCGCTCGTCGCTCGCCGGCCGCATCGTCGAGCGCAAGGTCGACGTCGGGACGAAGGTCGGCGGAGAGGGGGACCCGGCCGACGTCTACACCGTTGCCGACCTCTCGACCGTCTGGATCGAACTCTCGGTGCCGACCACCGAGCTTGCCAAGGTGCGGGAGGGCGCACCGGTCGCGGTCACCCCGGCCCAGGAAGGCGGCGACCGCCACGCCGACGGCAAGGTCGTCTTCGTCAGTCCGTTCCTGAACCCGGACACCCGCTCGGCCCGGGTCATCGTCGCCCTGCCGAACCCGGACCTCGCCTGGCGCCCCGGCACCTTCGTCACCGCCGAGGTCGAGATCGCGCACGACGCGGTCGAGGTGCGCGTCCCGAAGGCTGCCCTGCAGTCGGTCGGGGGTGAGCGCGTCGTCTTCGTGCGCACGGAGGAAGGCTTCGAGAAGCGCGAGGTCGAGCTCGGGCGCTCGGACGACGATTCCTACGAGGTTGTCTCCGGCCTGAAGCCGGGCGACCCCATCGCGGTCGCCAACTCCTTCCTCCTCAAGGCCGAGCTCGGAAAGTCCGAAGCCGGCGACGACGACTGAGCAGGAGACCGGACATGATCTCCCGCATCCTCGACTTCTCCGTCCGTCAGCGCTGGCTCGTCGTGCTCCTGTCGCTGCTGGCCGCCAGCTTCGGCGTCCACGCCCTGACGAAGCTGCCCATCGATGCAGTGCCCGACATCACCAACAACCAAGTGCAAATCAACACCGTCGCGCCCGCGCTCTCGCCCTTCGACATCGAGAAGCAGGTCACCTACCCGGTCGAGACCGCGCTCGCCGGCATCAAGGGCCTCGAATACACCCGCTCCCTCTCGCGCAACGGCTTTTCCCAGGTCACGGCGGTCTTCGCCGACGACGTCAACGTCTACTTCGCACGCCAACAGGTGGTTGAGCGCCTGAGCGAGGCGCGCGAAGGGCTGCCGTCGGAGATCGAGCCGCACATGGGGCCAATCACGACCGGCCTCGGCGAAATCTACATGTGGACCGTGCGCTACGCGGCGCCCGGCGAGCGGAAGGCGTCCCGTCCGGGCAAGCCCGGCTGGCAGGCGGACGGCAGCTATCTGACGCCCGAGGGGCAGCGGCTCGCGACCGAGCTGGAGCGCGCGGCCTACCTGCGGACGGTTCAGGACTGGGTGATCCGGCCGCAGGTCAGGACCGTGCGGGGCGTCGCCGGCGTCGACAGCATCGGCGGCTACGAGAAGCAGTACCATGTCCAGCCGGACCCGACGAAGCTGACCGCGCTAGACCTGTCCTTCGGCGACGTCGCCCGGGCGCTCCAGGCGAACAACGCGAACCAAGGCGCCCGCTACCTGGAGGACAACGGCGAGGGCTACGTCGTCCGCTCCTCCGGTCGCCTGGAAAGCATGGACGAGATCGGCAACGTCGTGGTCACGACCCGCGGCGGCGTCCCGGTCCGGGTGAAGGACATCGCCGAGGTGCGGATCGGACGCGACCTGCGCACCGGCTCGGCCAGCGAGGACGGCCGGGAAGCCGTCGTCGGAACCGCCCTGATGCTCATCGGCGAGAACAGCCGCACGGTCGCGGCCGCCGTCGACGCCAGGATGCGCGAGATCCGGCGCTCGCTCCCGCCGGGCATCGAGGTCCAGACGGTCCTCGACCGGACCCGTCTGGTCGAGGCGACCATCCGGACCGTGGCGACGAACCTCACTGAGGGAGCGGCCCTCGTCGTCGTCATCCTGTTCCTGCTGCTCGGCAACATCCGCGCCGCCGTCATCACGGCCCTGGTGATCCCGGTCGCGATGCTGATGACGACGACCGGCATGGTCGAGGCCGGCATCTCGGCCAACCTGATGAGCCTCGGGGCGCTCGACTTCGGCCTCATCGTGGACGGGGCGGTGATCATCACCGAGAACGCCCTGCGCCACCTCGCCGAGCGGCAGCACGCCCTCGGGCGGGTCCTCACCCTGGAGGAGCGCCTAGCCACGGTGCGGGCCTCGGCCGAGGAGATGATCAAGCCCTCCCTCTACGGGCAGGCCATCATCATCCTGGTCTACGTGCCGCTCCTGACCTTCACCGGGGTCGAGGGCAAGATGTTCGAGCCGATGGCGCTGACCGTCATCATCGCCCTTGCGGCGGCCTTCGTCCTCTCCCTCACCTTCGTCCCGGCAATGGTGGCCATCGTGGTCACCGGCAAGGTCACCGAGAAGGACAACCTCATCATCCGCGCCCTCAAGACGGCCTACCGCCCGATGCTCGGTGCCGCGGTTCGCGCCCCGCTGGCCTTCGTGGCGTTGGCCCTGCTGCTGCTCGCCGGGAGCGGCGCGCTACTGGCCCGGCTCGGCACGGAGTTCATCCCCACCCTCGACGAGAAGAGCATCGCGCTGAACGCGCTGCGCATCCCGTCAACCTCGCTGTCGCAGTCCCAGGCGATGCAGCTCAAGGTGGAGGAGGCCATCGGACGCTTCCCCCAGGTCGCCTACGTCTTCTCGAAGACCGGCACGGCGGAGGTGGCCACCGACCCGATGCCGCAGAACTCCTCGGACACCTTCGTCATCCTCAAGCCCCAGGAGGAGTGGCCCGACCCAGGCCTGTCGAAGGCGGAGCTACAGGAGGAAATCGAGAAGGCGGTGGGCCGGCTCGCCGGCAACGTCTACGAGTTCTCCCAGCCGATCCAGCTCCGCTTCAACGAACTCCTGGCCGGGGCCCGCGGCGACCTTGCCGTCAAGGTCTTCGGCGACGAGTTCGAGCCGATGACGCTGGCGGCCGACCGCATCGCCGACATCCTGCGGGGCACGCTGGGCGCGGAGGACGTCAAGGTCGAGCAGACGGCCGGACTTCCGATCCTGGAGATCAAGGTCAACAAGACCGAGGCCGCGCGCCTCGGGCTCAGCACCGGCGCCATCCAGGAGGTGATCGGCGCGGCCATCGGAGGCCGGCAGGCGGGCCTCCTGTTCGAGGGCGACCGGCGCTTCCCCATCGTGGTGCGGCTCACCGACAAGGTGCGCGAGGACCGCGAGGCGCTGGAGAACATCCCGGTTCCGCTGCCGCCCGGGCCCAACGGGCGCTCGACCTCCGTCCTCCTGAAGCAGGTGGCGAGCTTCTCGGTCTCGGAGGGACCGAACCAGATCAGCCGCGAGAACGGCAAGCGGCGCGTCGTCGTCACCGCGAACGTGCGCGGGCGCGACATCGGCTCGCTCGTGGCCGAGGTCCAGGGGAAGGTCGCCGAGCAGGTGCGGATGCCGCCCGGGTACTACGTGACCTGGGGCGGTCAGTTCGAGAACCTCGCCTCGGCCAAGCGGCGGCTGACGGTGGTGGTGCCGGCGTGCTTCTTCCTGATCTTCCTCCTGCTCTACTCCGCCCTGGGCTCGGTCCGGGACGCGCTCCTCGTGTTCAGTGCGGTGCCGCTCGCCCTGACCGGAGGCATCGCGGCCCTGTGGCTGCGCGGCATGCCGTTCTCTGTGCCCGCCGCCGTCGGCTTCATCGCCCTGTCCGGGGTGGCGGTCCTCAACGGCCTCGTGATGCTGACGTTCATCAAGCAGCTCGTCGCCGAGGGACGCCCCCGCCGAGAGGCGATCCTGGAGGGCGCCATGACCCGGCTGCGGCCCGTCGCCATGACTGCCCTCGTCGCCTCGCTCGGGTTCGTTCCGATGGCGTTGGCGACTGGGACAGGCGCGGAGGTCCAGAAGCCGCTCGCGACCGTGGTCATCGGCGGCCTGATCAGCGCCACCCTGCTGACCCTGGTCGTCCTGCCGGCCCTCTATGCGCGCTTCGGCGGCGCCCGCGCCACGCCGCCGGTCAGCCATGACGAGGACGCCGATGGCGCCGCGCCGTTCCGGCAGGCCGCCGAATAGCCCGCCTGCCGCAGGCATCGAGGGGCAGCCCGAGCCCCTCGATGTCTTCTCCGTTCAGCCGATCCGACCTAGCGCCGGAAAGGTCTCCATGATGAGGGAGGCCACATCGGTCATGCGGTCGGTGACCATCAGCAGCCCCATCGCCACCATCACGCCCCCGCCGACGAGCTGAAGCGCACGGCCGAACCAGCGTAGGGTCCGGAGGCGCGCGACGAAGCCGGACAGGAACAGGGCCGCCGCCACGAACGGCACGCCGAGCCCGAGCGAGTAGACGGTGAGCAGGGCGACGCCCTTGCCCGAGGCCGAGGAGGCCGTGACCGCCAGGATGGCACCGAGGACGGGACCGATGCATGGGGTCCATCCGAAGGCGAAAGCCGTTCCGAGGAGATAGGCAGCGACGGGTCCCCGACCCGGCGGATCGCCGTGCCAGCGTAGCTCGCGCTGCAGCCAGGCGGGCCGCAGCAGACCGGCAGTGAACAGGCCGAACAGGATCACCAGCAAGCCGGAGGCGAGGTTCAGCGTCTCGCGATGAGCGAGCAGGGCGAAGCCGAGCGCGCTCGCCCCCGCGCCGAACGCGACGAAGACGGTCGTGAACCCGAGCACGAAGCAAAGGCTCAGGCCGAGCGTGCGAAGGCTGTCGCGCTCGCCGGCGGCCGACTGCCCGGCGACGTAAGACACGTAGCCCGGAACGAGAGGCAGCACGCAGGGCGATAGGAACGATACGGCGCCGGCCGCGAAGGCCGCGAGGAAGCCCACGCTTGAGGCGTCGATGGCCATCGGTTCAGCCCCGGCGGAGTAATGGACGCAGGATCGTCACTCCTGATCGGCCCCGGCCGCGGCGAAGATCTTGAGAAGGCGTTGGCGCTCCGCCTCGGTCCCGCCGGGCCCCGTCGGCTTGAGCGCCGCCGCGCCCCGGACCGGATCGCGCTTGCCGACGAGAGCAACCGGGCCCGCGGCCGGCACAGCGACCTCACGCGGCCCTGCGGCCAGAGCCTCGGGGCGGCTCACCTGGCCGAGACCGCCTCCGGCCGCGACCATGGTCTCTCGGAACGACCGGTGCTGGCCGCCGTCCTCGTACACCAGCCGGACGGCGGGCGTCCCGCTCGCCACGAGGGCGGCGACCTGCCGCTCGTCATCCGCCTGCTTCCGCGCGACCGCGCCAGCCGTGGCCTCGTCGCCGGCATCGAACACGTATCGGCCATCGGCGACGCCGACGCCCGGCTCGGCCCTCGTGACCTCGAACCGGTCGGACCCCTCCTTGAGGTTCCTCCAGAACGCGATATTCGGGTCCTGCCGGTGCCGGGCCATGTTTTCCGGCGTCATACGGAACGGGTAGGACTGGAACTGGACGGCGCGCTGGCCGCCCGCGAAGGCCTCCCGCACCACGGCATAGAGTTCCGAGATCGCCTCGTCCGTCATCGCGAAGCAGCCCCGCGACGAGCACGAGCCGTGCACCATCAGGTGCGCACCGGTGTGCCCCAGGGAGCGGTCGTACTCGTTCGGGTACCCGAGATTGAACGAGAGGTAGAGGCTCGAATTCGGGTTCATGGACGCGGGCGTCACCGCGTAGAAGCCCTCCGGCGCCTGCCGGTCTCCCTCCCGGGTCTTGGGCCCCAGCTGACCCGACCAGCGGCACATCGGGTAGGTCTTCAGGAGGGCGTAGTTGCCGTCCGCGCCGCGCTTCCAGAGCTCGATCTCGGACTCCTTCTTGTAGGCCCGCATCAGGATCGGGTCCGCCGGCGAGACACCCTTGGCCGACATCAGGGCCAGGGTCGCCGGCGGGATTGGCGCGAGGTGGCGCGTCGAGGCCGCGTACTGGCCGTCCTGGCAGGCGGACAGCGCCAGGAGGAGGGCCAGACCGAGCGTTGTCGTCTTCAGCATGTCGGCCTCGCCGAGGTCGGCCTCCGAGCCTGGGCTCGAAGGGTTGATGACAGGTTGCCGTGGCTGCGGTTCGGCGGAATCGGGCCCCTCAAGGGATTGGCTCCCCGGCGCTGCGATGCCTCCGCCGCAGAGGAAGTCCGTCGAGGAGCAGCATCACCACACCCGCCGAGATCCAGACGTCCGCCAGGTTGAAGGTGAACCAGCGGATGCCGCCGGTGTGCAGGTCGAGGTAGTCCGTGACGACGCCGTCCATGAGCCGGTCGACGAAGTTGCCGGCGGCCCCGCCCGCTATCGCGGCGAGCCCGAGGCGTTCGAGCCCGCCGCCCGCGGCCAGAGCCCAGCCGGCCACAAGGCATGTGAGCGTGCCCTGGATGGCGAGGAGCAGCGCCAGGGAGGACTGGTCGTGCGCCGGGAACAGGCTGAAGCTGATGCCGTGATTGAACGACAGGCTTAGGTCGACGAAGGGCAGTGCGCCCTTGACGGCGCCCTCCTCCAGCCACGCCTCGGCTACCGCCTTCGCGACGAGGTCTATGGCCGCGGCGGCCCCCGCCACCCCGGCCACGGTCGCCGCCCGGCCGGCCCACCCTGACAGGGAGAACATCAGGCCCTCAGGAGACGGAGCGCGTTGGCCGTCACCAGGACGGTCGCGCCGGTGTCGGCCAGGATGGCCGGCCAGAGGCCGGTGATGCCTGCGATGGTCGTCACCAGGAACACGGCCTTCAGACCGAGGGCGATCGCGACGTTCTGGCGGATATTGCCCAGGGTCGCCCGAGAGAGGGAGACCAGCGCGGCCACGTCGCCCACCCGGTCGTTCAGCACCGCCGCGTCCGCCGTTTCCAGGGCCGCGTCGGTGCCGCCGCCCATCGCGATGCCGACGCTGGCGGCGGCGAGCGCCGGCGCGTCGTTGATGCCGTCGCCGACCATTGCCACCGGAGCCGCCGCCTTCAGGGCCGCGATCTCGGCGAGCTTGTCCTGAGGCAGGAGCTCGGCCTTCACGTCGAGCCCGAGTTCGGACGCGACCGCCTGGCCCGTGCGCCGGTTGTCGCCGGTCAGCATCACACTGCGGACGCCGAGCCTCCGCAGGGCCGAGATGCCGGCCGCCGCGTCGGCGCGGGGCTCGTCCCGGACCGCGATGGCGCCCAAGGCCTCGGCGCCACGGACGACGATGACCACCGTCTTGCCGCCGGCTTCCAGGTCCGCGACCGCGCGCTCGGCCTCGGGGCCGAGCCGCGCGCTCTCGGCGGCGTGGCGTGGGGAGGCGACGAGCACCGTCTGACCCATCACCGTGGCCGACACCGCCTTGCCGGGGATGGCGCGGGCGTCCCGCGTCGGGCGCAGCGGCACCCCGTCCGCGCTCGCCCGGTCGAGGATGGCCCGGGCGATGGGGTGGCTGCTTCCGCTCTCGACCGCGCCGGCCAACCCGAGAAGCGAGCGCTCCGACGCGTCCGGGGCAAAGACCAGGATGTCCGAGACCCGCGGCCGTCCGGCGGTCAGCGTCCCGGTCTTGTCGAACGCGACCGTGCGCACCCGCCCGATGACCTCCAGTGCGGCGCCGCCCTTCACGAGCAGCCCGCGTCGCGCACCGGCGGCCAGTCCGGAGGCGATGGCCGCCGGGGTCGAGAGCACCAGCGCGCAGGGGCAGGCGATGAGGAGGAGCGCCAGGCCCCGGTAGATCCAGGTGCCCCAGTCGGCGCCGAGCAGCGGCGGCACGACCGCGACCGCGGCCGCGAACGCGAACGCGATGGGCGTGTAGACCGCGCTGAACCGGTCGATGAAGCGCGCCGTGGGCGACTTCGACGCTTGCGCCTCCTCGACAAGGTGCAGGATGCGGGCGACCGTGTTGTCGGCCGCCGTCTTTGTGACCCGGACCTGGAGCGCACCGTCGGCGTTGACGCTGCCGGCGTAGACCGGGTCGCCGACCTCCTTGGGCTTCGGGACCGACTCGCCGGTGATAGGGGACTCGTCGAGGCTCGACGCGCCGTCGGTGATCACCCCGTCGGCAGGCACGCGGTCGCCCGGCCGCACGACCACGACCTGACCGACGGCCAGCGACGCGGCCGCCACCTCGCGGATGGTGCCATCGGCCTCGTCGACGAGGCGGGCGGTCTTCGGCACCAGGGCGGCGAGCGCCTTGATGCCGGCCCGCGCCCGGCCCGCCGCCACGACCTCCAGCATCTCGCCGACCGTGAAGAGCAGCACGACGATGGCGGCCTCCTCGGCGGCGTGGATGGCGAGCGCCCCCGCGGTCGCGACCGACATCAGCATCTCGATGGAGAAGGGCGTGCCGGCGAACGCCGCCACGGCCGCGCGGCGGCCGTAATAGGCGAGACCGACGAGCGCCCCTGGCCAGTAGGCGTACTCGCCCGCCACGCCCGGCGCGATCCGCTCGACCAGGAAGCCGGCGGCGAACAGGGCGCCGATCAGGATGCCCAGCAGCGCCTTCCGGGTCCGCCAGAGCGGCGGCTCGGGCTCCTCCGCGGTCTCGACGGGCTGGGCCCCGCCCGAGGCTTGCGCTAAGGCCAGTTCCGCGGCCGTGGGAAGCGGCGCGACGCCGTAGCCAAGGCGCTCGATGCGCCCCTCCAATTCGGTCCTCGGCGTCGCGGCCTCGTCGAGCGCGAGATCGAGGACTTGGCTGCCGTAGTTCACGCGCACGTCCGCGACGCCCGGCAGCCGGGAGACGGCGGTCTCGATCTTTCCGGCGCAGGTCGGGCAGTCCATGCCCTTGACCCTGTAGCGCAGAGCCTGCGGTCCGTTCGTGGGGAAGGATGTGCGGTCCGCGCCGGCGGCCTGGTTCATGGTGCGCTCCGTTCGCCGGGCTCCTGGTCCGGACTGGGAAGGCCCCCTACATGCACCCTGTAGTCACTACAGGGTCAAGGCCGTGCGGACCGCCTCTTCCATGACCATCGGCAGCCTCGCGGAGGCCACGCAGACCCGTGTCGAGACGGTCCGGTGGTACGAGAAGGTCGGGTTGCTGCCCCCGCCGGCGCGGTCGAGCGGTAACTACCGGCTCTACGGGCCCGAGCACCTGCGCCGGCTGAGCTTCATCCGCCGCGGTCGCGCCCTGGGGTTCACCGTGGAGCAGATCCGGGACCTGCTCGCCCTGGCGGACGACCGTGAGCGCTCCTGCGGCGAGGTCGACACCATCGCCCGCGCCCATCTCGCCGACGTGGAGCGCAAGCTGGCCGACCTGACCCGGCTCGCCTCGGAACTCCGCGAAGTCATCGGCCAGTGCGGCTGCGGGTCGGTCGCCGACTGCCGCATCATCGAGGCCCTGTCGCCGTCGGGTGAGCCTGCGTGAGCGACCTGGGCCCGGAGGTCAGCGAGCGACGTAGGGCGTCATCAGCACCCGGCTCTCGAACAACCCCTTGGCCGCGAACCCGCAGCACGCGACGGCGAGGAGACCCACCGTAATCGCGACGAAGGCTCGGCGCGCGGCGGCCTGGACATGCGGCCTGACGCGACGGCGGCGACCCGCGTTCCTCTGGCCCTTAGGAATGGCGCTCCTTCATCACCAGCCCGGCCTTTTCTAAAGTTGAGGCTTGTCACGATCCCGCCGTCACGACGCTCGATAGGCACTAGCCCCGCCTTAAAAACCGGGAGGCGGAATTGCGGTGAGATGAAAGCCCGATCTGCCACCGCGAAGTGATTACGAAGGCTGGCAGATGTACACCAAAAAGCCGACGCTCCGTCCTGGCGTGGCTAGAAAAAAGGGGATCCGCGGCGCCCGCATAAGCGTAATCTGAGCGATACCTTCGACCTAATCGGTATGGAGGCGAAATTCCTCTGTGATTGAACCGCGACGCCAGCGTTTAGGCCAGGAATGCGCGACCATCCCTGCGAGTCGGGGAAGCTGAGCGCCCTGGTTACCTCCTCGAACCGGGCTCGCGCGTCCGACCAGCCCTGCGCGAAGTCGAACAGCTCCCGCAGGGCCGGCGAAATCTCCTTGTAGGCCGCGAGTGCGGCTACCAGCGCCCCGAGCGAGAGCCGGCCCTGGATGACAAGGTAGCCGCCGACCGAGAAGAAGAAGAACGGCGTCAGGTTGGCCGTATAGTTGTAGAGGCCCTTGAGCCGGCCCTTCAGATCGGCGATCTCGACGCGCACCCGCTCCAGCGCCTCAGCTTGGCGCATCTGCTGGCGGAGGACCGGGGGATGTTCCGCGGTCCCCGCTTCTGGCGCGGTCAGGAGGCCGCCGAGCGTCCGTGTCGCGTGCACCCGCTCGCGCACCTTGGCGTTCAAGTGCCGCTGCAGCCGCGGCAGGAGCGTGAGCTGCACCGGCAGCATCACCAACGCGGCCAGCGCCAGGGCGGCATCCTGGAGGAGTAGGAAGGCCACGCTGGTCAAGAGCGTACCGCCCTGGACGAAGGGCACGGCCACCAGGCCTGCGCCGGCGTAGCCGATGGGCTCGACCTCCTGCACGGCGACAGCGGCCAGCGCGGCGCGGCGCTCGGGCGACCGCTCCCCACGGGCACGCCGGAAGACGGCGAGGCGCAACCTGCGCACGAGTCGCTCGTTGAGGCCGCCGCGCGTCCGGTTGACCGCGTACTTGGCGAGGCCGCCCAGCGTCAGCACGGCGAGGTAGCTCGCGCACAGCGCGAACAGGAGTTCGACACGTCCCAGTTCGAGCCCGAGGAAGGCCATCCCGGGATGGCCGTCGCCCTCCGCGTCCGAGAGGGCGTGGTTGATGATGTGCTTGGGGATCTCCAGGAGGAGCCAGGCGGCCGGCAGCGTCAGGAGCGAGAGCAGCAACAGCCGCAACTGCGGGCGCAGCGTCGCTTGCAGGACGTAGCGCTCAAGGCGCCACTCTTCCGGATTTCCCGCGCCGCACCGGCGCCGTTCGTGCAGCGTGCGCCAAGCGAGGCGCAGCGCCATCCACCCCGTCCAGGCCGGCGCCACGACGAGAGCAAGGACCGACACGAGCTCCATCCACCAATGGCCGTGAGGACCGTCCAGGCCGGCGAAACGGTGGATCAGGTCGTGGATGACGACGGGCGTGAACAAGGGTGGCACCACGACGAGAGGGTGGATGCAGGCGGGGCGGGTCACGTCCTGAGACTGTGCCGGATGGGGGGCGTACCGGCCTACATGCGTTCCTTGATGCCGGAACCGACGAGCCACTAGTTGATGGGGTAGCTAATCAGGAATCCCGCGACCATGGCGAGCTGCATGGCAGCCCAGAACTCTACCGAGTTCACCGGGGCCCGCTGCCCCACGAGATGCGGGAACAGGTTGAACTGCGCGAAGGCCATGAAACCGTACATGCCGACCTGCCAGGCGATCAGCGAGGCGGTGTCCGCCTTCACGGCCGCCACGAGGCCCTCTCCCGGGGAGAGCCCCCGCATCGGTACGATGGCGTAATACTGGAACACGATCCCGAGCGCGTAGGCGAAGACGAAGTCCAGCACCCAGACCGCGTACATCTTCTCCTCGAACAGGGAGTGCCAGCCGAACCTGACCGCAACCGCCGGCACTAGGAAGGCCAGCCACTCGGCGGCGACGTCGCCCAGCATGCAGCCGCTGCCGCAGTGGAGCGCGCCCTTGCCGACCATCGCTGGGAACGGCGTGCCGGTCATGTTCGGCGGCTCCTCGCCCCGCTCTTTGGCGTGGTGGTGCGCCTCCATCGTGGCGAGGCGCCCGTATCGGAAGTAGGCCCACGCCACGGCGACAGTTCCGAACAGGGCGCTGACCGACCAGACCACGTTCACCACGGTCATGTGCTGCGGGTGGCGGATGACCTGCACCGACAGCAGCAGGGCGCAGGCGGCCCCCAGCAGGAGGGACGCGACGGCGAGGGCGTGGAGCCAGGTCGGGAACACGGAGGCTCCTAGCGGGCGGACGAGGGATCGAGCTTCGTCGCCTGCAGGCGCAGGGCGTTGCCGATCACGCTGACCGAGGACAGCGCCATCGCCGCGGCCGCGATGACCGGCGAGAGCAGGATACCGAGGAACGGATAGAGGATGCCCGCCGCCACCGGCACGCCGGCGGCGTTGTAGATGAAGGCGAAGAACAGGTTCTGGCGGATGTTGCCCATCACCGCCCGCGACAGGCGCCGGGCCCGCACGATGCCGAGGAGGTCGCCCTTGAGCAGCGTCAGGCCGGCGCTCTCGATGGCCACGTCCGTGCCCGTGCCCATGGCGATGCCGACGTCCGCCGCGGCGAGCGCGGGAGCGTCGTTCACGCCGTCTCCGGCCATCGCGACGACCTGACCGGCCGCCTTGTGCCGCTCGACCACGGCGGCCTTCTGGTCGGGCAGCACCTCGGCCTCGACCTCCTCGATGCCGAGCCGGCGCGCCACGGCATCGGCGGTCGTGCGGTTGTCCCCGGTCAGCATCACGACCCGGATGCCCTCGGCCCGAAGCGCGGCGAGCGCCTCGGCTGTCGTCGCCTTGACGGGGTCGGCGATGGCAATGACGCCGGCCACGCGCCCGTCGACGCCCGCGAAGATCGCCGTGGCGCCGTCGCGCCGGAGCTCGTCGGCCTCGGCCGCGTGGGCCGAGACATCGACGCCCTGCTCACGCAGGAAGGCGGCGTTGCCGAGGGCCACGCGCCGGCCCTCGACGGTTCCGAGCGCGCCCTTGCCGGTCGGGCTGTCGAAATCCTCGACGGGGGAGGCCGCGATCCCGCGCTTCCCGGCGGCCGCCACGATGGCCAGGGCGAGCGGATGCTCGCTCGCCCGCTCGACGCTCGCCGAGAGGCGCAGCACGGTAGCCTCGTCGAAGCCTGTCGCCGCCACGACCCGCGTCACCGCCGGCTTGCCCTCCGTCAGCGTGCCGGTCTTGTCGACCACCAGCGTGGTGACCCGCTCCATGCGCTCCAGGGCCTCGGCGCTCTTGACCAGCACCCCGGCCTGGGCGCCGCGGCCGACCCCGACCATAATCGACATCGGCGTGGCGAGGCCGAGCGCGCAGGGGCATGCGATGATGAGCACCGCGACCGCCGCAAGCAGCGCGAACGTGAAGCGCGGCTCCGGCCCGAACGCCATCCAGGCGACGAATGCGAGCACCGCCACGCCGATGACCGCCGGCACGAACCAGCCGGCGACCTGGTCGGCGAGGCGCTGGATGGGCGCGCGCGAGCGCTGCGCCTCGGCCACCATCTGGACGATGCGGGCCAGCATGGTGTCGCGCCCGACCTTGGTCGCCTCGACCACGAGCGAGCCGGACTGGTTGAGGCTGCCGCCGATGACGCTGGCGCCGACCTCCTTGCTGACGGGCATGGATTCCCCCGTCACCAGGCTCTCGTCCACCGAGCTGCGGCCCTCCACGACGGCGCCGTCGACCGGCACCTTCTCGCCGGGGCGCACGCGCAGACGGTCGCCGACGCCGATGGCGTCGAGCTTCACCTCCTCGTCCGTACCGTCGGGGTGGATGCGCCGGGCCGTCTTCGGCGCGAGGTCGAGCAGCGCGCGGATTGCGCCACCGGTGCTCTCGCGGGCGCGCAGTTCCAGCACCTGCCCGAGCAGCACCAGCACGGTGATGACCGCGGCCGCCTCGAAATAGGCCGGCACCGCCCCGCCGTGCCCGCGCAACGCCTCCGGGAAGAGCCCGGGCGCGAACGTCGCGACCACGCTGTAGGCCCAGGCCACCCCCGTCCCGAGGGCGACCAGGGTGAACATGTTCAGGTTGCGCGAGACCACGGAGCGGTAGCCTCGCACGAAGAATGGCCAGCCGCCCCAGAGCACGACCGGGGTCGCCAGCGCGAACTGGATCCAGTTGGACGTCTGCTGGCCGAGGCGCTCGGTGAGACCGAACAGGTGGCCGCCCATCTCCAGCACGAACACCGGCAGGGTCAGGACGAGCCCGACCCAGAACCGCCGGGTCATGTCGACGAGCTCCTCGCTCGGGCCCTCGTCGGCGCCGACCATCGCCGGCTCCAAGGCCATGCCGCAGATCGGGCATGCCCCAGGGCCGACCTGCCGAACGTCCGGATGCATCGGGCAGGTGTAGATCGTGCCCTCGGGCACCGGGTCGGCCTTCGTCGCGGCTTGGCCGGGGTCGACGTAGCGGACCGGGTCGGCCTCGAACTTGGTCCGGCAGCCGTTCGAGCAGAAGTAGTACGGGTGGCCGCCGTGCTCGGCCCGGTGCTTCGTCGTATGCGGGTCGACCATCATCCCGCAAACAGGGTCCTTCACACGGTTGGCACCCGCGTCGTTCGCCGCGATGCCGGCCTGGTCGCCGTGCGCATGGCCATGTGCGTGCCCGGCATGGCCGTGGCCGCCCGCGCAGGCGTGGCCTCCCGGGGCGGGGTGGTGTCCCTGTGGCGCGTCGCTCATGACCGCTCCTTCCGCATGGCCGAGGAGGCGCCGCCGGGCCACGAGCGACCCGACGGCAGCCGGCGGCTTACTGGCGACCTTCCTTCTGGGCGTTCTTGTCGAGCCAGGACGTGAGTTCCTTGATGCTCTTCTCCTGCTCCTGGATGGTCTTCTCGGCGATCTTCTTCGCCTCGGGATTGTCGCCGTTCTTCAAGCCCACCTGGGCCATCGCGATGGCGCCCTGGTGGTGCGGGATCATCGCGCAGATCCAGGCGACGTCGGCGTCCTTGGCCATCATGCCCTGCATCATCGGGCCGTTCATCGACATCATGGCCTGCTGGAGGCCCTTCTGGGCATCGGTCATCTGGGCGCCCATGCCCTGCATGGCCTGGGACATGTGACCCTGCATGTCCTTCATCGAGTCCTCCTTGGCGGCCGACGCCGCCTTGCAGGCCGCGGGCAGCTCGAACGAGGGCCCCTGCATGGAGCCGTGGTCGTGGTCGGCGGCGAAGGCCGCCCCGGTACCGGCGAGCGCCAGGGTCGCGGCGAGGGTCAGGGTGCGAACGAACAAGATTGCCTCCTCAGGTCGGTTGGCGGGGGCGGCCGGCAGGACCGCCCGGTCGGGTTCAGGCGGCCATCTTCCGGCAGCTCTCGGCGCAGGCCCGGCACTGCGCGACGCAGTCCTGCATGTCGCCGACCTGCTCGCAGCTCCTGGCGCAGGCCTCGCAGATCTCGGCGCAGGCCCGACACGTGTGCTTGTGCTCCGGCAGGCCGATCAGCATGAAGTGCGCCGAGGTCCGGCAGATCTCCGCGCAGGCCATCATCAGCCGGAAATGCCCCGGCTCGACGTGCTTGCCGCCAGCCGGCAGGCAGTGGTTCGAGGCCATGCCCAGGCAGGTCTGGTAGCAGCGCAGGCACTCGTCGATGCAGGATTGCATCTCGCTCGACACGTGGCTCATTCAAGCATCCTTCTCGCTTATACTGATAAATAGGGGCAAAGCTAGAGATCTGACAAATTATTAACTCGATCAGTCAGCTATAATCCGGATATCAAACTCCCCAACCCGCGAAGCGTTCAGAAATAAATACTCTGGACGATCACGGATTTGGGAGCGCCGCCTACCTGCGCGAGGGCGACCTCACTGGGTGCCCTTCTTCTTGAGGAAGGCCTCCATCTGGGCGATCTCGACATCCTGGGCCTTGATGATCTCCTCGGCCAGCTTCCGGATCTCGGGGTCCTTGGAATGCCGGAGGGCGACCTTGGCCATGGCGACGGCCCCCTTGTGGTGGGGGATCATGCCGCGCACAAAATCGACGTCGACGTCGTTCGTGTAGCGGATGTCCATGTCCCGGTGCATCTCGGCGCCGACGTCACGGAACGCCTTGGTCGCCGGCGTGTCCGCCTTGGTCGCGGGCGCGGCGGCATGGTCGTGCCCGGCGTGGCCGCCGTGCCGATGCTCCTCGTGGGCCGGGGCGGCGCCCGCAAGGCTGAGGGCCAGGGCCGCGGCGGCGAGGGTCGAGGTCAGCGTCTTCATCGAAGGATTCTTCCTGGTGCGTGGGTCAGTTGAACTTGCCGCTGGCGGTCGAGCCGTCGGGGCCGGTGAGCTGCACCGCGCCCTTCGGGCTGTCGCCGAGGGCTGCCCCGGCCTTGCCGGTGAGGCGGTTGCCGTCGGCGGGCTCCAGGGGGACGCGGGTCGGCTTGCCGCCGACTACGAGGATGGCCGTGCCCTTGAAGCCCGCGGCCGGGACCGGCTTCTGGCCCTCGTCGGACACGAACACGTCGACGGTCTCGCCCTTGGCGACGAGCTCGACGTGGAACTTGCCCGCGTCCGCCACCCGGCCGCCGTGCTGGCCGGCGGTCTCGTGGGCGTAGGCGGCGGTCGCGGCCAGGAGGGCGCCGGCCAGGGTCAGTCTCGGAAGCATCATGCTCAGGTCCTCTCTCGGGGTTCAGTAGGCCTCGGCCGGGCGCGTGCGCGCGCCGTCCGGGGATGGGTGGACCGGTGCTTCGGCGTGGAGGGCGCGCAGCCGCTCCAGCGGCTTGCGTCCGAAGCGCAGGAACAGGACGGGAGTCAGGAAGGTGTCGAGCAGCGTCGCACTGACGAGGCCGCCGAAGATCGTGACCGCGACCGGGTGCAGGATCTCCTTGCCCGGGCTCGCCGCGTCGTAGAGCAGCGGCACCAGGGCGACGCCGGCCGAGAGCGCCGTCATCAGCACCGGGGTCAGCCGCTCCAGGCTGCCGCGCACGACGAGGTCGGGCCCGAACGGCACGCCCTCGTGCAGCGACAGGTTCAGGTAGTGGCTGATCTTGAGGATGCCGTTGCGCGCGGCGATGCCGGTCAGCGTGATGAAGCCGATCATCGACGCCACGGACAGCGGCTGCCCGACCAGCCACAGAGCCGCCACCGAGCCGATCAGGGCGAGCGGCACGTTGCCCATGATGATGAGGGCGAGCGCGGCCGAGCGGTAGCGGCTGTAGAGGATGGCGAAGACCAGGGCCAGGGACAGCGCCGAGAGCGCCGCGATGGTCCGGCTCGCCTCCTCCTGCGCCTGGAAGGTGCCCTCCAGGCTGGTGAAGAAGCCGGGCGGCAGCGGCTCCTTCGCCACGGCCTCGCGGATGGCCGCCACGATGGTGGCCATGTCGCTCTCGCCGTTGGTGTTGGCCTGGACGACGATGCGGCGCCGGGCGTTCTCGCGCAGGATCTGGTTCGGCCCGTCGGTCTCGCGGATGTCGGCCACCTGGCGCGCCGGCACCCACCCCGAGGGCGTCTCCAGCAGCAGGTCGCCCAACCCGGTCGTGGTCCGGCGGTTCTCCGAGAGGCGCAGGACCACGTCGAAGCGGCGCACGCCATCGACCACGGTCGAGACGACCCGCCCGTTCGAGAGGCGGCTGATCTGCTCGACGACGGCGGCCGGCTGCACGCCGTAGAGGGCCGCCCGGGTGTAGTCGACCCGCACCTCAAGCTGCGGGATGCGCACCTGCCGCTCGACCTGAAGGTCGACGAGCCCCGGGATCGCGGCCATCCGGTCGCGCAGGGAGTTGGCCACCCGGCGCAGGGCATCGAGGTCCTCGCCGAACACCTTCAGGGCGATCTCGGCCCGCACGCCCGAGAGCATGTGGTCGAGCCGGTGCGAGATGGGCTGGCCGACGTTCACCGCCACCGGCAGGGCCGCGAGGCGCCCACGGATGTCGGCGACGAGGGACTCCTTCGGACGCTTGGCGCCCTCGTCCAGCGCCACCTCGATCTCAGACGAGTGGACGCCCTCGGCGTGCTCGTCGAGCTCGGCCCGCCCGGTCCGGCGACCGACCGCCTTCACGCCCGGGATGTCCAGCAGCAGCCGTTCCGCGATCAGCCCGACCCGGTTGCTCTCGGCGAGCGAGATGCCCGGGTTAAAGGTCATGTTGACCGTGAACGAGCCCTCGTTGAACGGCGGCAGGAAGGCCCGGGGCAGGTTCCAGGCGGCCACGCCCGCGGCCACCACCGCCACCGCGACGGTGCCGACCAGCAGGCCCTTGTGGCGGAAGGCGACCCGCAGCAGGGCGGCGTTGCCGCGCTTGAGCAGCTTCAGGAAGCGGCTGTCGTGCTCCTCCAGGTTCCTGAGCCCCGGCAGCAGGAGCGAGGCCAGCACCGGCGTCAGGGTGATCGAGGTGAGCAGGCTCGCCAGGATCGAGATGATGTAGGCCTGCCCGAGCGGCGCGAAGAGCCGGCCCTCGATGCCCGAGAGGGCGAAGAGCGGCACGAACACCAGGATGATGATCAGCGTCGCGTAGACGATGCCGGAGCGCACCTCGTTCGAAGCCTCGACCACCACCTGGAACACGCCCTTCGGGTTGCCCTCCCGCCGGTTCTCGCCGAGCCGCCGGTAGATGTTCTCCACGTCCACGACCGCGTCGTCGACGAGCTCGCCGATGGCGATGGCGAGCCCGCCCAGCGTCATCGTGTTGATGGACAGCCCGAACAGGTGGAACACCACCGCGGTCGTCAGCACCGAGACCGGGATGGCGAGCAGCGAGATCGCCGTGGTGCGCACGTTCAGCAGGAAGGCGAACAGCACCACCGCCACCACCAGCACCGCCTCCAACAGGACGCGCTCGACGTTGCGGATCGAGGTCTCGATGAAGTCGGCCTGGCGGAAAAGGACCTGGTCGGCCTTGATGCCGGCCGGCAGGGTCGGCGACATCTCCTTCAGGGCCGTCTCGATGCTGCGGGTCAGCCGCACGGTGTCGACGTCGGGCTGCTTCTCGACCGAGACGATGACCGAGGGCTTGGCCATGTACCCGGCGTCGCCCCGCTTCGTCCGGGCGGCGAAGGAGACCTCGGCCACCTGGCGCAAGTGGACCGGCGTTTCGGCAACCGTCGCGACCACGAGGTTGCGCAGGTCGTCGAGGCTCATGGTCCGGCCGATGTTCCGGATGAGGTACTCGCGGGAATGCTGGTCGGTGAAGCCGCCGCCGGCATTGGTGCCGAACTGCGCCAGCGCCGTCTCAAGCTGGGCGTTCGTCACCCCGAGCGAGCGCATGGCGGCCGGGTTCGGGCTGACCCGGAACTGGCGCACCTCGCCCCCGATGGGGATGACCTGCGCCACGCCCGGGATGGTCAGGAGCCGCGGCCGGATGGTGAAGTCGGCGACCTCGCGCACCTGCATCGGGGTCGCGGTCTCGCCGGTCACCGCCACCAGCAGGATCTGGCCCATGATGGAGGAGATAGGGCCCATCACCGGGGTCACGCCCCGCGGCAGCTGGTCCTGCACAAGCGACAGCCGCTCGGCCACCTGCTGGCGGTTGCGGTAGATGTCGGTGCCCCAGTCGAACTCGACGTAGGTGATGGACAGGCCGACGCCCGAGACCGAGCGCACGCGGGTAACCCCGGGCAGCCCGTTCATCCGGGTCTCGATGGGATAGGTGACGAGCTGCTCGACCTCCTGAGGGGCGTACCCTTCGGCCTCCGTCATGATGGTGACGGTGGGCTTGTTGAGGTCGGGGAAGACGTCGACCGGCAGCTTGGTCGCGGTGAAGGCGCCGAAGAGCACCAGCACCGTGGCCAAGGCGAGGATGAGCAGGCGGTTGCGGACCGACTGGCTGACGAGGAAGGTGAACATCGGGCGCCTCCTCAGCGGACCTGGTCGAGGAGCTCGGCGCCCTGGGTCACGACCCGCTTGCCGGGTCCGATCCCCTCGGCCACCAGCACGCGGCCGCCGTCGAGCGGCTCGACCCGCACGGGCCGGGCCTCGAAGCGCTCGGCGGTGGTGTGCTCGTAGACGACGTCCTGCCCGTTGCCGGTGCGCACGACCGCCGCGCGCGGCAGCGCCAGCCCCGACTGCTCGGTGTCGGTCCCGGCCAGCACGGTGACGAACTGGCCGACGCGCAGGCCGGAGGCGTCGCCCTGCACCGCGAACTGCACCGGGATGGCCTGGTTGCGGTCGGCCAGCCCCGTACCCTGGTAGGCAAGCTTCAGGGTCCGGCCGTCGGCGAGCCGCGCGGTGGCGTTCTGGGCCGCGGTCAGAGCGTCGAAGCTCAGCGCCTCCACCCAGAGGCGGTTCGGGTCGACGATCTGGAAGACCATGGCCCCGGGTGCCGCCATCTGGCCGGCCACCGCGGTCGCCTGCGCCACCACGCCGTCGACGGGCGACACGAGTGTCTCGGGCTGCTGCCGGGCCTTGTCGAGGGCGGCGCGGCGGTCGTGCAGGCCGTTGAGCTCCGCGACCGCGTCGTCGAGCTGCGTCGTGGCGACGGCGCCGGTGGTGGCGAGCTTGCGGTAGCGGTCGACCCGGCGCTCGACGATGGCGATCTGCTGGTCGAGCTCGCCCTGGCGCTGGCGCATGTCGGAGACGTCGACGGCCTGGACCGGTGGGGTCACCGTGGCGAGAACGTCACCCTTGCGCACCTTGGTGCCGAGGCGCGGGAACAGCCCGGAGGCCGGTGGCGAGAGACGGCCGCCGACCGAGGACTGCACGACGCCGCTGGCGTTCGGGTCCGGGATGATGCGGCCGGGCAGCTCGACCGAGCGGTGGAAGCTGCCCTGCTCGGTCATGGTGGTGCGCAGGACCAGCAGCCGTTGCGTCGGCTTCGGCACGAAGACGGAGCCGTCGGGCAGGCGCTGCGCGAGGTCCGACGAGGCCGGCGTGGTCTGGCGCGGCTCGATCAGCGCCGCTCCCTGCACGGGCGCGCCATGGTCCTCGTCGCCGTGCGCGAAGGCGGCGGTGCCGAGGACGAGGGTGATGCCGATGGCGACCAGCGCCACCGCCGGCGCGCCACGGCGCCCGCGTGCGAGCGCCGTCACGAGCACGCCGAGCAGGAAGGCGATGGCGACCGCGGCCACCAGGGCCGGGTCCTTGGCCGTCAGCCGCTCCCGGACGTCGTGGACGACCTCGGAGACGCGCGCCAGGGCAGCCTGAGCCGGGGCCGGCTTGGCAGGCGTCGCGGCCGCGGCGACCTTCGGGTCGGGCACGGTGACCGCCACGGTCAGCACATCGACCGCGTCCCCGGCCGTGACGGTCGCCACGAGATCGTGCCGGCCAGGCTTCGACAGCCAGGGGGCCGGCAGCGCGTAGCCGCCGTCGGCCGTGGCGGTCGCGGTCTTCGGCCCGTCGGGCGTCTCGACCTCGATGGTCGCGCCGGGCACCGGCTCGTTCGTCCGGAAGCGGTCGAGGAACAGCGTCAGGGTCCCGTCGCGCGGGATGGCGACGAGCTCGAAGGCGTCCGAGAGCGCCTCGCCGCGCGGGGCGATGGTCTTCGAGACAGGCGGCTGGGCGGCGCCGTGGTCGTGGCCCTCGTGGGCCAGCGCCGGCCCCGACAGGACGGCGGCAAGCAGCGCCACCGCGCGTAAGGCGGCGGCAAAACGGGTCGACATGTACGGGAATCCTCGCGTCGGGAAGTCCGGACGGCGCCGTTCACGGGCGCAATCCGGGCGTCGCGCGCCTCAGGCGCGCCCTACTTCACGCGAGGGTTCGTGGGGGCTTGGGCAGGGCCTCGGGGCCGGTGCCGGCGCGGCCGGAAACGTCGCGCGGGATCAGCGTGACGGTCCGGAACAGGGACGGCGACAGGGCGGAGGGGCCGGACAGGATGCCGGTGGCGCAGCAGGCCATCGGTCCGCAGCAGCGGGTCTTGCAGGGTCCGGGGCAGCAACCGCCGTCCCGGTCCACCTCGATGCGCACCGGCTCGACGGCCGCGGCCGGGAGCGCGGCCTTGAGCGAGGCGGACGCCTCGGACCGGACCGAAGGCTTGGCAGGCGTGGTCGCGACGGCCGAAGCCGGCGCAAGCGCTGGCTTCGGCTGCGCCGCAGCCACGTGATGGCCGTGGTGGGCGTGCCCCTCGTGCGCCTGGACGGCAGACGGCGCGACGTAGGCGATGATCGCGAGGATCATCGCCGCCATCAGGCGCACGATTTGCCGGTCGAGGTTCATAAGGTCGTCTTACACCGGTTCGGGTGGCGGGACTATGTCCGCCGTTGAGACGTGAATGCCCGCAGGCAAGTTTGGTTGCCGTCGCGGCGTTTCAAGCCGCCGCGAGCAGCGGCTTGGCCGGGAAGCCCGCCGCGGCGATGGCCTGGGCGATCCGGTCCGCAGGGCCGGCGGCATCCGACACGGTCACGAGCTTGGCTCCGAGTTCGACCTCGACCCGGGCGTTCGGCTCGATGCCTTGGACCACGCGGGTCACCGACTTGGCGCAGCCGCCGCAGCCCATCTTCTCGACCTTGAAGCGATGCAAGACGCACTCCCTTGGATGACGTCACACCCAGATGGGGCTTCCCATTATGGGAAGGTCAAGGGGTGAGCGATGCGCTCAGGCCGGCTCGCTCCCGCGGTAGCGGGCGAAGGCACTCCTTCCTTCGGAGCCGAACAGGACTACCTCGTAGGTATCCGGCTCCATGCCGTCGACCTCCATGCCGGGCGAGCCGACCGGCATGCCCGGCACCGCCAGCCCGGTGCCTCGGGGCTTCTCTGCCAGGAGCCGCTTGATCGCGCCGGCCGGCACGTGGCCCTCGACCACGTAGCCGCCCACCTGGGCAGTGTGGCAGGAGGCGAGGTCCCGCGGCACGCCGAGACGTGCCTTCACCGGGTTCACGGCCCCCTCAGTCACCGTCACCGAGAAGCCGGCCTCGCGAAGGTGCGCGACCCACTTCTCGCAGCAGCCGCAGTTCGGGTCCTTGGTCACCGCGACCTCGGGCAGCCCCGCCGCCAAAGCACCCCTTCCGAGGGCCAGCCCCGCCGCCAAGCCCCCGAGCACGGCACGCCGGGACGGCATCGTATCGCTCCGCATGGTCATCTCCCGTTCGCTCTCACTCGGCCGCCTGCGGCAGCCTCACGTTCCCGTCCGCTGCCTCGCGGGCCACTTCGTCCGCCGGCGGCAACCCGCGCCCCTTCACCAGGGCGTAGACCGCCGGGATCACGACCAGCGTCAGCACGGTCGAGGAGACCATCCCGCCGATCATCGGCACCGCGATGCGCTGCATGACCTCGGAGCCCGAACCGGTGCTCCAGAGGATGGGCAGGAGCCCGGCCATGATGGCGACCACCGTCATCATCTTGGGCCGGACACGCTCCACGGCCCCGACCATGATGGCCCGCCGCAGGTCCTCGCGCGTGAGGGGGCGGCCCTCGCGCACGCACCCGACCCGGACCTCGTCGAGGGCGTGGTCGAGGTAGACCAGCATGATCACCCCGGTCTCCGCCGCGACGCCCGCGAGCGCGATGAAGCCGACCGCCACCGCGACCGACATGTTGAAGCCCATCATCCAGAGCAACCACACCCCGCCGACGAGTGCGAAGGGCAGCGACAGCATGACGATGAGCGTCTCGGTCAGGCGCCGGAAGTTGAGGTAGAGCAGCAGGAACACGACGAGCAGCGTCAGCGGCACCACGATCCTCAGGCGCGCCTCGGCCCGCTCCAGGTACTCGTACTGACCGCTCCACTGCAGGATCGTGCCCTGGGGCAGCTTGACCTCGTCGGCCACGGCCCGGCGCGCCTCGGCCACGTAGCCGCCGAGGTCCCGCCCGGCGAAGTCCACGAAGACGTAGACCGCGAGCTGGCCGTTCTCGGTGCGGATCGAGGTCGGGCCCCGGGTGAGCTCGACCTTGGCTACCTCGCCGAGCGGCACCGTGCCCCCGGCCGGCAAGGGCACCTGCACCTCGTCGGCGATGGCCCGCGGGTTCGAGCGGAAGGCGCGCGGGTAGCGCACGTTCACGGTGTAACGCTCGCGGCCCTCGACCGTGTTCGTCACGCTCTGCCCACCGAGGGCGGTCGCGACCACGTCCTGCACGTCACCGACCATCAGGCCGTAGCGCCCGAGCGCCTCCCGGTCGGGCGTGACGTCGAGGAAGTAGCCGCCGATGACCCGCTCCGCGTAGGCGCTCGACGTGCCCGGCACGGCACGCACCACGGCCTCGACTTGGCGGGCAACCCCCTCCATCGCCGTCAGGTCGGTGCCCAGCACCTTCACGCCCACCGGGGTGCGGATGCCGGTCGAGAGCATGTCGATGCGGGCGCGGATCGGCTGCGTCCAGGCATTCGAAACGCCCGGGAACTGCAGGGCCCCGTCCATCTCAGCCTTGAGGCTCGCGAGCGTCACGCCCGGGCGCCACTCCGCTTTCGGCTTCAGGGTGATGACGGTCTCGAACATCTCCATCGGCGCGGGGTCGGTCGCCGTGTTGGCGCGGCCCGCCTTGCCGTAGACTGAGGCGACCTCGGGGAACGACTTGATAATTCTGTCCTGGGTCGCAAGGAGCTCGCCGGCCTTGGTCACAGAGATCCCCGGCAGGGTGGTCGGCATGTAGAGCAGCGTGCCCTCGTCGAGCTCCGGCATGAACTCGGAGCCGAGTTGCCGGGCCGGCCAGGCGGTCGCGGCCAGCAATCCGACGGCAAGCAGGATGGTGAGGAGCCTGGCTCGCAGAATGCCAGCGATGAGAGGCCGGTACAGCCAGACGAGGAACCGGTTCACCGGGTTGCGGTGCTCGGGGAC
This sequence comes from Methylobacterium sp. 174MFSha1.1, assembly GCF_900116815.1. Classification (NCBI taxonomy): domain Bacteria; kingdom Pseudomonadati; phylum Pseudomonadota; class Alphaproteobacteria; order Hyphomicrobiales; family Methylobacteriaceae; genus Methylobacterium; species Methylobacterium sp. 174MFSha1.1. The sequence continues at coordinate 324,503 of NZ_FPCB01000004.1, read as the reverse complement.
GATGCGCCCGCGCACGAACAGCACCATCAAGGCCGGCACCAGGGTCACCGACAGGAGCGCCGCCGCGGCCATGGCGAAGGTCTTGGTGAAGGCGAGCGGCCCGAATAGCCGCCCCTCCTGGCTCTCTAGGGTGAAGATGGGCAGGAAGCTCACCGTGATGACGAGGAGCGAGAAGAATAGCGACGGTCCGACCTCGCTCGCCGCCTCGACCAGAACCTCGACCCGCGGCTTGTCCGCCGGGGCCCGCTCCAGGTGCTTGTGGGCGTTCTCGATCATGACGATCGCGGCATCGACCATGGCGCCGACCGCGATGGCGATGCCGCCCAGGCTCATGATGTTGGCGCCGATTCCGAGCGCCTTCATGCCGGCGAAGGCCATCAAGATGCCGACCGGCAGCATCAGGATGGCGACCAACGCGCTGCGCACGTGCAGCAGGAAGACGACGCAGACCAGGGAGACGACGACGCTCTCCTCGACGAGGGTCCCCCGCAGGGTATCGATGGCCGCGTCGATGAGTTGCGAGCGGTCGTAGACCGGCAGGATCTCGGTGCCCGCCGGCAGGCTTTTCGCGACCTCGGCGAGCTTCGCCTTCACCCCCTCGATGACGTTGAGGGCGTTGGCGCCGAAGCGCTGCAGGACGATGCCGCCGGCGACCTCGCCCTCGCCGTTCATCTCGGTGATGCCGCGGCGCTCGTCCGGTCCGAGCTCGACCCGGGCGACGTCCCGCACCCGCAACGGCGTGCCACCGGAGGTCTTCAGGACGATGTCCTCGATGTCGGCGACGCTCCGCAGGTAGCCCCGGCCGCGCACCATGAACTCAAACTCGGAGAGCTCGACCGTGCGGCCGCCGACGTCGGTGTTGCTCGACCGGATCGCGTCCCGGAGCTTGGACAGGGGGATGCCCTGCGCGCGTAGGCGGTTCGGGTCGACGACGACGTTGTACTGCTTCACGAAGCCGCCAACGCCGGCGACCTCGGCCACGCCCTCGGCGCGCGAGGCGCCGAACCGGATGACCCAATCCTGCAGCGACCTAAGCTCGGCGAGCGTCCGCTCCTTGGCGACGACGACGTACTGGTAGACCCAGCCCACCCCCGTCGCGTCGGGTCCGAGGGTCGGCGTCACCCCGGCCGGCAACCGGCTCGCGGCCCCGTTGAGGAACTCCAGGACGCGCGACCGCGCCCAGTAGGGTTCGGTGCCGTCCTCGAAGATGACGTAGACGAAGGACACCCCGAAGAACGAGAAGCCGCGCACGACCTTCGCCTTCGGCACCGTCAGCATCGCGGTCGAGAGGGGAAACGTCACGACGTCTTCGACGGTCGTCGGACTTTGACCTGGGTACTCCGTGTAGACGATGGCCTGCACGTCCGAGAGGTCGGGGATGGCGTCGAGCGGCAGGGTCCGTAGCGCCAGGACGCCGGTCGCGACCGCGAACACGGTGCCGATCAGCACCAGCACGAGGTTGCGGGCCGACCAGCCGATAAGACGCGCGATCACCGCGTGCCTCCCGCGCTCGCCGCCTGCCGGTCGTCCTTCGGTGCGGTCAGGGACTGGAGCGCCGCCTTCAGGTTGCTCTCGGCGTCGATCAGGAAATTTGCCGCCGTGACCACCCGGTCGCCGGGCGTCACGCCCTCTCGGATCTCGACGTAGCCCCCGCCGCGGACGCCGACCTTCACCTCCTTGGGCTCGAACCGGCCCTCGCCGCGGTCGAGAAGAACCACCTGCCGCTCGCCGGTGTCGATGACCGCGTCGTCCGGCACGGCCACGACCGGCTTGGCGTCGCCCGTGCCGATCTCGACGTCGGCGTACATGTCAGGCAGGAGCGTCCCGTCCGGGTTCGGCAGCTCGATGCGCACCCGCGTCGCCCGGGTGTCGGGGTTCACCTGCGGGTAGACCACTGCGACCTTGCCGGAAAAGGTTTTCCCGGGCGCCGAGCGCAGGCGGACGCTCACCGGCTGTCCCACGCGCACACCGGCGAGGTCGCGCTCTGGCACGTCGGCCAGCACCCACATCGCCGAGATGTCGCCAATGCGGAACAGGGTGTCGCCGGCCGCGGCCTTCATGCCCTCGATGGCGGTCCGCTGCAGGACGAGTCCGTCCCGGGGCGCGGACCACGTGACCGCCATCGGCACCTTCCGGGTGCGCTCCATCTCGTCGATGACGGCCTCGGAGACGTTCAGGTTCTGGAGCCTGCGGCGCGCCCCGTCGAAGCCCGGGTTGGCGATGAGCTGCGCGGCGGCCGCGTTGATCTCGGGGGAGTAGACGTGGACCAGCGCCTGGCCCTTGCGGACCCGGTCGCCGGTCGTGACGTTCTCGACGTGGTCGACGTAGGCGTCGGACCGGGTGGCGATGACGGTGACGCGCCGCTCGTCGAGGGCGACCGTGCCCGGCACGCGCACCGGCTGCGCCACGACCCGCCGGTCGACGGTCTCGGTCCGCACGCCGGTGCGCTGGACCTTGCCGGGGGAGACCGTCACGACGCCGGCCTCGTCCTCGCCCGCGTAGACGGGGATGTAGTCCATCCCCATCGAGTCCTTCTTGGGCGTCGGGGAGGTGTCCGGCAGCCCCATCGGGTTGCGGTAGTAGAGGATGCGCCTAGCGTCGCCGGCCGGGTTGGCCGCGGAACCCTGGGCCATCCCGTCGGGCATGGCTTCGCCGCCCTCGGCGTCGTCGAAGCGCACGTCCTCGCTCGCCCGGACGGCCCGGAACGCGCGCCCGTCCGCGGTCGTCGTCGGGGATGCCGAGTAGACCGGCTTCCCGTCCGGGTCCTGGTAGAAGACGACCGGCCCGGTCGCCTTCGCCGAGGCGGGCGCGGCCGCCCGGCCGTTGCCGCCCGGCAGCCAATCGGCGAACCGCGCGGGGACGCGCTCGACCAGCGCCGGGACGAACTCGGAACGGGCTCGCTCCAGGACGGTAGGCACGGGGTTCCCCCCGTGCCCCGCCCCGTAGCCGACGGCCCCCGCCGCGAACGCGGCGAAGGCCCCGGCGGCCCAGGCGGCGCGGCTCACTTGACGGCCTGGAAGACCAGCTTGTCCTCGACCGTGCCGGTCTCGCCCTGGACCTTGGCCCCGAGCGAGAGGCGCCAGCCGCCGGCCATCGAGAGCTTGGCCTTGAAGCGGTACACGCCTGGTTCGGTCGAGGGCACCTGCTCCAGCTTGGTGACCATCTCCTCCATGCTGTCGGGCGCCATATCGAGGCGCTTGGCGAAGATGACGGCGTCGGGCACGGCCTTGCCGCTGCGCTTGTCGACGAGGCGCACGGCGACGACGGCCTCGCCGACCTTCGCCTCCTGCTGCACGAGTTCGAAGCGGTAGTCCTTGACGTCCGCCAGGGCGGGGACGGTCATCGCCGACGCCGACAGGACGGCGGCGAGCAGCGCGGCCGGCACGGCGCGCGCGAAGGGGTTCTTGGTCACGGGTGTCATCTCCTGAACGCGATGGAAGGCCACGCGCGGGCGCGCGTCACCGTACCGGCGCTAGCGCCGGCGGCATCGGGTTCAGGCTCGGGGAGGCTCAGGTAGCGGGGGGCGGTGCACGCTGGCGAAGGAGGCCGCGTCGGGCCACGCGCGGCTCGTCCGCGTCGCGACCGGCGCCGGGACGAAGGCCGCGGCCGGCAGGAGCGAGGCGACGCTGGCGAGGCAGAGCGCCAGCAGCCGGCAACCCGCCTTGGCGCAGTCCGGCTTCTCCGCCTTTTCCGGCGGGCAACAGGGCATGTCGTCCATGTCCATCCCGGCCATGTCCATGCCGGCATGGTCCATGGCCGACATCGCCGCGTGCGAACCGTGGGCCTGTGCCGTCATGGAGGCGTGCATGCCCGCGGCGGCCGCGGAAGCGGTCACCGGCGTCAGGGCGAGGCTGAGAACCGCCAGGAGCGGGAGCAGCCGCCGGAGGGCGAGCCAGAACGTCACGAATCGACGATGCCAGATTTCCGGGTCGCGCGGAAGGTCGATGGACTTCAGGATGCCCCTTCCCGCCGTGGGAAGGTCAAGTGCACACGACCGCCGGGACCGCGTCGGATGGTCCCGGCGGTCGAACGCGGCCGTCAGTACCCGTGATGGTGATGGTGGTGGCCTCGGTCGAAGTGGACAGGCCGGTCATAGCCGTGATGGTGATGCCGCTCGTAGCCGTGGCGGTAGCCGTAGCCATGGTGATGATGGTGATCCCAGTGGTGATGGTGATGATGGCGCGGCCCGCGCTCGTACCACTGCGCGGAGGCGGCGCCGGGGAGCAGCACCAGAGCAGCCGCAACCAGACCTGCGATGCGAAGCTTCATGGGAGGACCCTCCTCGGTTGAGATGTCTCCAGACTAGGCAAGTCGCGTTGAATCGGTTCTGAAGCCTGCGCGCAGCCTCCGTTCAGCGAACGGCGCCGCTTCCCTCGACGACGTCCGGCCGCGCCCCCCACAAGGCTATCGCCAGGCCAAGGTTCGCCAGCGCGAGCGCCACCAGCAGGCCGTAGGCCGCGTCGGCGCCGCCGTAAGTGAGCGCCACCGCCCCGAGCGAGGGGGCCAGCGCCTGTGCGGCGAGACCAGGTCGCGCCAAGCGTCCCACGAGCACTGGGTATCGCGCCGGCCCGAACAGGGCGAGCGGCACCGTGCCCCGGGCAATGGAGTAGATCCCGTTGCCCGCCCCGTAGAGCACCAGGGCGAGGCCGACCGTCGGCACGCCCGCCGCCAGGATGGCGAGCCCTACGACAACCAGCGCCATGGCCACGGTCAGGGTCCATAGCGGGTGGTGCCGGCCCTTGTTCGCCATCTCGACGATGCGGGCCCCGACCTGGGCCGGCCCGATCAGCGCGCCGTAGGAGACGGCCGCGGCCAGCGCGACGCCACGGGCCTGCAGCAGGGCGATGAGGTGCACCGAGACCAGCGTCATCACGGTGCCGCCCAGCACGAGCACGCCGGCCATCAGCCGGTAGGCCCGGCGCTCGCGAGGCGTCAACGGAACGTCCGCGTGGTGCTCCTCACCTCTTGCGGGCTTCCGGGCAGGCGCCTTCGGGATCAGGCCCAGTACCAGTGGCAGGGTCACGACGAGGTGCAATCCGGCATAGGCAAGGCAGGCGTGGCGCCAGCCGACCTGCTCGACGAGGAAGGCCGAGAGCGGCCAGCAGACGGTGCTGGCGAACCCGCCCCAGAGGGTCAGCGTGGTGATGGCCGGGCGCGCCTCGGCGCCGTAGAGCCGGCCGAGGGTGGCGAAGGCGGGGTCGTAGAGGCCGCAGCCCATGCCGAGCCCGATGACCAGCCAGCCGGACAGGAACACGGGCAGGTTCGGCGCCAGCCCGATCACGACGTGGCCGGCCGCCAGCAGCAGGGCGGCCAGCGCCAGGACCGGGCGTCCCCCGTGCCGGTGGATGGCGATTCCCACGCGGGGCGAGGCGATTGCCGCTACCAGGAGCCCGACGGACAGGCCGCCGACCACCCAGGCCAGCGGCCAGCCGGTGTCGACGGCGATGGGACCGGCGAGCACCGCCGGCAGGTAGAACGACGAGCCCCAGGCGAGGATCTCCACCACGCCCAGGGCCGAGATGACGGCGAGGCGGCCGCGGGCCTTAGACCTCACGGGAGGCAGGCTTCAGGGCCGCTCCCTTGCCCGCCACGCCGCGCTCGTACCAGCCTTGGCTCCGGTTCACGATCCACACGACCGAGAGCATCACCGGCACCTCGATCAGCACGCCGACCACGGTGGCGAGCGCCGCGCCCGAGTTGAAGCCGAACAGGCTGATGGCGGCGGCCACCGCGAGCTCGAAGAAGTTCGAGGCGCCGATCAGGGCCGAGGGCCCGGCGACGCAGTGCTGCTCGCCGGCCGCACGGTTCAGGAGGTAGGCAAGCCCCGAGTTCAGGTAGACCTGGATGAGGATGGGGACCGCCAGCAGGCCGATCACCGCCGGCTGCGCCAGGATCTGCTCGCCCTGGAAGCCGAACAGCAGGACCAGCGTGGCGAGCAGCGCCACGAGCGACACGGGGCCGAGCCGGGCGAGCAGCCGGTCCAGCGCCGCCTGCCCGCCCGAGGCGAGGAGGGCGCGTCGCACGACCTGGGCGATGATCACCGGGATGACGATGTAGAGCACCACCGACAGCACCAGCGTGCCCCAGGGCACCGTGATGGCCGAGAGCCCGAGCAGCAGGCCGACGATGGGCGCGAAGGCCACCACCATGATGGTGTCGTTGAGCGCCACCTGGCTCAGGGTGAAGTGCGGCTCGCCCCGGGTGAGGTTCGACCAGACGAACACCATCGCGGTGCAGGGCGCCGCCGCCAGGATGATGAGCCCCGCGATGTAGCTGTCGACCTGGTCGGCGGGCAGGTAGGGCCGGAACAGGTAGCCGATGAACAGCCAGCCGAGCGCGACCATCGAGAACGGCTTCACCGCCCAGTTGATGAACAGCGTCACGCCGATGCCGCGCCAGTGCCGGCCGACGTGGCGCAGCGAGGCGAAGTCGATCTTGAGCAGCATGGGGATGACCATGAGCCAGATGAGCACTGCCACCGGCAGGTTCACCTTCGCGACCTCGGCGTCGCCGACGGCGTGGAAGAAGCCGGGCATGACGTGGCCGAGCGCGATGCCGGCCACGATACAGAGCGCGACCCAGAGGGTCAGGTAGCGTTCGAAGGTGCTCATGGTGTCCTCAGGCGGTGGCGACGCGGCGGCCGTGCTCGTCGACGACGCGCTCGCCGTCCTCCTTCACGAACTCGCCCTGCTGGTCCGGCAGGAGGTCGAGCACCGCCTCCGAGGGTCGGCACAGGCGCACGCCCTTCGGACTGACCACGAGCGGGCGGTTCAGCAGGACCGGGTGGGCCTCGACCGCGTCGAGGAGCTGCTCGTCGCTCAGCGCCGGATCGCCGAGGCCGAGCTCGGCGTAGGGGGTTCCCTTCTCGCGCAGCGCGTCCCGGACCGAGAGGTCGGCGCGGGCGAGCAGTTGCTTGAGGAGTGCCCGGTTCGGCGGCGTCTTCAGGTACTCGACGACGTGCGGCTCGACGCCGGCGTTGCGGATCATCGCCAGGGTGTTGCGGGAGGTGCCGCAGGCGGGGTTGTGGTAGATGACGACGTCCATCACGCGACGTCCGGGCGGGCCGAGGTCGCGCCGGCCATCTGGCCGATCTCGCGGACCTTCGACGACAGGGCGACTTGGTCGAGGCTGCCGAGCGGCAGGGCGACGAAGGCCGCGATCCGATTCTTGAGGTAGCGCTGGGCGGTGACGAAGGCGCGCTTGCGCTCCATCTCCGAGCCCTCCGCCGCGGCGGGATCCTCGATGCCCCAGTGTGCCGTCACCGGCTGGCCCGGCCAGTACGGGCACGCCTCGCCGGCGGCGTTGTCGCAGACGGTGAAGACGAAATCCATGATGAGGGCGTCGGGCCCGGCGAACTCGTCCCACGACTTCGAGCGCAGGCCCTCGGTCGGGTAGTCGCTCTCCCGCAGGACCTGCAGCGCCATCGGGTGCGGCTCGCCCTTCGGTTGGCTGCCGGCGGAGAAGGCGCGGAAGCGCCCGCCGCCCTCCTTGTTGAGCATGGCCTCGGCCAGGATCGAGCGGGCCGAGTTGCCGGTGCAGAGAAATAGGACGTTGTAGGCGGGCTCAGGCATGGAGGGTGTCCCCGGTGGTGCAGTCGCAGGCGTCGAGCGCAGCGACGGCCGGGGCACAGACCTCCGGGTGGCCCTGGCAGCAGTCGCGCATGAGGAACTGGACGAGGTCGGACAGGCCGCCGTAGGCGGCGCTGTAGATGACCGACTTTCCCTCGCGCCGGGAGGTGATTAGCCCGGCGTGCGAGAGCTCCTTCAGGTGGAAGGACAGGTTGTTGCCGGCGACTTTCACCGTCTCGGCGAGGACGCCGGCGGCTAGCCCGTCCGGGCCGGCGGTGACCAGAGCGCGCACGACCCGGAGCCGGTGCTCCTGGCCGAGGGCCGCGAAGGCCGCGAGGGCTTGCCGTTCGTCCATCGAATGACCTATATATCAACTCTCGTTGAAACGTAGAGAAAAGAAGCGCCTTGGACAAGCCCCAGCAGCCGTTCGCCGACGGGATGCCGAACCTCTCCGAGGCGCATTTCGAGGTGCCGACCGAGGAGCGGATGGCGGCTCCGACGCCGCTCGACCATGCGCCTCGGTTCCTCGTTCTCTACGGGTCGCTCCGGCCGCGGTCCTTCAGCCGCTTCCTGGCCTACGAGGCGGCGCGATTGCTGGAGGCGATGGGCGGCGAGGTCCGCATCTTCCACGCGGACGGGCTGCCGCTTCCTGACGACGCCACCGCCGACCACCCGAAGGTGCAGGAGCTACGGCAGCTCTCGATCTGGTCGGAAGGGCAGGTCTGGGTCAGCCCCGAGCGGCACGGCAACCTGACCGGGGTGATGAAGAGCCAGGTTGACTGGCTGCCCCTCAGCGAGGGCTCGGTTCGCCCGACCCAGGGCCGCACCCTGGCCGTCATGCAGGTCTCGGGCGGATCGCAGAGCTTCAACGCCGTGAACAGCCTGCGGGTGCTGGGGCGCTGGATGCGGATGGTGACGATCCCGAACCAGTCGTCGGTGCCGATGGCCTACAAGGAGTTCGACGACGCGGGCCGCATGAGGCCAGGGCCGCTCTACGACCGGGTCGTGGACGTCTGCGAGGAGCTGATGAAGTTCACCCTCCTGACGCGCGGGCGGGCCGATTACCTCGTCGACCGCTACTCCGAGCGCAAGGAACGCGAACCAGAGCGCCTGAAGGCCGTCGCCGACGATATCGGCTTCGCCAAACGGTAGGCATCGCCGGTGAGGGCACCGTGGCGCTCCTCGTGCCGCCAGAACCTCGTGGGCGAGAGGAGCAGGATTGCGGCGTGTGCCGGCGGACGTACAAGGCTCTGCGCCGAGCGGAGTGACTGGGCGCCGGTGACGTCCCGGTCCAAAGACCCCAGGCCCGCAGCCTGTCGGTGCATGCGAGCCCGCCCGTGAACCTTGCGCCAACTCGCCTCTTACCGACAGGGCCGCGCCGGGTGTCGGTTGCTCGGAGTGCTGCTAGGCTTCTAATTGCGCGTTAGCGCGATTCCATCAGCCAGAAGCACCGCCGGCACATGCCCATCCCCGCAGACAAGCAAGGCGACTGGCACGACGCCCTCGAACTAAAGCTCTACCGGACCCACGGCGAGGAGTTCGAGAACTTCTTCGCGACGATGATGGAGATGCGTCACGGCGAGGAGTTCGAGCGCGTGGCAGCCTCCGGGCGCGCCGGCGACCGCAAGTGCGACGGGTTCCTGCACACCACGGCCGAGGTCTTCCAGTGCTACGGGGCGGCGAAGGGCGGGGAGAACCGCAAGGCGGTCAACAAGACCCTCACGAAGAAGATGGAGACCGACTACCGGGGGGCGGCGCGCCATTGGACGCGGATGACCCGCTGGCACATGGTCCACAATTTCGTGGACGGTCCCACCGCAGAACCCCTGGCCAAGATCGAGGAACTGCGGTTGGCGAACCCGCAGCACCAGCTGCACCTCTTCGGGAAGATGAGCTTCAGGAAGGTGATCTTCGCCCTTGAGGAGCCGGATGTCGCCCGCCTCATCGGGCGTGCCGCGACGCTGGCCGATTTCGAGAACCTTCAGCCGCCCGAGGTCGTGGCCGTCCTGCATGCCGTCGTGAAGGCCATCTCGGACGACCTGCCGGACGACGACGATGCCGCGTCGGTGCCCCGGGACAAGCTGCGCTACAACGCCATCACCGGGGCCGTGGCCCGCAAGATCGCGATGGGGCAGACGAACGCGGACATCGTCCGGGCTCACATCCTCAACGACCCGAACCCGCTCCTCGGCATCACCCTCGCGAATGAGTTCCGCCGCCGCTACAAGGACCTCGACCTGCAGGATCTCACCTCCAACGAGGTCATGCTCGGGCTGTACGACGGCATCGTCGGGACAGGGAACCCGACACAGGAGCGCGACGTCGCCGCCTGGAGCCTCCTGGCCTACCTCTTCGACACCTGCACGGTCTTCAAGGACCGGCCGCCCATCGAGGTGGCCGCGTGATCCTGCCGGCCAAGCACCTGCGCCACGACAGGGCGCTGATCGGCGTCGGGGCCGACATCCTGGCCGTGCTCGATGGCCCGAGCAGCGTCTCCGCCGTTTGGGACGCGGTCCGCGCGGCCCGCGCCCGGCGACCGGACGCCTCGCCCCTGTCGTTCGACTGGTTCGTCCTGGCGCTTTGCTTCTTGAATGCGGTCTCCGCCATCCAGCTCGTCGAAGGGGGGCTCATCGCCCCGTGCGGTGGGCCGCGATGATCCTCGGCATCTCCAGCGACCTCCCGAGCTTCAAGGCGCTCACCTTCCACGAGGGGCTCAACGTCCTCGTGGCGGACAGGACCGAGGACTCGACCGAGAGGCAGACCCGCAACAGCGCGGGGAAGACCAGCGCCATCGAGGTCATCCACTTCCTGCTGGGCTCGGATGCCGGCAAGGGCTCCATGTTCCAGGTCCCTGAACTGGCGGCCTACGCCTTCCACGGCACGTTCCGGTTAGGCGGTCACGAGGTATCCGTCTCCCGTCGGGGGGACAACGCGAACCAGATCCTGCTCGACCCGGACGCCGCTGCCCTCCTCGGCGTCGACCTGTCCCACGACAAGAAGGCCAACCGGCCGTACCTGCCGGTCAAGAGATGGCGCGAACTCCTCGGCCACCATTGGTTCGGGCTCCCGCACGATCCCAAGGGCACCGAGCTCGGCGCCTCGTTCAGCCCGAGCTTCCGCTCGATGGTCAGCTATTTCATCCGGCGCAACAAGGTCGGCGGCTTCCAGTCGCCCGAGCGCCAGGGCGACAAGCAGCAGCCCAGCGACTGGCAGATCAACCTCTCGTACCTCATCGGCCTCGACTGGCGGGTGCCACGCGACATCGAGGACCTCCGGCTTCGCGAGGCGAGCCTGCGCGAGTTGAAGAAGGCCATCCGCGAGGGCGCGTTCGGGCGGATGTTCGGCTCCGTGGCCGAGATCCGGCCGGAGCTCAACCGGATCGAGGACAGAATGGCCCGCCTGCGCGAGCAGACGGCGAATTTCGAGGTGTTGGAGGAGTACCGGACCTTCGCCCGCGAGGCCGCCGACGCGCGCCGTCGCATCAAGGCCATCGGGCACGAACTCGTGCAGGCGCGGCAGACCATCGAGCACCTGCAGCGCGTCTCCGAGGTCGAGCGGCCGCCGGAATACGCGGTACTGGAGCGGATCTACAGGTCGGCGGGCGTCGAGCTGCCCGGCGTCGTCCTGCGGCGGTTCGACGACGTCAAGTCGTTCCAGCTCTCGGTGGTCGAGAACCGCAAGGCGCACTTGGCCGAGCAGGTCGCAGAGACTCATGCCAGGATCGCGGCGCTCGAAGCCGAGATGAAGGTTCTCGACGGCCGGCAATCGCAGATCATGCAGGTCCTCGCCGGGAAGGGCGCGCTCGACGACTTCACGCGGATGGGCGAGGAACTCGCCACCCTTGAGATGCAGGCGACCCTGCTCCGGGAGAAGTTGCGCAACGCGGAGATTCTAGAAGGCAAGAAGAACCAGGCGCAGATAGAGCGGCTGACCCTCCACGAGCGGCTTCAGGCTGACCACCGGCAGCGCGAAGGTGTCCTCCGAACCGCCATGCGGCGCATCGATGCCGCGATCTCGGGCCTCTACGACGACCGCCGGGGCAACCTGATCGTCGACGCGACGAGCAAGGGACCGGAGTTCCGCATCACCATCCAGGGTGACGGCAACCGCGGCGGCATCGACCACATGGAAATCTTCTGCTTCGACCTGATGCTTTACCAGGCGGCGCGGGAGCGCTTCGCCGGCGGCCCCGGCTTTCTGGTCCACGACAGCCACCTCTTCGACGGCGTCGATCCGCGGCAGGTCCGCTCGGCCCTGATCCTAGGCAAGTCAGTCATTGGCGACCTCGGGGGGCAATACATCGTCACCCTGAACTCCGAGACCCTCCCATTGCTCGGACTGGACGTCGAGATCGTGGATGACATCCTGGACCCGCGTCTGTCCGACGACGAGGGAGGAGGGCTATTCGGCATCCGCTTCGAGCTGAAATGATCCTGATCAGCGGCTGGGACCTTGCCTTTTAGACAGCGGCCTGCGGCACCGTTCGCGAGGCTGCGAAGGTGCGCCGCTACAAGCGCCCCGGAAACGTCCGCTGTCCAGCGTCGGATCTCTGGACCGGGTCGGCCCGCCACTTACCAGCTATCTCTGGCCAAGCGATCACGCCTATCCCAAAGGAAATCGTCGTCATGATACGTATGGCTAGGCGCCTGTACTTGATCGCGGTCTCGATCAACGGTGTGTTCGACTGGAGGTGCACGTAGAGGTCCTTTTAGATGTCGAGCACGGTGTGCTTGGCAACCTCGTCGACTGCCCAATCGGCGGCGCAGCGGTACTTGGCCGCGCGAACGGTGGAGACGAACCGCTCTTGTCATGCCTCAATCTGAGGCACGAGGTCGGTGGCGAGTTAGACATGGAAACGCGCGCTCATGTCCGGCAGGCGTGCCCAGTTCCAGGCTATGCGGGAACCAGACAAGGCAACGCCCGCCGGGCCGGGAGGCGCTCAGCGGGCGTCGGTCCTAGAAGAGTGCTGCCCTTCGTCGTGACGTGGCGAGAATAGGTCGAGCCGAGGCCAGCGACAACACCATCGCCTGCACTCGGTCCAATATCCCGTAACACTTCGTGCGCGAGCGCGGCGGGGGGCTCGACGGACATTTCGAGGGTGTCGGCACCGACGATGGCGGCGGGTTCTGGCGCCGGATTTTCGGCGGGACGCGTGGCGGTGATGCTCGCGACCGCGCGGGCGTCGCGCAGGGCGTTGTCGATCCACCGCGGTGAGACGCCATACATCTCGGCGACAACCTTCACGGTCATGCCCATCTCGCACATCTCCATCGCCTGCTGCCCGACCTCCAGGCGATGGGCCTGCTGCGCGTCACGCGACCGGACGCCCTTAGCGCGCCGGCTGGCGACGACCCGCCCGACGGCATTCTCCGCGCGCCGGGCCTTGTCTACGAGGATGCGCAGGTTCCCCCGGCGCATCTCCATGGGCGTGATGTTTAGGAGCTCGATGAGTGCCTTCGGGCTGATCTTGTAGCGGGGGTCGACCGTGATGCCCTTGTACGTCTTCCGCAGACCCCTGGCGGCATCGCGGGCACGGGATGTCACTGAGCATACCTTGCCGGGCGCCTCGGCGCGGTCGATGCCGAGGCGGCCGGCGGTCTCCAGGACGAACGCGTCGAGCTCTTCGGGATGCAGCACCCAGGCTGCCGCATACGTCATGGCGAGCAGCCAGGTGTGCCTGCCCGCCCCGTAATCCCCCCGGGACTTGCCGTCGACGATGCCCTTGCGTCCATGCCGGTGGACGAAGAGGCGGTCGAGGTCGGCGCGGATCGTGTCCCAGTATGACGAGCCGGTAAGAAGCGCCCCGTGGTGCCCCTCGCGAGGCTTGCGGGAGGCGCGGGCAGCGCGGGCCACCTCGCGCTTGGCCTTGGCCTCGGCCGCGTCGGCCTGGCGCTGGGCCTTGCTCCGGCGGGCGAAGGGGAGGACGGTGCGGCACATCTCGTCGAAGTCGACGCGGCGGATCTCGCGGATCAGGTCCGGGAAGATGATGCGTACCGCCAGACCCGACTTCTCGTTGTATGTCCGCGGCATACGGAAGACCTTTGTAAGCGGCCGGGCGGACGGGTCGCTCCCCATGTCCCGGAACGCCTCGTGCAGAACCTGCTGAACGGCACGGTGGCGGTCCATCACGAGTTGGGCGGCCTGAGGCTGGAACAGCCACACGACCAAGGCGCCCCGGCCGCTATGCGTCGCGTAGGACGGACCCGGCCAGCCACGCTCGGCGCAGACGTTCCTAACGGCCTCAACGACCGTCACCGGCGAGACGTGCTTCCACTCGTCAACGTCGTGGAAGTCGATGTCGACCCAGAAGGCGGTGACGCTGACGGCGTTCTCCAGGGTCTTCTTCTCGGGCCGCTCGCCCAACCTCATGACGGGCCAGGTCGCGAAGCTCATGAACTTGAACCGCGCCAGGTCGACGTTCCGGGTCGCAAGAGCGCCGGGGCTCCAGCGCCGGTCCTGCCAGATGACGTCCGGCGAACCGTCGCCCTTCTTGCCCTTCGCCGATGGGAAGCGGCCGCTAAAGATCACGGCGCCGGGGCAGACCTTGTGGACGAGGCGTGCGTAGTCGAGGGGCTGGAGCTCGTAGCAGAACTCGGGGGCGCGGTGCACGAACAGGGGTGCGGCATCGCGCGCACCTGTGGCGACGGCGGTGTTGGGAAGCGTCACGACGTATCCTCTACTGCAGAGCATCGCGGGGCAGCACGTCCGCGACGACCGAGATCGATTTGCCAAGGCTAGAACAGGAGGGTGAATACGTCAAACTCCGCTCAAACACTGTCGAATACTTATGATGGCCACTCCGCTGTTGGGGGTGGCGCATGAGGTTCGACCCCTCCAAAAGGCGCAGCGGGCAGGGCTGGGCGGGCTGCACGGGGGTGGCGTGGGTAGGGATACGTCCGGCTCGGCCAGGCCGCGTACGGTGCCTCTCTGCGCCTTGGGGGTCGGCGGGCAAGACGCACGATCCGGTCCTCGGTAGAGCGCGCGGATGTGGGTGGGAACGGTTCGAGGCGCGCACGGAACGTTACGGGGTATGGGGGCTTGGCTTTAGCCAAGGTGTGGGGTGGTTATCCTGTCCCACCCGCCAGCCTTCCCGGGGACCGGCGCACCTACGACCTCGCCTCCGACGGCTAGCCGAATACCGGCACCGGGGGGGACGCTCCGAGCATCGCCCTCGGAGCCCCACCCGTGCACCCGTCACCGTCGCCTGCCATTCCGCCTTCCCGTCCCCGACCTGCCGCTAGCGGGCTCCCCTGGCCGCCCCAGGGACCATGGCGGCATGAGCCACGTCACGGCTACCTCGCCCCGCGCCAGGGTCACCGACCACGCCGTCCGCCGGTACTGCTAGCGGTACTTCGGCGCCGTCCTCGACGAGACCATCGACGACCAGCGCGCCATGCCGGTCCCGCGCAAGGCCGGGCACGACCTGGCGCAGGTGCGCGCCTGGCTGGCCGACTTCGGCGGGGTCCTGATGGCCGCCGGGCACCGCACTGGGAATGTCGTCGCCTTCCCCAAGGCCATGAAGGTCTGGGTCGCCGACGGCGTCGTCGTCACGGTTCTGGCGCGCGTGTCCAAGCCCCCGGCCGGTCCCGCCTCCCAGGTCCCGGCCCGGCCCCGGACCGTCCTCGAACTCGGCGGAGCCACCGCGTGACCGAACAGCCCTTCCCCTTCGGCGCCTGCCCGGCCCCCACCACCTGCAAGGAGGGCATGTTGGCGGTGATCCGCCCCGGCATGGACTGATCCGAGGTGCACTGCGGCCGCTGCGGCGGCCAGGGCATCGTGCGCCACGGCGAGCTCCTGCCGCCGTCGCCGTTCCCGGCCGCGTCCGAGCCGGGTCAGGCCGATCCCGTGTCCGAGCCCGTCCCCGACGCGGAACCCGCCCCGGCGGACGCGCCTGGGCCGTCCGGCAAGGGCAAGGGGGGCGCATCGTGAACCGCGCGCTTTCCTTCGGCGGCTATCACCAGCGTCGCGAGGCCGAATGGGTCGGCGCGCTGGTGCTGCTCGGCGTGGCCGTCGCGCTCCTGCTCCCGGGGCGACGTTCTCGCGCCCGACGTTCGACGCCTTCTCCGACATCGCCCCCGAGGGCACCTGGGGCGCCGCCCCGTTCGGGGTCGCCGTTGTCCGCATGCTCGGCCTCTGGGTGAACGGCTCGAAGCGGCACAGCCCCTCCATCCGCCTCGTCACCGCCGCCGTCGGCGCCTGCGTCTGGACCGGGCTGGTGTGGCTCCTCGCCCGGGACAGCTACCCCGGCTGGAACAACGGCGTCCTCGCCCTCGTCGACGCCTACTGCGCGTTCCGGGCCGTCTGGGACCAGGGCACGAACGACGCCCGCGCCGCCATCCTCCGGAGGGCCGCCCGTTGATCGACCTCGTCGCGACCTTCGTCGGCCTGCTCGCCAACGCCCTCAAGGTCCTCGGCACCGTCGCCGTCGGCGGCCTGCTCGCCGGGGGCACCTACGTGCTCGCCCGTATCAAGGAAGCCCGTCGGCTGCCGGAGCAGGCCCTGGGCCTCCCCCGCATCGCCCTCGACCCGGCCGACCGCGACCTCGGGTTCACCCTCGTCCGGACCGGCACCGACCTGACGCACGCCATGCACGACCACGGCGAGATCCTGCGCCGGTCGCTCCGGGGCCCTACCGCGACCACAGATGCGCGATCTTCGACTGGCTCGGCGCCGTCCTTCTGACACGTGAACCCGAGACCGCCTGACGTGCTCGACCTGGCGCTCGCCCTCGCCCTGACGCCCGCCGGATTTTCGGCGCTCGCCGCCGCGGCGGCCGCCGTCGTAGCCGCGGTCTACGCGCCCCGGCTCGCCGTGCCGGTCGCGCTGGTGGCGGTGATCCCCACCGGGGTCGCCTACGTCACCCTCCTCCAGGCCGAGGTCGCCTCGACCCGCCGGGAGCGCGACGAGGCCCGCGAGCTCGCTGAGGTCCGCGGTCGCGTCGTCGAGACCCTGCAGCGCCAGCACCACTAAGGCCTGCAAGACGCGGGCAAGGCGCTGCGCCAGGGGCCCAACCGGTTCGTGGCTTGGCTTAAGAAGCGGCACGACCTGATTGAGCGCAACGGCGGCAACGTCGCGACCCAGCGCCTGATCGAGCGCGGGCTCTTCACCGTCGTCTGGAAGGAGTTCGGCGGCAAGCCCCGACCGGTCAAGCGGCTTACAGGCAAGGGCATCGTCTTCTACGCGAAGGAGTTCGGCGTTCGCCCGCCGGCGCCGCCGTCGGAGGCCCTGCTCCCCGGCTTCTGACCCCATACATGGAATGCGAAGCTAACGCCGGTTAGCTTCTTTGTGGCCCGGTTCCCCCCGCGGGGGCCGGACCTTCATGCGTCCGGATCAGTCGCCCGACGAGACCTGCCCGGAGCCCGTTGGGCACGGCGCCGACATCGTCACCTTGACGTCAAGGCCGTGCTGCTCGTCGATACCCCATCCCCCAGTCGGGCCGCCGCCGACGGCGTTGTAAGTCCCGCCGAGGTCGCCCCAGCGGGATCGCGCGGCTTGGCCAGTGGCCTGCAGGATGATGGTCTCGCGACCCGTTCTCACGTCGACGGTCCCGCAGGTGATGACGGTTCCCCAGATGCGGTCGACGGGACTAGCGTAGATGCGGGCGAACCCAGCCCGGCCATCGCGGGCGGGCCCGCGGACGCTGACGTAGAAGCGGTCGCCCTCGTCTGGAAAGGGTGCGGGCTCGGACTTGGCCGACCGGGCCGCCTCGGCCGGGACGGCGGCGACGAGCAGGACGGCGGCGAGGGCGAGGGTCAAGGAACGCATCGTCAATTCTCCAAGGTGATCCATGCCGTGCCATCGGCCTCGAACCAGGCGAGCGCCGCGGCGGTGATGGGGTGGCCGTCGGCGAGGAAGGCGCCAGCGCCGTAGACATGGAAGCGGAGCCGGCGGGCGCCGGGCGGTCGGGGTGCGTCGGTGGGAGTCCCCCGCGCGACCTCGCAGACCTCCCGGACGTGGCGGGCCCGGACGCGGGCCAGCGCCCCGGGGCGCACGACGAGGACGACGCCGGCCAGGGCGACGGCCTCGACGTGCGCGACGACGCGGCCGCCCTCCCGCAGGGACCAGCACCGACGCCTCGTGTGGCGGTACAGCTCACAGGGAGGCACGCTTCCGTTCCTGCAGGGGGCCGCGGCGCTGCCGGTAGGGTGCGGCCATGGCGTTCGCCTCGACGGCGAGAGCCTCCGCGAGGAGGAGTCCTTCCAGCTCCTCGCCGTCGTCCCGGCGGGCGAGGAGCTCGTCGACGTGCAGCGCGGCGCCCACGAGCACGGGTCCGCTCGCCAAGCGGTGCTGCCAGGCCAGCCGGAGGCGTTCCCGGACGGCGCCCAGGTTGTCGTTCTCGTGCATGGCGACCCCCTCAGTTGGGCATCGCGCGGGCGAAAACGTCGCGGGCGGCCAGGACCCCCTCGACCATGCGCCGGAGCGGGCGCAGCGAACCCCCGCGCCACGCCGACAGGGCATCGAGCTCGTCGCCGTCCAAGGGCGGACACCAGGCCTCGTCGAGGCCGCGCTCGCGCCGGAGCTCGTCGAGGATGGCGGCTGCGGCGACGGGCATGTGCTCCCGGCGCGGCATCGGCCACTCAACCGGGGGGGCGCGGTCGAGCAGGGGCCCGGAGACGCCGTCCCTCGTGTTCGCCGTCAGGATGTACGAGATGCCGGACAAATCGAGCGGCACTTCCAAGGCCGGGTCGAAAATGGCCTTGGCCGTGCTCCCCCGCTCCAGGAACGGGAGCAGCGTCTCGTCAAGTCGGCCCCAGCGACGCGACGGCCCCGCTTTCTCCGCCTCGTCGATAATGCAGCCAAGGGATGCCAGCCGGAACCGAAGTACGCCCTGCGCGGGCACGGACAGCCGCCAAGTGGTCCAGGTCCGTGAAGCGCCGGCAAAATTTCCGCCGTCCATGACGCCGGCCGCGCTGTAGAGCACTTCCGGCAGGCCGCACGCCTTGAGCAGGGCCCGGGAGTATGCGGTCTTGCCCCCGCCGGCGCCACCGACCAGGGTGCGCGGGCGTAGCATGGCGAAGGGCGCGCCGACGAGATCGGACGCGTAATGCTCCGTGACCTCACGCGCCCACGGGAAGGCAGCGTTCAGCGTCGCGGCGACGGCGGCCGGTTCCGGCGCCGGCGTCAGCGGCAGGGCAACCTCGGCGACGGGCTCGCAGAGGGCCCGCGGGCTGTCACCACGGTCCCGCGCGACCAGGCTGGGCTGCGCCAAGTGCGTAAGCGCCGGGAACACGACGAGGGAGGGGCCAGGCTCGGGCCGGTCCTCCGGTTCGGTAGACGAAACGGCCTTGGGCGCCAGCGTCGCGGGGAACGGCTTCGGCCTGGCCGGCGGGCGCCGGACGATCTCGGCGCGGTCGTCGTCCGCCGGGCAACCGCCCTGAGCGTCACGGGCGTCGGCGTCCGCGTCGCGCGATCCGGCACGCTCGCCGAGGATCTCGCGACCCAGGTCCAGCGAGCGCTGGATCACGCACAGCGGGGGTCCACCCGGGCGCCACGTCCCGAGGCCCTCCGGGTGCGCGAGCAGGCTCCGAGCGCCGACGGAGAACCGGAGGAACCCCGGCGCCCGCAGCGCGCCGCACCGCTCGGCGGCAGCCGCCGAGCGCTCAAGGGCTGCGCGGTTGCCGGTCTCGGCGAGACAGGCGTCCGCGAGATGCGCGATACGGACGTAATCGAGGAGGATGCCTTCCTGGCTCTCTGTCGCCAGGTGGTCGTCGAGGTCCATCAGGAACGGACCTCTGTCGATCTCCTCGACACGCTGGGCGCAGCGGCGACCCAGGCGCTCGACGTCGTCGCGAGCCGCCTCCACCTTGGAGGGCGAGAGGGGGATCGGGAGATGCGGCAGGGACCGGCACACCGCCCAGGCCTGCGCGGCGTCGCGGGCGAGCTCGGCGTCCCAGTGCGTCTCCGCCGTCGGGACGCCGCTGAGCGGCGGGCTCTCCCAGCGCCGCTTGATGTAGCGAACCCAGGCGATGAAAGGGTGGGCGTCGGAGCGGGTCGGTGCCTTGAGCGAGCCGCGATACATCGCGAGCGCGCTGAACGGCTCCGCCCGGTCAAGGGCGTTGGTCATTGGATTGCACTCTCCTCGCCGGGAAGGCCTACGCCGCCGGCTCGAAGAACCACGCTAGTCCGGATCTCCTAACCAGACCTTAAGCTGGCGCGGCCAGGCGGGTTTTCCCCTGCGGGCTGCGCGGACGACGTCGGAGGCGTGCTTCGCCGCGTCCACGGCCATCGACAGGCGCTCGGCTTCGTCGATGCCGGGGGCGGCGTCGGCATAGCGAGCGATGGCCAGGATCAGGCCCCCGAGCACTTCGGCGTCAGGCTCCGAGGCAGCATTGGCCAGGACGAGCAGAACGCTCGGAGGCATGCCCTGACGGGCGAGGCGCTCGGCGGCCAGGTTCCGCCGCTTGATCCCGAAGACCTCCTCGAAGGCGTATGTCCACCCTCCCGGCCAGAGCTTGCTCGCCGCGCGGTCGATGGCCGGCTCCAGGGCTGCGTTGACCTCTGCACGGTCGAGCGGCACCGGCTCGCCATCGCCGAGCAGGTGCGCTTGCCTCTCCGGGTCGTAGGCCAGGGCGTTGCGCCCGATCCGGCCGACAACGGTCCACCCCTCGGGGGCGGGCCAGCGCTCCGCGTCCATCGCTTCCAGTTCGATCTCCATGTCGGTCGGGATAGCACGGCCCCGGCTGAGCGCCAGCGGGGCGACGGCGTCCCTCCCCGAATCGACGCGTCCCCGTAGAATCCCCGCAGGGACCCGGGGGGATGGTCATGGACGTGGGGAAGGTGACGGAACTCGCGAAGGCGGTCTCCGCCCTCGACGAGCACGAGGCGACGCTCCTGGCCGAGGTCGTCGAGGAGATGCGGGCGACCCGCGCCAGGACGGAGGCGGATCGCCTCGCCAAGCTCAGGTCGTTGAGCGACGTCGAGGCGGTCGAGGCGGCCATCGCGGCGTGGGAGGTCGAGCTCGTCGACGACCTGAAGGCCGCCCTGAAGGTTCTGCTCGACGCCGGGTTCGTCCGTGACGCCACGCTGGAGGCGGCATACCGCGTCGGGTACCAGCGCGGCGCCTACGACAACGCCGCCGGCCCGGCCGACATGAAGGTGCCGGCCGAGGACGACCGGGACTACGTCACCCTGCGGCGCTACGACCTCGACGACCTGCGGAGGGCGGCGTGAGGGAGGCGTTCGAGGTCGAAGCCCCTGACGGCCAGCCGGTGGCGGTAACGCTCAAGCGAACCGGCGCGCGAGTGGATCGAGCACCTGGCGCGTCATGGCGAGGCTAACCTTGAGGAGCGGGGGCGCCCGTGCTTCCAGGGCAACCGTCGGGCGCGCCGGAAGGCGGCCGCACAGGCGCGCAAGGGCGTGTCCGAAAATCCGGCGCCGGCGAAGCTGCCCGATACCCAAACGCCTCCCCTTCCCGGGGTGGTCTCCCTCATCCACGATTTCACGGCAACGGTCGAGGCGGTGGTGACTTCGGACGCCGCGCGCGATGCCGTCGCCAAGCTCACTCAGGCCGCTCAGCACACGGTCCAGTGGCTGAACGCCCAAGCCCTGAAAGGCCGCATCATCGACACGTTGACGCCCGAGCAGCGCGCCGCCCGATGGGCCGCCGTCGCCAAGGAGTGCAAGAGCCTGCGCCTGACGGAGGAGGCCTCCGAGGCGGTTGCTGGAAATCCGGCACGCCCCGGTTACCCCGCCGCCCAGGCTATCCGGCCAGGGAATACGTAACCCTGCCACCAACCGTCACTTGCCGCCCCCGGCGCGAGCTGCGATCCCTAGCCCACTGAAGTCCCACAAGGCCCGCCGTGAAACGCATACGCCACCCCCGCCTGAGACCGACCCCCGGGGCGTGACGCCATGCGCGCAGCCCCCTTCCAAGGAGGCTGCCTTCATGTCCAAGACCAAGCACTCGACCGTCCCCGCCCGCGTCTTCTTCACCGCCGACACGCACTTCGGGCACACCGGCGTCATGGAGATGAGCAAGCGCCGGTTCGGCTCCACTGAGGAGCACGACGAAGCCCTCATCGCCGCCTGGAACGCCGTCGTCGGCCCGCGCGACACCGTCTGGCACCTCGGCGACTTTGCCATGAAGAGCTCGCCCGAGCGGTGCGCGGAAGTCTTCTCCCGGCTGCGCGGCCGCAAGTGCTTCATCCGGGGCAACCACGACCGCGACCGCGTCCTAGACCTGCCGTGGTCCGAGGCGCCCTCCGACCTTCAGGTGATCAAGATCCCGTTCGCCGACGGTTTCCAGCCGGGTGGCTACCAGCAGGTCGTGCTGACGCACTACGCCATGCGGTCCTGGCCGCACATCCATCACGGCGCGATCAACCTCTTCGGCCACACGCACGCTTCGATGCCGGGCACGTGCCGGTCCTGCGACGTCGGCGTCGACGCCTGGAACATGAGGCCGGTGACGCTCGCCGAGATCGTGCCGTGGCTGCAGGCGAGCCCGGCCGAGCCCGAGGAGTTCGAGATCCGGCGCCGCCAGGAGGCCGAGAGAGCCCGAGAGGCCGAGCAGGCCTGAAACGAGAAGGGCCCCGGAGAGCGTCCCGGGACCCTTCGTTATTCGGATGCTTCGATGGCGGCGGCCGCCCGGCGCAGGGCCAGGGCCCGCGCCTCTAGCGGCGACCCCTCTTTTTCGAGCAGGGCGAGCAGCGCCGGGGCGGCCTCGGGCGGGATGCCACGTTGCCCGTTGGCCCACCGTTGAACCAGGCGCGCATCGACGCCGAGGGCGGCCGCCAGGGGCCTACGCCACTCGGGTCCGAACAGCGCCTCGCCGGCGGCCACTAGCAGGGTCGGGTTCACGCTTCCGCTCTCCAGATGTGGCTTTCGTTGTCTGAGCGCACCCTGACGGGGTCACCCCTCAGGAGGTCCCCCGTGCGTTCGCTTATCCGCTTCATCGCCGCCGTGATGAAGGCCGCCATGGCCGCGATGGCCGCAGCCCCCCGTATGGTCTGGGACGGCGCCCGCTGGGTCGCCCGGGCCGTCACCGCCCCGCCGCCGGCAGTAGCCGAGGCGCAGGCCGAGGCCATGGCCGAGATAGAGGCGATGGCGCAGGAGGACGCCGCCGCCAAGGCTAAGACCGCCGCCACGCCGGCCGCCGTCCACGAGGCATGGGGGCGCGCCGCGGTGGCGCACCTGGCACCGCTGCCCGGGCAGGCCCCCGCTGCGACGGCCTGCCTCGACGAGGCGGCCCGGTGCTACCTCGACCGATTGACGCCGGCGCAGGCGCTCAAGCTCGCCTCGCTGGAGCCCCGCCACGTCGGCGCGCACCTGCTCGGCAACCGGCCGCTCGCCTCGCTGCCCCGGCCGCTCACGCTGGCGGAGTGGCACCGGCAGGAAGTGGAGCGCGTAGCCGCCAAGGCGAAGCCGAGAGCGCGTCCGGACGGCGAGCCCCGGCGCGACCGCCGCGAGGCGTCTCACCGGCCCGCACCGGCCTTCGCCGTCGCCTGATCGGACGCCCCTAGGAACCACGAAGCCCGCCTCGGTCTCCCGAGGCGGGCTTCTTTATTTGGGGATAGCGACGTCTCGCTTGCTTGAAGCCATTGACTCTTGCGGGCTGCGCCTCACTCGACCTGGGCTGCACCCGCGGTGGCATCAGTTCATGCTGCAGCCGCACGCGCCCGGAGCATGAGGAGCCGCATGCGCTGCGCGTCGTCAGCCAGGCGGGCGGCCTCGGCGCGGGCGGCGTCCGCCTGCCTGGCCCTGACGGCCTCGATGCGTCCGGCCCGGACGCGGGCGGCGACGGCGTACCACTCGTCAGCGTTCGCCGCGTCGCGCTCGGCGCGGGCCTGGCGGCCGGCGATGAGGACGGAGGCAAGGCCGCCGGCGAGACCGTAGGCGACACCCTCGAAGGCGGCGCCAACCTGGTGAGCTGAGGTATGATAGTGAGCCATCAGGGCGGCCTCCGTCGGTGCGTTCATCAGAGATCGCAGCTCCGCGAATCGGCGCCAAGAGTCGCCCGACGCCTTCCTGTGCGCAGGGTAAAGGAAGCCCTGGGCCCTAGCATCCGGACGCCAGGCATCCGGATGGCATAGTGGCTTTCATGGCCCAGGCGGACACTCCCCCTGTACGCAGCGGGAGGCTTCCATGGGCTACCACCACGACAACGAAGACAACGACGGCGAGCAGGACCCCTTCATCGAGGAGTTCCTTCGCGAGATCGCGATGGACCAGTTCGACCCGCCGGAGCCCGAGGCGTCCGAGCCGGAGCCGGAGCCCGCTGGGGAGGACGAGAACGTCCCGGAGCCCGTGGCCGACGAAGCCGCCCCGGTGGCGGCCACGCCTCTGTCCGCGTCGGCCGAGGCGGCCGCCCACCGGCGCGTCGAGGCCGAGCGGAAGCGCGTCGAGCGCGAGGAGCGCCGCGCCGCCGGGCTCCCCGACCGCCGCACGGTCGATACCGTCGTGAGCGCCGCGCTCGCTCAGGTCCTGCGCGAGGGGAACGCCGCGGCCCGCATCCGGGCCAGGGGCTCCGCGGTAGGATTGGTCGTCGATGGCGAGGCCGTGCTGCGTCTCGCCATCCGCGGCCTGACGGCCCGGGGGGTCGCGAAGGAGGCCGCTTCCCGAGCCGTCGCCGAGCGCCTGATCGGACGGTAATCGTCGGGGGTGGCTTTGGCATCCCGCTGACTATTCGTTACAATATCTAGACGTAACGGGGCGCCCTATACTTGAGGGTGCCCCGTTTTGTTGTGGCATCCGGACGCCAAGCCAGCGCGCCCTCATAGACGCGACGCTAACCCGAACCGGTCACGGTCCCCTCGGCATGACCAAGGGGGGGGCACGATGGCGGAGATGACGAACATCGAGACGGCGCAGAGGGCACTCCTTCTTATGCGGGCCCAACGCCGGGTAGCCGACGCCCACAATCGCCTTCGGTTACGCGAGCCCGGTACCACCGTCCGGTTCCCCGACGGCTCGGTCGGCTGCCGCTCGACGCCCGAGTACGACGAGGCGTTCGACCGGTGGGAGGCGGCCAAGGCGAAGCTCATGCGCCTGTACCGTGAGACTGTCGTCGCCTCGGACCTGCCCGGCGACTTGGTCCGCGAGGTTCTGCTCGCCCGCGTGGCGCATGCCGGGGCCAAGGCCTGGTGCAAGGGAATCGCCGCTATCCCAGGCGCGCCCGACCTCGACCCAGACCGGGTCAAGGCTGAGGTCTCCGCTTTGCGCGCGAGGGAGCGCGAGCGGGTCTCCGAGGCCCTCCGGGTCGCCATGATGCTGGAGGACGAGGAGGCCGCTCACCGGCGTGGTCAAGGACCGGCGAACTAAACCGCGCTACTCCTAGGCGTAGCCGGAGGTACGACGTGTGGACGACATCCCCAAAACACGCCTGGAGCAGGTCGCGATGATGGAGGGCATCCTCATCGAGCACGCGACGGGCCGGTCCAGCGACGGCCACGTCTACGAGCACCTGCGCCGAGAGTTCATCGCCGATGCCGAGGTGCGGGTCCTCCTCCCTGACTACGTCCGGACCTGCCGGACGCTCGATGCGTTCTGGCCCTTCATCAAGGACAAGCTCGGCCGGTACCAGGAGCGCCGGGCCTTCATCCGCGAATCGTTCACGCCACTGATCGACCACCTGGAGGGCCGCAACCGCGCCCCCGGCGACGCGGTGGTCGGAGACGCGCTCGCCTCGTTCGATGTCGACGGCGTGCATGCGGTCTGGACCAAGGCCCTCGCACGGCGGACCTCCGACCCCGAGGGCGCCATCACCGTCGCGCGCACGCTGCTGGAGGCGGTGTGCAAGCACATCCTCGACGGGCTCCACATCGACTACGCCCCAAAGGACGACCTGCCCAAGCTCTACGGCCTGGTCGCCGCCGGGCTGAGGCTGGCCCCGGACCAGCACCGAGACGTGCCGATCAAGGCCATCCTCGGCGGGGCCATGAATCTGGTGAACGGGCTCGGGACCCTGCGCAACCGGTTCTCCGACGCGCACGCCGACGACCCGCCGACGGACGAGCGGCCCCGCGTCCGTCCATCGCCGCGCCACGCCAGCCTCGCGGTCAACGCGGCCGGCGCCGTCGCGACCTTCCTCGTCGAGACCTACCAGGAGCGCGGCAAGGGCTGAGCCGACCGGCCGGGGCGTGGCCTGTAACGGGCCACGGGGGCAGTGGCAGGCTGATCCTGTGACGCCTCAAGGGCTGGCCGTGCGCCGGCGCCCGCGTCGCCGACCACCCCGCCGGAGGGCCTCAGAGCGGGGCTTTTGCACGTTTGCGGTTCCGGTTTCGGTTCCGGTACCCCTGACAAGACCCCGCGAGGAGGGGGTCAATCGAGGGCTCTACAGAGGGGAAATTGTGGTGGGCCCGGTAGGACTCGAACCTACAACCAGACCGTTATGAGCGGTCGGCTCTAACCATTGAGCTACAGGCCCTCGGTCCTCGTCTCGATGTCTCTAAGCGCTTCGGCGGCAGAGACGGCGACGCAAGACCTGCCCGTAGGTACCTGGGGACCAGGGCGTCGGCAAGCCCCTTCGCCCATCCCCTTGGCAACCTCTTTGCGCAAGTCGGGGGGCACGGGGGCCGTCCGATCCGGGC
Organism: Methylobacterium sp. 174MFSha1.1; assembly: GCF_900116815.1. Lineage (NCBI taxonomy): Bacteria > Pseudomonadati > Pseudomonadota > Alphaproteobacteria > Hyphomicrobiales > Methylobacteriaceae > Methylobacterium > Methylobacterium sp. 174MFSha1.1. The sequence continues at coordinate 298,408 of NZ_FPCB01000004.1, read as the reverse complement.
TCTCGCCCCGGTCGAGGGATCAGCGCGCGGCCTGCTCCATGCCCGACGACGACGCGAATCCCATCGTGTCCTTCTCCGCATCTCCCATCGATGCGCCCACATTCATCACCGGGCGGCTGCCGACTCGGGCGGCGGCGGGCAGGGCGGCCTCGGGCTGGGCGCAGAACAGCCCGACCGTGTCCTTCTCCGGGTTGCCGGTGGCCGGGCCGACGCGCATCGGCAGGTACAGCGGACAGCGTGCCACCGCGGGGACCATGGAGCCGGCGATCAACAAGACCGCGAACGGCGCAGCGAGCAAGCGCATCTCTCCCTCCCGGGATCTCGATTATTGTCTGTCTGCCGAGAGACTGCTTGGTCTACGCGGCCGATCGGCCAGCATCTATCCGCCGATTCGAGTCCGGTCGCGTCCTCAGATTGAATGACATTGCTGTATTGACTGGAACGTCGAACGAAGATCCACGAGCATCGCCGTCCCGCTCCTGCCCGCACCGGCACGGGCCGGGACGCCGCGGCAGCCGAGTGGCATTTCATGCCGTCGCGCGCGAAACCGAAGGGGAATGTGCCGGCGGAGAGCCCGATCGCTCGATTGCGGGGCATGGCAAAAGCGGCAAAACTCCTTCAAGCCTCCTCCGAGCCTCCGCGCCGACGACGAACCAGACAGACCCCGATGAAGCTCGACAGGATCGACCTGAAAATCCTCTCCGAACTGCAGAAGAACGGCCGCATCACCAATGTCGAGCTCGCCGAGCGGGTGAACCTGTCGCCGAGCCCGTGCCTGATGCGGGTGAAGAAGCTGCAGAGCGAGGGCTACATCGCGAACTACTCGGCGCAGATCAACCTGTCGAAGCTCGGCCAGGCGCTGACCGTCTTCACCGAGGTGACGCTCAAGAACCATCGACAGGCCGATTTCGCCCGGTTCCTGGCCGCGATCGAGAAGATCGACTCGGTGATGGAGTGCCACCTGATCTCCGGCGGCTACGATTATCTGCTCAAGTTCGTCACCGTGGACGTCATCGAGTACCAGACGACGATGGAGCGGCTGCTCGATCTCGACATCGGCATCGAGCAGTATTTCAGCTTCGTCGTGCTGAAGTCGCCGATCGTGCGGTCGTACCTGCCGCTCGACACGATGTTCCGGCTCTGACGATCGCGCCCGGGACCCGGGCGCGGGACCCGTTACCGCTGCGCGAAGGCCCGGGTGAGCTCGGGATCCTGCGTCAGGCCGTCGAGCCAGCCGGTGCGCAGCTGCGGCACCGAGGAGAACAGCAGCCGCGAATAGGGTTGCGTCGGCTGGCCGCCATTCACGTCGGGGCGGAGCTGCTCGACCTTCTCGCCCTTGTACATCACCACCACCTCGTCGCAGACCGCCCGCACGGTCTCGATGTCGTGGCTGATGAACAGGTAGGACAGCGACAGTTCGCGCTGCAACTCCTTCAGGAGGTCGATGATCGCGGCGGCCACCACCGTGTCGAGGGCCGAGGTGATCTCGTCGCACAGGATCAGCCGGGCATCCGCCGCGAGCGCCCGGGCGAGGTTGATGCGCTGCTTCTGCCCGCCCGACAGCTCGCCGGGGCGGCGATGGCGTAAGGGGCGGGGCAGCCGCACCATGTCGAGGAGCTGCTCGATCCGTGCCTCACGCTCCCGCCCGCCCATGCCGTGATAGAAGGCGAGCGGCCGGGCCAGAATCTCGCCCACCGACTGGTGCGGGTTGAGCGCTGTGTCGGCGGACTGGAACACGATCTGCAGATCGCGAAGATCCTCGCGCCGGCGCTTGCGGAAGTCGGGTGCCAGGGTTCGGCCGTCGAGGCGGATCTCGCCCTTCGCCGCCGGCAGGATGCCGGCGATCACCCGGGCGAGCGTGGACTTGCCGCAGCCCGATTCGCCGACGATGCCGAGGTTGCGCCCCCGCGCCAGCGTCAGGTCGACGCCCTTGAGGATGCGAAGCGCCGGCAGGCCCTCTTCGTCGGGCTTGCCGTAGCCGGCCACCACGTTGCGCACCACGAGGAGCGGCGCCTCGTCCTGGTCGAGGGGGGTCGCGCGCGGTGCGGCGGCCGGGCGGAAGGCGGCCAGCAGCTCGCGGGTATAGGGGTGCTGCGGGCGCTCCAGGATGTCGGCGGTGCGCCCCTCCTCCCGGATCTCGCCGTGGCGCAGCACGATGATCCGGTCGGCGATCTGCGCCACCACCGCGAGGTCGTGCGAGACGTAGACGCCGGCGATGCCGCCCTTGCGCATCACCGACTTGAAGGCGCGCAGCACCTCGACCTGGGTGGTGACGTCCAAAGCCGTCGTCGGCTCGTCGAAGATCACGAGCTTGGGGTCGCCGATCAGCGCCATCGCGGCCGAGAGGCGCTGGAGCTGACCGCCGGAGACCTGGTGGGGGTAGCGGTCGCCGATCGTGTCGGGGTTCGGCAGCGCGAGCGCACGGAAGAGTTCGACTGCCTTGGCGCGGGCCTGCGCGATCGGCATCGTGCCGTGGATCCGCACGACCTCGACGACCTGGTCCATGATCGTGTGGGCGGGGTTGAAGGCGGCGGCCGCGCTCTGGGGCACGTAGGAGACGAGCGAGCCGCGCATCGCGGCGCGCCGGCTCTCGGGCAGCGCCCCCATCTCGACGCCGTCGAGGGTGACGGTGCCGCCGGTGACGCGGCAGCCGGGGCGGGTGTAGCCCATCAGGTCGAGGGCGATCGTGGTCTTGCCCGAGCCGCTCTCGCCGATCAGGGCGACGATCTCGCCCTCGTCGATGTCGAACGAGACGCCGCGGATGATCTCGACCGTGCGGCCCGCATCGGTGCGCGCCTCGATCCTCAGGTCGCGGACTTCGACGAGGCGGCTCATGCGTCTTCGCTCCGGTCGCGGATCTTCTGGGGCAGGTTGTCGATGAGCAGGTTCACGCTGATCGTCAGGCTGGCGATGGCGATGAGCGGGAAGATCACCGCCGGCGCGGCGAGGGACAGGCCGCCGATATTCTCCTTCACCAGCGCCCCCCAATCGGCGTTCGGCGGCTGCACGCCGAGGCCGAGGAACGACATGCTGGAGAGGAGCAGCACGATGAAGACGAAGCGCAGGCCGAGATCGGCCAGGACCGGGCCGACGATGCCCGGCAGGATCTCGGCGCGGATCAGGTAGCCGAGCCGCTCGCCGCGCACCCGCGCCACGGTGACGTAATCCATCGCGTTGACGTTGACGGCGAGCGCCCGGGCGAAGCGGTACGAGCCGGGGATGTAGATGACGGCGAGCGTCAGGATCAGGACCGGGATCGAGGAGCCGACCGCCGCCACCAGCACGAGGGCCAGGATCTTGCTCGGGATCGAGATCAGCGCGTCGAGGAAGCGGCTGAGCGCGGAATCGAAGAACCCGCCGACCACCGCCGCCGCCATGCCGAGGGTGACCCCGCAGAAGCAGGCGATCGCGACCGCGGCCAGCGAGATCCCCACCGTGTAGCGGGCGCCGAACAGGATGCGCGAGAGCACGTCGCGGCCGAGATAGTCGGTCCCCATCGGGTAGGCGCCCGAGACCGGTTGGAAGAAGTCGAAATCGACGATCTCGCCGACCGGGTGGGGGGCGATCAGGGGCGCGATTACCGCGACGATCGCCCAGGCGAGGATGACCAGGAAGGCGACCGCGCCGACCGGACTGATCCGGTAGCCGAGGCGCCAGCGGCGCGCCGGCCGGGTGCTGGACAGGGAGACGCTCATGCGTGGCGCAGCCTCGGGTTGGAGACGATGGTGACGATGTCGGCGACCGTGATCAGCAGCAGGTAGGCGAGGCAGAACACCATCGCGCAGCCCTGGATCAGCGGCAGGTCGCGGGTCGACACCGCGTCGAGCATCAGCTTGGCGATGCCCGGATAGTTGAAGATCGTCTCGACGATGATCACGCCGCCGAGGAGATAGGACAGGGACAGCGCCACCGCGTTGACGATCGGCCCGAGCGCATTCGGCAGGGCGTGGTGCAGCACCATGCGGCGGCGCGAGGCGCCCTTGAGCAAAGCCATCTCGACGTAGGGCGTGTTCAGGGTCTCGATCACCGCGGCCCGCGTCATGCGGATCATCTGCGCCGAGACGACGAAGCTCAGCGTCAGCACCGGCATCGCGTAGGCCTTGAGCAGGCCCGCGAGCGTCGTGACGTCGCCGGTCATCGACAGGGCCGGCAGCCAGCCGAGATACACCGCGAAGACGATCACCGAGAGGGTCGCGACCATGAATTCCGGCACGGAGATCACCGCGATGGTGAAGACCGCGACGACCCGGTCGACGAGCGTGCCGCGCAGGATGGCGGCGGTGACGCCGAGGGTCAGCGCGACCGGCACCGAGATCGCCGCGGTCACGCCCGCGAGCTTGAGCGAGTTCGCGAGGCGGCCGGCGATCTGCTCGGCGACCGGGAGGCCGTTGACGTAGGACACGCCGAGATCGCCGGTCGCGAGGTTCTTCAGCCAGATCAGGAAGCGCAGGGCGGCGGGCTGGTCGAGATGCATGGCGGTCCGCAGGCCCTTCACCGCCTCCGGCGTCGCCGCCTGGCCGAGCAGGATCTGCACCACATCCCCCGGCAGGAGCGCGGTCGCGAAGAAGATGACCACGGCGACGATCAGCAGCGTCACCACCGTGACCACCACGCGGCCCGCGATCATGCGGAGGATGAGAGTGTTCATGGGCGCTCCCGCGCTGGCCGCGACGACGAGGGCGGTCCCGGGAGCGGCGGACCGCCCCGGGACCCGTGGGGTGTCAGGCCCCGAACCAGGCGTACTCGGCGAGGCCGTAGGCCATCATGCCGCCGAGCGGGTTCGCCACCAGCCCCTTCAGCTTGGGCGAGACGCCGTCGAGGTTCGACTGGAAGGCCGGGATGATGGTGCCGGCCTCGTTGGCGACCATCGCCTGCATCTCGCCGTAGATCTGCTTGCGCTTGGGCATGTCGAGGGCGCCTCTCGCCTCGAGCAGCATCGCGTCGAACTTCTCCGACTTGAAGCGGCTCTCGTTCCACGGCGCGGCCGACTGGTAGAACTGCGAGAAGATGATGTCCGGGGTCGGGCGGGCGTTGATGTTGCCGAAGCCGACCGCGTCCTTGAGCCAGTGGTTCGACCAGTAGCCGTCCGAGGGGACGCGGTCGATGACGAGGTTCAGCCCGATCTTGCCGCCCGCCTGCTGCAGCACGGCGGCGTAGTCGGCCGAGCTGCTGGCCGCGTCCGAGGCGACCATGCGGATTTCCGGGCCGAGCATGCCGGCCTTCTGGAACAGGGACTTCGCCCGCTCCGGATCGAACTCGCGCTGCTTGAACTCGGCGTTGAAGTACGGGCTCCACGGCGGGACCGGCTGGTCGTTGGCGATCTCGGCGAGGCCGCGCAACACCGACTTCTGGATCACCTGGCGGTTGATCAGGTACTTGAAGCCCTCGACCACCCCGGCCTTGTCGCCCGGCGCGAGATCGAGGCGGATGTTGAGGTTGGTATAGGTGCCGAGCTTGCTGATGAACGGGGCGATCGCCGGGTTGCCCTCGATGATCCGCAGCGAGCGCGGGTTGAGGTTGGCGCCGACATGGATGTCGCCCGACAGGACCGCGTTGAGGCGCGCCGACTCGTCCGAAATCGCGAAATACTCGAAGGTGTCGAAGTAGGGACCCGACGACTTCCAGTAATTGGTGTTGCGGGCGACGATCGAGCGGACGCCCGGCTTGAACTCCTTGAGCACGAACGGCCCGGTGCCGTTGCCCTTGGTGAAGTCCGTGGTGCCGTCGGCCACGATCATGAAGTGGTGCAAGGCGAGGATCGTCGGCAGGTCGGCATTGGCGGCCGTCAGCGTGATCGTCGCCGTCAGGTCGTCGGCGGCGGTGACATCGGCGAACTGCTTGGCGATGGTGGCGACCTTCGAGCCGGTGGCGGGATCGAGGTGGCGCTTCAGCGAGTAGACCACGTCCTTCGCGGTCAGGCTCTTGCCGTCGTGGAAGGTCACGCCCTTGCGTAAACGGACGGTCCAGGTCTTGGCGTCGGCGCTCTCGACGCTGTCGGCCAGTTCCATCGTCAGCTGGCCGGCGCCGTTGATGTAGGTCAGCCGGTTGTAGAGGGCGCAAGCGCGGGTGTAGTCGGTGGCGTTGGAGGCCTTGGCCGGGTCGAGCGTGTCGGCGGTGGAGGCCGAGAAGCCCGCGATCTTGAGGTGGCCGCCCTTGACCGGCTCGGCGGCGAGCGCCGCGCCGGCGCGGCCGAGGATCGCGGTGCCGGCCGAGAGGGCCACGCCGCCCGCCAACAGCATCCTGAGCAGTTCGCGCCGGTCGGCGCCGCGCCGGATGGCGGTCTCGATCATCGCGTCGTCACCGGGAGTCCAGTTGGCCATCCTGTCGCTCATCGCAAGTCTCCTGGTGCGACGGTGATCCGTCGTCGGCTGAGAAGTCGGGACGCTCTTCGCGTCGATGCGGGCCACGTCCCGCGACGACGGTGATGACGAGGGCGCGGGCGGAACCTGTCGCCCGGGAGCCCTGGCAAGAGCCCGGGACGCGGGCGACATCCGGTCTCGCGGGCCGTGACGTTCCTGTCGTGCCGCTTCCGCGCCCGGGGCGGGAGGGCTGTCCGACGCCGCCGGCGATCCGGGCGGCGGCGGGTGAAATTCCGCGGATGGCGCAACGTCCGTGCCATCCGATCCCGTCCGGCGCCCTCACCCTCCGGAGGATCGGGGCCCGGCCCGGCTCTCAATGACAGCAGTGTGGCGGATCCGCCTCGCGATTTGCACCGAAACGACGGAGGGGGACGGCACAAAATTCCGAATCTTCGGTCCCGGCAAAATTTATGCAGTGGGCCGCCGCGCGGCGCTCCGGCGGCAACCCGGCATGTTCGTCTCTGTTACAGCTTGAGCGGTGCGGGGCGTCGTGCAGTCGAAGGCGAGATGACGTCATTTTGTCGGCAGAAGAGGGAGGCCGTGAGGCCCTGCATCGACTGGCGTGAGCGCCGGATCGGGGACGACCGCGTCCGGCCGGCGGCGTTCCTCTACGGATCCCGGGCGGCGCCATTTGTGGAGTGCGGCGAGTGGGGGAGGTCCGGTCGCGTCGGAATGGCGGGCCGGGCGGACCGACGGTCCCGGCGGCGTGCCGGCGATGCCGGTGGCCCGCCGCGATGCGCAACAATCTGCTGCGGTCGGGATCCCTGTGCTGAGCTGGTCACTGGCTGCCGGGGAAAGGCTGTCGGGGAAAGAAAGGGCGCGGACATTCCCCCCTCCCCGACAGATCCCGGGCTTGCCCGGGCTCTGCAAGACACGGACGAAGTCGGGCAGGCCCGACTTCTCGCGCAGGGTTGTCCGGGGAAAATCCGTTTTAGAATCAAGCGCGGGATCCCCTCTCCCGTGTGGGAGAGGGGTAGGGGCGAGGGTGCTACGCTTCAGTGTGAAATGCCGAACGTTGAGCTGCCAGCACCACGGCACAGCTTTACACTGAAGCGTGTCACCCTCACCCCCTGCCCCTCTCCCACACCTTGCAGCGATACCGGGCAAGCCCGGCATCGCCTGGAGAGGGGAGACGCGCCACTTCTTTTCCCCGGACAGCCCCGCCGCCCGCGGGGGAGGAGAAACCCGCGCATTTTCCTTTGCCCAACGCCTTGCAGTCACCGAAAGCGCCCGCCCACCAGACACGAAAAAGGCGGCCTCCCGGCCGCCTCACCCATTCCCGACGATGTCGTTGAGTCAGTCCACGCTCACTCGTAGACGCAGACGTAGATCTTGCGCACCGTCTCGATCGTGCGCCAGATGCCGACGAAGCCGGGCTTCATCACGAAGCTGTCGCCGGCCCGGTAGGTCCGGGTCTCGCCGCCCGTCTCCTCGATCTCGACCAGGCCGGAGAGGATGTGGCAGAACTCGAAGGTGGTGCCCTTGATCGAGTGGGTCTCGCCCGGGGTCGCCTCCCAGATGCCGGTCTTGATCATCCCGTCGCGGGTGTCGTCCTGCGCCCAGGTCTTGAAGGCCGGCGAGCCCGAGATCAGGCGCTCGGGCAGCGGCAGGGCCTCCTTGGGGGGAAAGCGCGGATCGGTGTCGAGGGTGACGAGAAGGCTCATGCCGGTCTCCTGGGCTTGTAGGGTGTCGGGATCCGCGGCCGCGCCGGTCGCCGGCGGCAGGCGGATCGACGGGGTAAGGCCGGCGGCGCAGGGCCGGCCTCCCCTTGGACCGGCCCGACCTTAACGGCGGGAACCCGGGGCTCCTGCCGTAAACCGGGGGGCTTCGGTCGAAAATTCCGAAGACCGCCCGATCTCCAGCGGAATTGTCGGCGCGGTCCGGGTCATTGTGTGGCGAGCGGTGGCGCCATGACGGTGCGGTGCGGGCCTCGGGCCCGACGTCTCACCCGCGCGGCGCCGGCCGGCAAGGAGAGGATGTGGTGACGACGCCCCCCAACACGATGCGGCTGAAGTCCTTCGAACTCGCCACGCAGGACATCGCCACCGTCGACGTGGACGCGCTCCACGGCCTGTCCCTCGGGGTCGAGTGGCCGCATCGTCCCGGCGACTGGGAGGCCCTGCGCGCCCTCGGGCACGGCGTCGCCGCCATCGACGAGATCGGCCGCGTCTTCGGCTCGGCGATGTGGTTTCCCCACGGCGAGGAGTGCGCGACGATCGGCATGGTCATCACCTCGCCGCGGCTCCAGACCCATGGCGGCGGGCGCTGGATGATGGAGCGCATCCTCCGGCAATGCGGCGAGCGCCGGCTGATCCTGAACTCGACCCGCGCCGCCTACCGCCTCTACGTCTCGCTCGGCTTCGAGCCGCAGGCCACCGTCTACCAGTGCCAGGGCCAGGCGACGCCGGCGGCCGCGCCCCCGCCCGGCCTCGCCGACGCGGTCGAGGTGCTCGCGCCGGCCGATCTCGACGAGGTCGCGGCCCTCGACGCGGCGGGCTTCGGTGCCGGACGCCCCCGGCTGATGGCGCAGCTCGCCCGGACCGCCGAGATCCGCGGCCTGCGGCGCGACGGGCGCCTGGTCGGCTACGGCATGCGCCGGGCGTTCGGGCGCGGCACGGTCATCGGCCCGGTCGTGGCGGAGAGCGAGGAGGAGGCCGCTTCGCTGGTCGCCAGCCTGCTCGCCGGCCTCGACGGCCAGTTCGTCCGCCTCGACACCCGGCAGGAGACGGGACCGTTGCGCAGCTACCTGGAGGCGGCGGGCCTGCGCCTGTTCGACACGGTGCGGACGCTGACCCGCGGCGCCCCGCTGCCTCTCGTCGAGGCCGGGCGCCCCGGCGTCTACGGTCTGGCGGCGCACGCCCTGAGCTAGAACACACGACCCACACACCTCGACGTCCGGCGCAAGGCTTGGACCGCCCTCCCCGACGGGCGGAAGGCCGCGTCGCGCGCCCCATCGACCGGGACATACCTGCCATGGACACCGCAACCCTCCCGGACCGCCGGATCACGGCCGACGCGATCGCCCTGGTGCCGTTCGCGCCCGTGCACCTGCCCGGCGCGCTCGCGCTGTCGCGGGAGATGTCCTGGCCCTACCGGCTCGAGGATTGGGACTTCGCCCTGCGGGTCGGCCGCGGCTTCGCGCTGGAGCGCGCCGGTGCGGTGATCGGCACGGCGGCCTGGTTCCCCGACGAGGCGGACCACGCCACGATCGGCATGATCATCGTTGCGGGCGCGGCCCAGGGACGGGGCTACGGGACGCGGCTGGTGGAGGCGCTGCTCGGCGCGGCCGGACCTCGGACCCTGCTCCTCAACTCGACCGCCGAGGGGCGCGCGCTCTACGCGCGCTACGGTTTTCAGCCGGTCGGCACCGTCCGGCAGCACCAGGGCCCGTACCGGCACAGCACCGCGGCCGCGCCGGATCCGGGCCTGCGGGCGATCACGCCGGACGACCTCGGGGCGATCGCAGCTTTCGACCGGGCGGCGACCGGCTTCGCGCGGCGCCCGCTGCTGGAGCGCCTGCTCGCTTCCGGCGAGGGCCAGGTGCTCCTGCACGACGGTGCGCCCGCGGCTTACGCGATCACCCGGCCCTTCGGCCGCGGCCACGTGATCGGCCCGGTCGTCGCCGGCAGCCCTGACGAGGCGCGCCGCCTGATCGCGGCGTCGCTCGCCTGCCTCGACGGCCGGTTCGTGCGGATCGACGTGCCGGAGGGGTCCGGGCTCTCGCCGTGGCTCACCGGGATCGGGCTGCCGCAGGTCGGCGACGCCCTCACGATGGTGCGCGGCGCTCTCCCGCCGGCCGGGCCGGCGCGCCTCTTCGCCCTTGCCAACCAGTCCTTCCATTAGCGCGACGCGCCTCGCCGTCGCCCCCGAACTCGAACCGCCCGGTGCCGCTATGAAGCTCACATCCTATTGGCTGGACACGTCGAACCCGTTCACGGGCGGTGCCACGGGGCCGGTCGAGGGCTCTTGCGACGTCGCGGTGATCGGCGGCGGCCTGACCGGATCCTCCGCCGCCCTGGCGCTCGCCAAGAAGGGCGCCCGCGTCGTCCTGCTGGAGGCTGACGTGATCGGCGGCGCCGCGTCGGGCCGCAACGGCGGCATGTGCAACAACGGCTTCGCGCAGGACTACGCCACCCTCTCTGGCAAGCTCGGCCAGGAGGCCGCCAACACGCTCTACCGCGCCTTCGATGCCGGGGTCGACACGGTCGAGCGGCTGGTGCGGGAGGAAGGGATCGATTGCAGCTTCGCTCGCGTCGGCAAGATCAAGCTCGCGGCGAAGCCCGAGCACTACGACAAGCTGGCGCGCAGCCAGGAGCTGCTCGCCGCGACCGTCGATCCCGACACCGCGATGGTGAGCCGCGCCGACCTCCCCGCCGAGATCGGGTCGCAGCGCTATTACGGCGGCCTGATCTACCGCAAGAGCGCCGCGCTGCATGTCGGCCGCTTCGTCCGGGGACTCGCCGAGGCCGCCGCCCGCCGCGGCGTCGCGGTCCACGAGCGCACGCCGATGACGAGCCTGAAGGCCGCACCGGGCGGCGGCCACCTCGTCGGCACGCCCAGGGGCACGGTGCGGGCGAAGCAGGTGCTGCTGGCCAGCGGCATCTCGCAGGCCGGGCCGCTCGGCTGGGTGCGCCGGCGCATCGTGCCGGTCGGCGCCTTCCTGATCGCCACCGAGCCGCTGCCACTGGCGATGCTCGATCGGATGACGCCGCGCCGCCGCAACGCCACCGACACCAAGAACCTCGTCAACTATTTCCGCACCACGCCGGACAACCGGCTGCTCTTCGGCGGCCGCGCCCGCTTCGCGGTCTCGAACCCGGCCTCGGACGAGAAGAGCGGCGAGATCCTGCGCGCCGCGCTGCACGACGTCTTCCCCGAGCTGAAGGACGTGCGGATCGACTATTGCTGGGGCGGCATGGTCGACATGACCCGCGACCGCCTCCCCCGCGCCGGCGAGCGCGACGGCATCTACTACTCGATGGGCTACAGCGGCCACGGCACCCAGATGTCGACGCTGATGGGCACCATCATGGCCGAGGTGATGGACGGGCGCGCCGAGCTGAATCCCTGGGGCGGCTTCGCCTGGCCGGCAATTCCGGGCCATTTCGGCCCGCCCTGGTTCCTGCCGGTGATCGGCGCCTATTACCGCCTCAAGGACCGTTTCCAATGACCGATCCCCTTCGGCACCTGATGCAGGCTGGATTTCTCGGCCGCTTCTACAGCGACGGGGCGTGGCGCGAGCCGGCGGGCACGGAGCGCGCCGGCGTCGTCGACCCGGCGAGCGAGACGGTGATCGCCGAGATCGCGCTCTGCGATCGTGACGACGTCGCGCACGCCGTCGCCGCGGCGAGGCGCGCCTTCCCGGCCTGGTCGCGCATGCCGGCCTCCGAGCGCGCCGCGCTCCTCGACCGCGTCCACGGGCTGGTGATGGAGCGGCTGGAGCTGTTCGCCCAGGCGCTGAGCGCCGAGATGGGCGCCCCGATCTCCTACGCGCGCCAGGCGCAGGTGCCGCTCGCCGCCGCCCATCTGCGGGTCGCCCGCAACCTGCTGGCGACCTATCCCTTCCTGTCGCAGCGCGGCACTACCGCCATCGCCCGCGAGGCGATCGGGGTGTGCGCGCTCATCACGCCGTGGAACTGGCCGCTCTACCAGATCACCGCCAAGGTCGGCCCGGCTCTGGCGGCGGGCTGCACGGTGGTGCTGAAGCCGAGCGAGCTGTCTCCCTTGAGCGCGCTCCTCTTCGCCGAGGTGATGCACGAGGCCGGATGCCCGGCGGGCGTGTTCAACCTCGTCAACGGCACCGGCCCGGTGGTCGGCGAGGCGCTGGCGACCCACCCCGAGGTCGACATGGTCTCGATCACCGGCTCGACCCGGGCCGGCGTGCTGGTGGCGCAGGCCGCGGCGCCCACGGTCAAGCGCGTGGCGCAGGAGCTCGGCGGCAAGTCGCCCAACGTCGTCCTTCCGGACGCCGATCTCGCCCGCTGCATTCCCCACGGCGTCGCCGCGGCGATGCGCAACCTCGGCCAATCGTGCAGCGCGCCGACCCGGATGCTGGTGCCCCGCGCCCGCCTCGCCGAGGTCGAGGCCCTGGCGCGGCAAGCCGTGTCCGCCTTCGTGGTCGGCGATCCGCGGCGCGAGGCGACGACCCACGGCGCCATCGCCAACCGGCCGCAGTACGACCGGATCCAGCAGATGATCCGGATCGGTATTGAGGAGGGCGCCAAGCTCGTCGCCGGCGGCCCCGGGCGGCCGGACGGCCTCACGACCGGCCTCTTCGCCCGCCCGACCGTGTTCTCCGATGTGCGCCGCGACATGGCGATCGCGCAAGAAGAGATCTTCGGGCCGGTCCTGGCGATCCTGCCCTACGACAGCGTCGAGGAAGCGGTCGAGATCGCCAACGACACGATCTACGGGCTCGGCGCCCACGTCCAGGGCGCCGACCTGGAACAGGTGCGGGCGGTGGCCGGGCAGATCCGCGCCGGCCAGGTCCACCTCAACGCGCCGGACTGGGACCCGGCCGCGCCGTTCGGCGGCTACAAGCGCTCGGGCAACGGCCGCGAATACGGCCGCGAGGGCCTGGAAGAGTACCTGGAGACCAAGGCGATCCTCGGGTTCTACCGGTAGCCCGGACGGGGTCGTGGTCCGGGAGGATCACGGCCTGCGCCAGGTCCGGCACCGTGTCGGACCTTCGGCACCAGTTGCTCGTGAGCCGCCCCCTTTCCCGGATCTCCTTTCACTTCGTTTCATTCGTCCGGGAAAGGGGCCGGGCTGACGTCGATTTGTACGGCGTGATTTCCTGCTGACGTCGAATGTCATGGCGTTCGCCGAGGCCGAGCCAACCTATTTACGACGCCGAGCGGTGCAATTTCAGAAACGATCGTTTTCCATCGTTTCTGTTTCCAGCCAGAAACGCCGCAGACATACTCCCTCCATCGAAACGGCGCCGCACCGGCCGCCCCCGATGGAGACGACCATGACGAAGCCCTATACCCGCCTCGACCTCGACCAGGCCGTCGTCCTGCTCGTCGATCACCAGGCCGGCCTGATGTCGCTGGTGCGCGACCTCGACCCCGACCGCTTCCGGAGCAACGTGCTGGCGGTGGCCGACCTCGCCGCCTACTTCAAGCTGCCGACCATCCTCACCACCAGCTTCGAGGAGGGCCCGAACGGCCCGATCATGCCGGAGCTGAAGGCCAAGTTCCCGGACGCGCCGTTCATCGCCCGGCCCGGCCAGATCAACGCCTGGGACAACCCCGATTTCGTCGCCGCCGTGAAGGCGACCGGCCGCAAGCAGCTGATCATCGCCGGCGTCGTCACCGAGGTCTGCGTCGCCTTCGTCGCCCTGTCGGCCATCGCGGAGGGCTACGAGGTGTTCGCCGTCACCGACGCCTCCGGCACCTTCAACCCGGTGGTGCGCGACGGGGCCTGGAACCGGATGTCGGCGGCGGGCGTGCAGCTGGTGAACTGGTTCGCGGTCGCCTGCGAATTGCACCGCGACTGGCGCCGGGACGTCGAGGGGCTGGCGACGCTGCTCGGCGACCACATCCCGGACTATCGCAACCTGATGACGAGCTACGCCGCCCTCCGGGGCACGATCCCGAACGCGAATCCCGGGGCCTGAGCCACACCATGACGGTGTGGGACCTTCGTGAGAGATAAAGCCTCGTGCGCCGGTCCGCCCTCCCCTACGAGGGCGGACCGGCATCGGTCACGGGCTCTCCGGCATGGCGAAGATCGTCGCTCTCCACTACTTCGCGGTCGTCACCCGCTGCACGTCGCTGCGCGACGCCGCCACCCAGCTCGACATCCATCCGAACGTCCTGGCGCGGCACATCTCGCAGCTCGAATACTACATGGACGCGCCGCTCCTGGAGCGCAGTCCCCTCGGCATCCGCCTGACCGCGGCGGGCGAGCTGCTCGCCGCCAAGCTCGACCGGACGATCAACGAGCTCGACCACGTCGTCCGCCTGATCGACGACCTGAAGGGCCTGCGCGGCGGCCTCGTCGGCGTCCACGCCGCCGAGGGCATCGCCTCGGCGATCCTCGTGCCGGTGCTGGCCGCCTTCGCGGCCCGCCACCCGCATGTCCGCGCCCGGCTGCGCACCGGAACTGCGAAGGACGCGGTGCGGGCGATCGAGGACGCGTCCTGCGACCTCGCCCTCACCTTCTTCGCCCCGGCCTCCGACGCGATCGCGGTGGTCAAGCGGGTGCGGCTGCCGCAATTCATCATCGCACCCCCGGACCACCCGGTGACGCGGGAGGGCGGCGCCGTTCCGGCTGCGCTCGCGCGCTATCGCTGGGTGCTGCCGGGCCCGGATTTCGGCGTGCGCACCTATCTCGACCGGGCGGCGGCGGAGGCCGGGTGCCGGATCGTGCCGACCTTCGAGGCCGCCTCCCTCGACCTCCAGCGCACGCTCATCGTGGAGGCCGGCGCCCTGGGGGTGCTGCCCCGCGCCACCGTGGCCGACGGTATCGCCGCCGGCACGATGGTGGCGGTGCCCTTCCCCGACACGATGCCGGTCGAGACCTCCCTCGACCTCTGCGTCCCGGCCGACCGCCAGCCGAGCTTCGCCGCCGAGCGCCTGCGTCGCGACCTGGACGCCGCACTGCTCCAAGTCAGCGCCTGACCAACCGGGGAGTGCCACGAAAAACGGTGCACGCCTCGCACGATTTCGTCGTAGTCAGCCCGCCCGCCCTCCCGCATCCTGCGACGGTCCGCGGCAGTTCGGACCATGGGCCGGCCTGCTCATGGGACAACCTGCGCGGCGGCGCGTCTGCTGTCCCCGATATTTGCGTCGAGCTTGCGTTTTCAGATCGATCTGTCGTTCCCAGCATCAATCGGCAAGCTGGTCTGTCGATTGCATGCCCGGTCGCCGCGGGCAGCCTCGCCCGCCCCCTGACGGCAGCGCCGCCCTCGGCGCGCCTTGCGAGGAGACACACTTGATGGCGTTTCGTCGGTCCGTTCTCGGCCTCGTCGCCGCAACCGCGGCCCTGCTCGCCCCCGGAGTCGCGCCGGCGCAGACGCTCAAGGCGGTGATGCATTCGGACGTCAAGATCGTCGACCCGATCTGGACCACCGCCTACATCGTCCGCAACCACGGCTACATGATCTACGACACCCTGTTCGCGCTCGACGGACAGGGCGAGGTCAAGCCGCAGATGGTGGACACCTACACGGTGTCGCCCGACAACCTGACCTACGCGTTCACCTTGCGCGACGGCCTCAAGTGGCACGACGGCAAGCCGGTGACGGCGGAGGATTGCGTCGCCTCGATCAAGCGCTGGGCGGCCCGCGATTCGCTGGGCCAGAAGCTGATGACCTTCGTCGAGGGCATGAGCGCCGACGACGCGAAAAGCTTCACCGTCAAGCTGAAGTCGCCGACCGGGCTCCTGCTGTTCGGCCTCGCCAAGCCGTCCTCGAACGTGCCGTTCATGATGCCGAAGCGGGTCGCCGAGACCGACCCGAACCAGCAGATCTCGGACTTCACCGGCTCCGGCCCCTTCGTGATGAAGACCGACGAGTGGAAGCCCGGCGACAAGATCGTCTACACCAAGTTCAAGGACTACAAGCCGCGCTCCGAACCCGCCTCGGGCCTCGCCGGCGGCAAGGTGGTCAAGGTCGACCGGGTCGAGTGGCTGGCGATCTCGGACCAGCAGCAGGCGGTGAACGCCCTGCTCGCCGGGGAGATCGACCTGATCGAGCAGCCGGCCTACGACCTGATCCCGCTGCTCAAGGGCGATTCCGGCGTCCAGCTCGTCGACTACAATCCGCTGGGCCTTCAATACGCGATGCGGCCGAACCACCTGATCAAGCCCTTCGACAACCCGAAGGTGCGCCAGGCCCTGACCTTCGCCCTCAACCAGACCGACTTCCTCCAGGCGGTGGTGGGCGATCCCGACTACTACAAGACCTGCAAGGCCCTGTTCGTCTGCGGCTCGCCGCTCGCCACCGAGAAGGGGATGGACGGGCTGCTCGAATCGAACTTCGCCAAGTCGAAGCAGCTCCTGAAGGAGGCGAATTACGACGGCACGCCGATCGTCCTCCTGCACTCGACCGACCTGCAGACCCTGACCAATCTCGGTCCCGTGGCCAAGCAGCTGCTCGAGAAGGGCGGCTTCAAGGTCGATATGCAGTCGTCCGACTGGCAGACCGTGGTGGCGCGCCGGGTGCGCAAGGATCCGGCCGACAAGGGCGGCTGGAACCTGATGAACACGTCCTGGGTCTCGGCCGACATCCTGAACCCGGTGATGGCGAGCTTCATGAACATGAGCTGCGAGAAGGCTCCGTTCGGCTGGCCCTGCGACGCGGAGATGGAGAAACTGCGCGACGACTTCGCCCGCGAGGTCGATCCGGCCAAGCAGAAGGCGATCGCCGAGGCCGTGCAGCTGCGCTGGCGCGAGGTCGTGCCGTACGTCCATCTCGGCCAGTTCTACATTCCGATCGCCGCGCGGAAAAACATCTCCGGCATCCTGACCGCCGCGGCGCCGGTGTTCTGGAACGTCGAGAAGAAGAAATAAGCCGATGCTCGGCTACGTGCTGCGGCGACTGCTTGCCGCCATCCCGGTGCTGGCGATCGTCGCGGTGCTGGTCTTCCTGATGCTGCGGCTCACGCCCGGCGACCCGGCGGCGGTGATCGCCGGGGACAACGCCTCGAGCGAGCAGATCGCGCAGGTGCGCCACCAGCTCGGCCTCGACCAGCCGCTGCCGGCGCAGTTCGCGATCTGGATCGGCAACCTCCTCCAGGGCAATCTCGGCGAGTCGTTCTTCTTCAAGAAGAGCATCGGCGAGCTGATCCTCGGGCGGATCGAGCCGACCCTGTCGCTCGCCGCCGCCACGATGCTGATCGCGGTCTGCGTCGCGATCCCGCTCGGGGTCGTGGCGGCCTACCGGCACGGGTCCTGGCTCGACCGGATCGTGATGGGCGCGTCCGTCCTCGGCTTCTCGGTGCCGGTCTTCGTGATCGGCTACCTTCTCATCTACGTCTTCTCGATCACGCTGGGCTGGTTCCCGGTCCAGGGCTATCAGCCGCTCTCGGGTGGGCTCGGCGGCTACCTGCACCGGCTGGTCCTGCCGGCGCTGACCCTCTCGGTCGTCTACATCGCGCTCATCGCCCGCATGACCCGGGCGAGCGTGCTGGAGGTGCTGAACGAGGATTACATCCGCACCGCCCGGGCCAAGGGCCAGGTCGAGCGCAAGATCCTCTTCCGCCACGCGCTCAAGAACGCCGCGGTGCCGATCGTCACCGTCGTCGGCATCGGCATCGCGCTCCTCATCGGCGGCGTGGTGGTGACCGAGAGCGTGTTCGCCATCCCCGGCCTCGGCCGCCTGACCGTCGACGCGGTGCTCGCCCGCGACTACCCGACGATCCAGGCGCTGATTCTGATGTTCTCGGGCGTCTACGTCCTCATCAACCTCCTGATCGACCTGACCTACAGCCTGTTCGACCCGAGGATCCGCCATTGAGGGGCCTGTCATGAGTGCCGAGCCGACCCTGCTGGCGCCCTCGGCCGCGCTCCCGCCGCCCGGCCGGTCGCTCGCCGCGCGCCTCCTGCGCAACCCGGTCGTGGCGCTGGGCGCCGGCTTCCTGCTGCTGATGGCGCTGATCGGGGCCTTCGCCCCGTTCCTCGGCACCCTCGATCCGACGGCGATCAACCCGGCGACCCGCAACCGCCCGCCGGGCTTCGAGCGCACGATCCGGGCCGACGACGGCACGACCGGCACCTTCCGCCACCGGATGGGCACCGACAGCCTCGGGCGCGACGTCTACAGCCGCGTGCTCTACGGCGCCCGGGTCTCGCTCCTGATCGCCGTCTCGGTGGCGGTGATCTCGCTCGCCGTCGGCCTCCTGCTCGGGCTGGTGGCCGGGTACATCCGCCCCCTCGACGGGCCGATCATGCGGCTGATGGACGGGCTGATGGCGATCCCCGGCATCCTGCTCGCCATCGCGGTCGTCTCGCTGTTCCGGGCCGGACTGCCGGCGGTCATCGCGGCGATCGTGGTGCCGGAGATCCCCCGGGTGGTGCGGCTGGTGCGCTCGATCGTGCTCTCGGTGCGGGAGGAACCCTATGTCGAGGCCGCGATCATGGCCGGCACCCGCCTGCCGCTCTTGATGGCGCGCCACATCCTGCCGAACACGATCGCGCCGCTGATCGTGCAGGGCACCTTCATCGCCGCCTCGGCGATCCTGGTCGAGGCGGTGCTCTCCTTCCTCGGCATCGGCATCCCGCCGGAGACGCCGAGCTGGGGCAACATCATGGCGGAGGGCCGCAACCTGTTCCGGGTCTATCCGCACAACATCCTGTATCCGGGGATCTTCCTCGGCCTGACGGTGCTCGCCGTGAACATGCTGGGCGACGGCCTGCGCGACACCCTCGATCCGAAGATGACCGGCCGATGACCGCGCCGACGAGCGAAGCGCCCTCCCCCGTCCTCGAGGTCGAGGACCTCGCCATCGCGCTGCCCGGCGGCGGCGACCGGCTGCGCGCCGTCGACGGCGTCTCCTTCACGGTCGCCCCCGGCGAGATCGTCTGCGTCGTCGGCGAATCGGGCTCGGGCAAGTCGGTCACCGCCTTCTCGGTGATGGGGTTGCTGGCCCGGGTCCTGAAGCCCGTCGCCGGGGCGATCCGGCTCCTCGGCGAGGACGTGCTGACGGCGAGCCCGCAGCGCCTGCGGGCCCTGCGCGGCGACCGGATGGCGATGATCTTCCAGGAGCCGATGACCGCGCTGAACCCGGTGCTCACCGTCGGCGACCAGATCGAGGAGGTGCTGCGCATCCACACCGACCTCGGCCCTTCGGCGCGCCGCGCCAAGGTGCTGGCGATGCTGGAGGCGATGCACCTGCCCGATCCGGAGCGGATGCACGCCTCCTATCCGCACCAGCTCTCCGGCGGGCAGCGCCAGCGGGTGATGATCGCCGCCGCCCTCATCCTCGATCCCGCCCTCCTCATCGCCGACGAGCCGACGACGGCGCTCGACGTCACGACGCAGGCGCAGATCCTGCGGCTGATCCGCGAGATGCAGGAGCGCCGCGGCACCGGCGTCCTGTTCATCACCCACGATTTCGGCGTGGTGGCGGAAATCGCCGACCGGGTGGTGGTGATGCAGCGCGGCCGCATCGTCGAGCAGGGGCCGGCGGCGCAGGTGCTGGGCAGCCCGCAAGCCGCCTACACGAAGATGCTGATCGCCGCGGTGCCGACGATGACGCCAGCCCACAGGCCCCCGGTGACGGGGGCGCTGGCGCTCGAGACCGCCGCCCTCGCCAAGACCTATCGCAGCGGCGGCCTGTTCAAGAAGACCCGCGAGGTCCACGCCGCCGCCGACGTGGCGCTTCGCATCCACCGCGGCGAGACCGTCGGCATCGTCGGCGAATCGGGCTCGGGCAAGTCCACGGTCGCGCGCTGCATCGCCCGGCTGATCGCCCCGAGCGGCGGGCAGATCATGGTCGGCGACCGCGACATCGCCCGCCTGCCCGAGCGCCGCTTGAGGCCGTTGCGGCAGAAGATCCAGGTGGTGTTCCAGGACCCGTTCCGCTCCCTCAACCCGCGCCGGACGGTCGGCGCCTCGATCGTCGAGGGGCCGGTGAATTTCGGTGCCACGCCGGAGGCCGCGACCGCCCGGGCCCGCGAGCTGATGGGCCTTGTCGGGCTCGACCCTGCGGCCCTCGTCCGCTACCCGCACCAGTTCTCCGGCGGCCAGCGCCAGCGCATCGCCCTTGCCCGGGCCCTCGCGATGGAGCCCGAGATCCTGATCGCCGACGAGGCGGTCTCGGCCCTCGACGTCTCGGTGCAGCGCCAGGTGCTGGCCCTCCTCGACGACGTGCAAAGGCGCTTCGACCTCGCGATCCTGTTCATCACCCACGATCTGCGGGTTGCGGCGCAGATCTGCGACCGGCTGATCGTGATGCAGAGGGGCCGGATCGTCGAGGAGGGCCCGACCGGGGAGGTCTTCGCCCGGCCGATGGCTGCCTATACCCGGGCGCTGATCGAGGCGGCGCCGGGGCGGGAGTTCGGGCGTGGGGCGGAGCATGTTCAGGCGGCGTCCGCCTGATGTCACCGAGTAAAGATCGAGCGCGGGATCCCCTCTCCCGTGCGGGAGAGGGGTAGGGGTGAGGGTGACACGCTTCAGTGTAAAACGCCGAGCTTGGTGCTGACAGCTGAACAATCAGAGTTTTATTCGTCACCGTCTCCACCCTCACCCCTAACCCCTCTCCCACACGGGAGAGGGGAACGCGCTCTGTCTTGATACGACAACTGTGATGAGAACAGGATTACACCAATGACCCTCGCCATGACGTGGGAGGAATGGGCCCAGCACGATGCCTGCGCGCTCGCCGCGCGGGTGCGCGCCGGGGAGGTGAGTGCGGCCGAGCTCGCCGCGCAGGCCGCCGCCGGCGTGGCGCTGACGAACCCGGCGACGAGCGCCGTGGTCGAGCTGTTCGACGACGCGATCGCGGACCCGGCCCGGGACGGCACCAACCTCGACGGCGCCTTCGCCGGCGTGCCGTTCCTGATGAAAGATCTCGGGCCGACCCTCAAAGGGCGGCTGCAGGAGATGGGCTCGCTCCTGATGCGCGGCAACCGCGCGGCGAGCGACAGCCACCTCACGGCCAGGATGCGCCAGGCCGGCCTCAACCTCGTCGGCCGCACCACCACGCCGGAATTCGGCGTGTGCAGCTCGGCCGAGAATCCGGCGGTCTACGTCACCCGCAACCCGTGGAACCTCGACTTCACCACCTGCGGCTCCTCGGCGGGATCTGCCGCCGCGGTGGCGGCGGGCGTGGTGCCGATGGCGCACGCCACCGACGGGGGCGGCTCGATCCGCATCCCGGCCGGGGTGAACGGCAATCTCGGGCTGAAAGTCTCCCGCGGCGTGTTCTCGATCGCGCCCTACGGCTCGGACCTCACCAGCGTCGTGTCGATCCAGGGCTGTCAGTCGCGCAGCGTGCGCGATACTGCGACCTTCGTCGATCTCTGCCGCGGCGGGGCGCCGGGCGAGTTCATGCCGTACTGGACGGCGCCGGAGCCCTACGCGACACTGATCGAGCGCGATCCCGGCCGCCTGCGCATCGCGCTGTCGCACGAATGGGGCGATTACCGCGCGGTGCCCCAGCACGTCGCCGAGCTGGAGCGGATCGGCCGCTTCCTCGAGGGCCTGGGCCACCACGTCGAGTGGGCGCTGCCGGCGGTCGACATCCGGGCCGCCTTCGCGGCCCAGACCACCTGCTACATCACCAACTTCGCCCAGACCATCAACGCGCTCATCGCCGCCAAGGGTCTGGAGCGTCCGCCGGAGGACCTGATCGAGCCGATGAACATCCGGATCTGGGAGGCCGGGCGCCACGCGACCTATGCCGAGCGGACCGCGATGCAGGCGGTGTTCAACACCACCGCCCGGGGCTTCGGCGCCTTCTTCGAGGAGTGGGACATCATCCTGACGCCGATCACCGCGAAGCCGACGCCGCGCGTCGGCACGACCGAGTACCTGACGATCAGCGACAATCCGTCGGTCTACGACTGGTTCGAGAACCTGTGGCGCAACTTCGCCTATACGCCGCTCGCCAACCTGTGCGGCATCCCGGCTCTCTCGATGCCGCTGGCCTGGAACGAGCACGGCCTGCCGCTCGGCATCCAGGCCCAGGCGGCCCAGGGCCAGGACGGACTGCTGCTCCAGCTTGCCGCGCAGGTGGAGCGGGCGATCGAGGGGCAGTGGAACGACGGGCGGCGGCCGGGAGTGCATGTGACGGCGAAGGCGTGAGCGACGCCACGTCGGACTGAACTTCAGCAGTTCTGACACCCGTCATCGTCATCCCGGGGCCGCGACAGCGGAACCCGGGATCCATAAACGCTGACGATGCAGGATGAAGCGGAACGCGTTCCGTCTCATTCTACCACCTCGGCGTTTATGGATCCCGGGTTCTCGCCTCCGGCGAGCCCCGGGATGACGCGGAGCATTAGAAATACCTTGGTCTGACGGACGAGTCCCGGTCGAACGATCTCCCAGAGGAGAACCACCCGTGAAGCTCTTCATCGCCGCGCTCGGCACCGAGACCAACACCTTCTCGCCGATCCCGACCGGGCGCGCCGCCTTCCTGGACGACCTCTACGTCGAGACCGGCGCCTCGCGCCGCTCGGACCACTGGTTCGCCGGGCCGCTCCGGGTCTGGCGCGAGCTGGGGGAGGCCGCCGGTTACGAGGTGGTGGAGAGTCTGGCCGCCTTCGCGCCACCCGGCGGGCCGACGCGCCAGGACGTCTGGGAGGGCCTGCGCGACCGCATCCTCGCCGACCTCAAGGCGGCCGGTCCGGTCGACATCGCCCTGTTCAACCTCCACGGCGCGATGATCGCCGACCACCAGGACGATTGCGAGGGCGAACTCGTCGCCGCGGCCCGGGCGATCCTCGGGGATGAGGTGACGATCGGCGTCGAGCTCGACCTGCATTGCCACCTGACCGACCGCATCGTCGCGGCCGCCGACGTGCTGCTCACCTACAAGGAATATCCCCATATCGACGTCGACGACCGGGCGCGCGACCTCTTCCGCCTCTGCGTCGACGCGCAGGCCGGCCGGACCCGGCCGGTAATCGCGGTGGCGGATTGCCGGATGCTGGCGGTGTGGCGCACGCCCAACCCGCCGACCCGGGGCTTCGTCGACCGGATGAGCGCGGCGGAGGGGCGGGACGGGATCCTGTCGCTTTCGCTCGCCCACGGCTTTCCCTGGGCCGACATCCCGGATGTCGGCGCCAAGGTCGTGGCGGTCACCGACGGCAATCCGGAACTCGCCGAAGCCACTGCCGAGGCGTTGGCCCGCGAGCTGTGGGACTTACGCGAGGCGACGACCGACCGGCTGCTCACCCTCGACGAGGCGGTACGGGTGGCGCTCAACCCGCCGACGGGCGTGACGGTGCTGGCCGACGTCTCCGACAATGCCGGGGCGGGTGCGGCGAGCGATTCGACCTTCCTGCTGCGCGCCCTCATCGACGCCGGCGCGAAGGCCTGCGCCATCGGCAGCTTCTGGGACCCGGTTGCGGTCCGGCTCTGCCGCGAGGCCGGCGAGGGCGCGCGGCTGCCTCTGCGCATCGGCGGCAAGACCGGTCCGATGTCGGGCGATCCGGTCGATCTCGCGGTGCGCGTCGTCGGCATCGTGCCCGACGCGGTCCAGACCTACGGCAACGGCAAGCAGCCGATGGGCGATTGCGTGATGGTCGAGGCCGGGGGGCTGCACATCGTGCTCAACGCCCTGCGCAGCCAGGTCTTCCAGCCGAGCGTGTTCGAGCAGTTCGGCGTGCGCCTGACCGATTACGCCACGGTATTCGTCAAGTCGGCCCAGCACTTCAATGCCGGCTTCGCCCCGCGGGCCGACCGCATCCTCCACGTCGCCGTGCCGGGCAGCGCCAATCCGGACTTTGCTGCCCTGCACCTGCCGAAGGCCACCCGCCCGCTCTGGCCGATCGTCGCCGATCCGTTCCGACGGGCGGGCTGAGGTTCAAGCCGCGTCGAGCCGGGCGCCCACTCCCTCCGCCTTCAGGGCGGAGACGAGCCTGTCGAGCTGCGCCCGGACATGCGCCCGGATCTCCTCGCCGGACGCGGTCGTGGCGCTCTCCAAGAAGTCGACCATGCGCCGTGCCTGAACCGTCATCGCGTTGACCCTTCTCGAGACTGGAGAAACCGCTACGTCGACGCTACTGTTACAGTACGGAAACGAACCTGTCTCATCACAATGATGCATGCTCAATACATCAAATAAGAGACAAATCCGAACTTCCAGCTTCCACCTCGCAGTGTGGCGGAGGTTTGTTGCGCCAGTATTGCGTGGGTGATCACCGAAAGGACTGGCCGCGCGGCGCGATCCACCCTCCTCCGGATGACGAGCGATGATCTAGGCCGTCAGAGCTTGGTATAGGTGAAGCGGCGCCGAGGCTCCGCGCGGGCGGCGAGCCAGTCGGCCCCGCGGCTCGCGTCGCGGCCGCCGGCCTGCCAGCGGTCGCGGATCGAGGAGGGCGAGAAGTCGAAGCTCTTGGCCGCGAGCTGGTCGGCCTCGGCCCGGTGGACGAGATGCAGCAGCGTGACGGCCGGCCCGTGCGGGTCGATCTGCTGGCGCAAGGCGTATTCCCGCTCCAGCCCGGCGATGGCGCGCCGGCCGGCGCTGGCGAAGATCAGGTCGTTCGCCCGCTCCAGGACCGCGTCGAGGGAGGCCGGGCGGGGCGCCTCGAGGCCGAACAGGTCGAGGGCGATGCAGACGAGGTCCCGCGGCGGCTCGGCGGTAAAGAGCGGGTCGAGCGGCAGGTTGTTGGTGTAGCCGGCGTCGCAGAGCAGGCGGCCCTCCACCTCCACCGGCGCGAAGGCTGGGATGATCGCGGTCGAGGCCAGGACGTGCTCGGGGCGCACGATCTGGTGCGCGGTGTCGAAGTAGACCTCCTCGCCGGTGGTGACGTCGACGCAGCCGATCGTGACGCGGATGTCGCCCCGGTTCAGGCGCTCGAAATCGACGAGCCGCGCGAGGGTGTCGAGCAGGGGCGAATGGTCGAACAACGCCACGTCGTTCGGCATCCAGGGCAGCGCCGACCACAGGCCGGGCAGGCGATGGCGGAAGATGTTCGGGCGTCCCCAGGCCAGGGTCAGGAGCGCGTGCAGGCCATTATAGACTTGGCGCGGCTTGAGCATCTCCGTGGCGCTGGGCGCGGTGTGCTGGGTCGCCTCGTCCCAGAATTGCCGCAGCCGCTCGACCCGGTGCTCGGGCGCGTTGCCGGCGATGATCGCGGCCGTGACCGCGCCGATCGACGCGCCGACGATCCAGCCGGGCTCGATCCCGCTGGCCTGCAGCGCCTCGTAGCCGCCGGCGTGGTAGGCCCCGAGGGCGTTGCCGCCGGCGAGGACCAGGGCGGTGTCGTGGGGCCGTGGGTCCGGGGACGCGGCCGATCGGTCGGGCGAGGAAGTGATCATGCTGTCCGGGATAGAGAAGGCGCTGGGTTCTCCTCTCCCCGCGGGCGGGGAGAGGGCTCCGGCGACCTTGTCGTCGACGGAGCTAGCGGAGGCGTAAGCCGGAGCGAGGGTGAGGGGGCGGTGCCGGAAGAGCCTCATCCGGAAACACCCCCTCACCCTCGCCCTGCGGGCTCGCTTCGCACCCGACAAGGGGTGCGAAGCCCTCTCCCCGCCCGCGGGGAGAGGAGAAACCCGCGCCTCGTCACGGCCCCGGCCAGCCATACGAGTGGGAATGCGGGAACGACCGCCCCGCCGCCTTGACCCAGATCAACTGAACCGTCAGCGCTCCACCGCCAGCAGCCGCCCGCCCTCGTCCATCCGGCAGCGGACCCACTCGCCGTTGGCGAGAGTGCGGCCGGTGACCGCGTGGATGAACCCGAAGTGGCACACGACCAGGGTGTGGGCCCAGTCGGGATCCTCGGCCATCCCGGTGCCGAAGGCGGCGATGCGCGCCGCGAACAGGTGGTCCGGCTCGTGCTCGTCCTCGTCGTCGGCCTCGCGCCACCAGACCTCGTCCAGGTGGCTCATGTCGAGATGGGGCCAGGCGCGGGCGAGGTCGGTCCGGCAGGTGCCGACGTCGCAGCTCGCGCCCCGGCGCTCCCGCACCGCCGGCGTGACCAGGACGGGGAGGTCCAGGCGGGCGGCGACCGGGGCGGCGGTCTGGAGCGCGCGGGTGAGCGGCGAGCACAGGATGCGCCGCAGGCCCTCCCCCGCGAGGGCGCGGGCGGCGGCCTCCGCCTGCTCGTGGCCGAGCGGCGTCAGGGGCGCATCGACGATGCCGGGATCGAGGCCCGTGGCGTGATGGTGAAGGTTGAACTGGCTCTGGCCATGACGAAGCAGGATCATGGGGGAGACATAGGGCACAGGTTCAGCTTGGGCTCGCGACGCGCAGCCGCGCCGCGAGGTGCCGGCGGTAGCGCCCGACCTCGCCGTCGAGCCGCGCCCGCTCCTCGGGCTCGGCGGAATGACCCGCCATCGTCGCGGCGCCGAGCTGGAAGGCGGCGTAGGCGATCTCCAGCCAGGCGATCAGGTCCGGATCCGGCTCGCGGCCGATCCGCCGGGCGACGACCGCGCGCAAACGCTGCCCCGCCGCGCCCACGAGCCCGAGCTCGATCGCGGCCCCGGCGAGGTCCCAGGCGATGTCCTGGCAGCCGACGAGGTCGTGGGCGGCGTGGTGGTCGACCGCGTCGGTCTTCAGGATCGTGCCGTCCGGTTGCACGAGCCATTCCCAGGGGTGCAGCCGGTTGTCGGTCTCGACCGGGCGCAGCCCCGCGCCGAGCCGCGGAAGGGCGTCGCGCCAGCCGTCGACGGCCCGGGCCGCCGCTTCGCCGAGCGCCTCGGCGGCGTTGTGGCGGGCCATCTCCCACAGGGCGTCGAGGGAGGCGCCGCGACCGTGGGCGCAGGGGAAAGCCGCGGCGCGAAAGCCGAGATAGTCGCCGACCCGCTCGGCGAGGCGCAGCGGGTCGACGCGGCCGGGCGCGAGCGGCGTCGCCCCCTCCATCCAGCGCTCGACCAGGAAGCCGTGGCAGAACCCGGCCACCTCCGGGGTGAACCCGGCCGCGTGCAAGCCCTGAGCGCGCGCGACCTTCCGCTCGCCCTCCGCCCCGAGGCCGACGAACTTGGCGAGCCAGGTTCCGCCGGCGGTCCGGGCCAGGAACTTGCGGCGCTCCTGCATCGGGTTGGCAGGGGGCCAGGCGGCGCGATCGCCGAACGACCGCGCCCGCCAGGCTCCTCCTGAAATCTCGTCCAGCGGCGCGCTCAAGGGCCCGACGAGCGGGGCGAGCCAGGCCTCCAGACGGTGCTCCGGCCGCCCGGCCCGGAGCACGAGGTCGTCGAAGGTGAGGACGTGGCGCCGGGCCTGCCCGAAGAGCCGGCGCGTCTCCTCGCTCGCGGCGTGCCCCGGCGCCCCGGCATGGCTCGGGAAGAGCGCGACGCGGTCCGCCGCGATCCCCCGTCCCTCCAGTTCGCACAAAACCGCCCCGAAGGAGCTGCCCGAGAGCCCCGGCCCCTCGTCGGCGACGGCGACACCGCCGCCCGCCCCGAACCGGTCGCGCAGGCGCTCCGACAGGCGCAGGACGCGCCGGAACGGATGGCCGACCGGCCGGACGGTCACGAGGTCGGCCGTCCCGAGGCCGGCCGCGACCATCGCGCCGAGGCTCGTCCCGATGCTGCGCAGCCCGATCACCGTCGTGCCGGCCCCTCCCCCGGACGCCGCGGCGGAGGCGGCGTAGGCCTCCGGGTAAACGGCGTAGAAGGCGAAGCCCTCGGGCAGGCGGATCTCCAGCGGGGCGGGGCCGAGCCCGGCGCAGGCCCGGGCGAGCTCGGCCCGGTCGGGAACCGCGTCCACCGCGAAGCCGCTGCGCCACGAGGCCCAGACGGCCTCGGCGAGGCGCACCAGCAGGCCGGTGAGCCGGACCGTCGCGCCCTCGTGCGCGTCCCGGCCGGTCTCCCGGAACGCCGCGTCGGCCACGCCCTGCACGAGTTCGCCCGCCGCGATCAGCGCCGCTACCAGCGCGGCATGCCGCGCGAGGCCGGGCCCGAGCCCGCGCGCAGTCTCCACGGCGTCGAGGAGGCGGGCGACCTCGTCGTCGGGATCGGCCTGGCGTCGAACGTCGCCGTAGACGAGCATGGTCGGAAGATCTCGCAGTCGGGGTCAAAGGGCAGACGCTTCGAATTCCCGGTCAATCGCTTCTCGCCCAGGCTTCCACCTCACAGGGTCATCCCGGGGCCGCGTAGCGGAGCCCAGGATCCAGACACTCAGGTGATGCAGAACGAAGCGGAACGCCGTCCGCCCCCTTTTGCGCGTCCTGCGGTTCTGGATTCCGGGCTTCGCTGCGCGGCCCCGGAATGACGATGGAGGGTGGAAACACGTCTCGACCACCCTGCTGTCGTGTCGTCACGGCGCCGCCGCCCGATCCGGCGCCTCCACCGCCGCCTCGCCCCCCGCCCCCGGGCTCATCAGCCCGCGCAGGGTCGCCGCGAGGTCGGCCATGCCGAGGCCCGCCTTCGGCAGGATGCGGTCGGCCCGGCCGGCGAGGCGGCGGCGGTCCTCCGCGGTGACGTCCTTGGCGGTCAGCACGACGACCGGGATGTCGCGCCAGTCCGGCCGGTCGCGCAAGGCGCGCAGGAAGCCGAAGCCGTCGAGCTCCGGCATCATCAGGTCGAGGAGGATCAGGCCGGGTTTCCGCACGCCGACCGCCTCGAGGCCGGCGAGCCCGTTCTCGGCGCTCGCCACCCGCCAGCCCTCGCGGGTCAGCATGGTGGTCATGCGCTCGCGCACGTCCGGGTCGTCGTCGACCACCAGGACCGGGCCCTCGTGGATGGCGGGCCGGAAGCGCTCCATCGCCTCCTTGAGTGCCCCCCACTCGACCGGCTTGTGCAGGTAGTCGGTGGCGCCCAGCGAGAAGGCGAGGTTCTGCTCGTCGAGCACCGTGACCATGATCACCGGCGTCGCGCCGAAATCCGGGTCGGCGCGCAGGGCCCGCAGCACCGCCCAGCCGTCCATCCGCGGCATCGTCACGTCGAGGAGGACGACGCGGGGGCGCAGGCGCCGCGCCTCCTCCAGCCCCGCGCGGCCGTCCGGGGCGGTCGCGACCGTGAACCCGTCGCGACGCAGGAAGCGGGCGAGGAGGTCGCGGGTCGCCGGATCGTCGTCGATGACGAGGACGAGGTTCGAGCCCGGATCGGGCCGGGCCGCGACGGCGGCCGGCGCCTCGGGCAGGCGTTCGCCGGCGGGCTCGGCCGGATCGCGCTCCTCGTAGAGCGCCGGCAGGTCCAGGGTGAAGGTGGTGCCCTCAGCCAGCCGGCTCGCCACGGTGATCTCGCCGCCGAGCATGTGGGCGAAGGCCCGGGTGATGGCCAGCCCGAGCCCGGTGCCGCCGAAGCGGCGGGTGGTCGAGGCGTCGGCCTGGGTGAAGCGCTGGAACAGCCGGGCCTGCTGCTCCTCGCTCATGCCGATGCCGGTATCGACGACAGTGAAGACCAGCCGGTCGCCGCCCTCCCGGTGCTCGCGTGCGGCCGTCAGCGTGATGGTGCCGCCCTCCGTGAACTTCGCGGCGTTGCTCAGGAGGTTGATCAGGCACTGCCGCAGCTTCGTCGCGTCGGTATGCGCCCGCCCGAGGTGATCGCCGAGGGCCAGGGTCAGGGTGTTGCCCTTCTTCTCCACCAGGGCGTCCACGGTGGTGGCGACCTCCCGGACGGTGTCGGCGACGTCGAGATCCTCGGCATAGACCTCCATCCGCTCGGCCTCGATCTTCGAGAGGTCGAGCACGTCGTTGATCAGGCCGAGGAGGTGGCGGGCATTCGCCTCGATCTTGCGCATGTCGGCGAGCAGGCTCTCCTCGCCGAGATCCTCCATCTCCTCCTGCAGCATCTCCGCGTAGCCGATCACCGCCGAGAGCGGCGTGCGCAATTCATGGCTCATGTTGGCGAGGAACTGGCTCTTGGCGCGGTTGGCTTCCTCCGCCGCCTCCTTGGCGGCCTCCAGCGCCAGTTCGGCTTCCTTGCGGGCGGTGACGTCCGCATGCGCCCCGACCCATTCGCGCACCCGCCCGTCCTCCTCCAGGATCGGGACGGCGCGGCCCTCCATGTGGCGCCACACTCCGTCGTGGCGGCGCAGCCGGTGCTCGATGGCGTAGAGCGTGCGCGAGGCGACCGCCCGCTCCCAGGCGTCCCGCGTCGCCTCCCGGTCGTCGGGATGGACCGCCTCCAGGAAGCCCTGGCCGGCGGCCTCGGCGGGCGCCTGGCCGGTGAAGCGGGTCCATTCCGAGGCGGCCTGCCGGAAGGCGCCGTCCGGCGTGGTGGTCCAGACGATGGCCGAGGTCGCCTCGGTGAGGGAGCGGAACCGCTCCTCGCTGTCGACGAGGCGGCGCTCGGCGATTTTCCCTAAGGTCACGTCGGCCATGACGATGCCGACGCCGTCGGCCCGCTCGGCCTCGGGGCCGCGGCCGCGCCGGCGCAGGGGGAAGAAGCTCGCCTCGAAGTGCCGGGTCCCGCCCGGCGCGCTCGGGGCCGGCACCGCGACCGCGACGTTGGCGGTGACGAGCCCGCTGTCGCGCGCCGCCGCGAGCTTCGGCCCGAGCGCGTCGCGCAGCGAGGGCAGCAGCGCCCAGATCGGTGCGCCGAGATCGGCGCCGAAGCCGCGCTCGCTCATGTTGCCGAGCGCCCGGTTCATGTGCCGGAGGTTGAGGTCGCGGTCGAGGAAGCCGAGGCCGACGGGGGCGTTCTCCAGGACGCTCTCCAGGAGGTCGGCCATGCGCTGGCTCTCGCGGCGGCGCACCAGGGCGAGGCGCGCCAGCAACCCGACCGCCGCCAGGGCGGCGGCGAGCGTGACGAGGGGCAGGAGCGGGGTGCGAAAGGCATCGGCCGCGGCGAGGCGGCGCAGGTCGCCCGCGGCCCGGTCCTGGACCTCCCGCGTCACGTCGCGCACGGCGTCCATGGTGCGCTTGCCCTCCCCGGTCTGGATCAGTGCGAGCGCAGCCTCCTGGCCGCCGGCCCGGCGCGCGGCGACGACCCGGGCGGCGTAATCCGTCTCGGCCGCGATCACGCCCCGGCGTCGCTCGCGCAATCCCCGGTCGGGGGTGACGCCGTCGAGGGCGGCGAGCTCGCCGTCGATCCGGGCCAAAGCCGCCGTATAGGGATCGAGGTAATCCTCGCGGCCGGTCAGGACGAAGCCCCGCTGGCCGGTCTCGAGATCCTTCAGGCTCGACAGCACCCGCTCGCTCAGCGCCATGACGCGCCCGAGCCGCTCGGCCTCGGCCCGGCTGCGCGCCCCCTCGACGGTGTTCCAGCCGCCCGCCGCCACCGCGACGACGAGGAGGAGGAAGGCCAGGGGCGACCCCGGCAGGCGCCGGCCGGGGGCGAGGAAGCGCCAGCGCTGGGTGGAGGCGGTCTTGCTGCTCATGTCACCTTGCTCTCGCGGCCCCGGCGGCGGCGCGTCCGTCATGAAACGCCCGATCCCCCGCATCGCCCGCCGGGCCGGCGGCCGAATGTTTTGCGACAGGAGCCGGAGCTTGCCCGCGAGCGCAAGGGCGAAAGGGAGCGGGCTCGGCCTCCGACGCGGGGCGGGGTGCGCGAAAGCCGCACAGGGTGAAACATTGCCGCCCCTCGCACGTCACCTCGGGGCCGAGAAACTCAGGGTGAGTATGATGCGACACAAGCCGCTGCGCGAGCAGGTCATCGTGATCACCGGCGCGTCGAGCGGGATCGGGCTCGCCACCGCCCGCATGGCCGCCGAGGGCGGCGCCCGTGTGGTGCTGGCGGCCCGCAGCGGCGACGTGCTCGCGCAGCTGGCCGCGGAGATCGGCGCCCGGGCCGTCGCCGTCACCGCCGATGTCGGAGACCGGGCGCAGGTCGAGGCGGTCGCCGACACGGCGATCGCCACCTTCGGCGGCTTCGACACCTGGGTCAACGTCGCCGGGCTCACCGTCTACGGGCCCTTGCGCGCGATCACCCAGGAGGATCACGAGCGGCTGATCCGCACCAATTTCTGGGGCACGGTGAACGGCTCCCTCGTCGCCGCGGAGCACCTGCGCGAGCGGGGCGGCGCGCTGGTCAATGTCGGCAGCATCGCATCCGACCTCGCCTTCCCGTTCCAGGGACTCTACGCCGCCTCCAAGCACGCGGTGAAGGGGTTCACCGACACGCTGCGCATGGAGCTGATCGCCGAGGGCGCCCCGGTCTCGGTCACCCTGGTGAAGCCCGCCTCCGTCGACACGCCGCTGCCGAACCGGGCCCGCAACTACATGGACCGCCAGCCGACCCTGCCGCCGCCGATCTACCCGCCGCAGGAGGTCGCGAACGCGATCCTGCACGCCGCCGTGCATCCGCAGCGCGACGTCTTCGTCGGCGGCGGCGGCAAGCTGTTCGTGATGGGCAAGGAATTCGCGCCCGGCGCCTATGACGAGCTCGCCCCGGCCATCATCGCCCTGCAGAAGCGCGGCGAGCCGCCCCGCGATCCCGTCGGCGCCCTCCATGCCCCGGTGCGGGCCGGCGAGGAGCGCGGCGACCCGCCGGTCCCGGTGATGCGCACCAGCGCCTACACGCGGGCGACCCTGCACCCGCTGGCGAGCGCCGGCGTCGCCGCGGGGCTGGCCGCGACGGCGGCGGTCGTGATCGGGAGAATGGCGCGGGGCCGGCAGCTGTTATGACGATTTCAGGCAGGCCCTTTGCGCAACTGGCACCCTCCGTGTCATCCCGGGGCTCACCGAAGGTGAGAACCCGGGATCCATAACCGCTGACGATGCAGGATGAAGCGGAACGCTTGTCGCCTCGTTCGGCACCATCAGCGGTTATGGATCCCGGGTTCCGCTTTCGCGGCCCCGGGATGACATCGAGGGTGGAGCTTCAGGCGACACACTCAAGCAGACCCTGAGCGTCTACTTCCCTCTTCCAGGTCCCGCCCCCGCGTCTCCGGCAATAACCACGCCGCCACCGTGCCGATCAGGCTGAAGGCGGCGAGGTAGTAGGCCGGCGCCATCCGGTCGCCGGTGGCCGCGATCAGCCAGTTGATGACGTAGTTGGTGCTGCCGCCGAACACCGAGACCGCGAGCGCATACACGATGGCAAGCCCCGAGCTGCGCACCGCCCGCGGCAGCGATTCCGGGATGCCGACGATGATCGCCGCCGCGTTGATCGAGGACAGGGCCGAGAGCAGGAAGGTCACGGCGTAGACCGCCGCCGGTCCCGGTGCCCGCAGGAGCCAGGCGAAGGCGGGAATTGCCAGGAGCAGGATCAGGGCGCGGGGCCAGATCATCACCGGCCGCCGGCCGTAGCGGTCGGCGAGGAAGCCGCCGAGCAGCGGGAAGGCGACCGAGGCGAGGCCGAGCGCGATCGGCACCGCGGTCGCGGCGGACTCGGATAGTCCCAGAGTCGCGCCGGCATAGACCGGCATGTTGGTGCCGACGGCGTTCGAGACCGTCGAGGCGGCAATGACCAGGAAGGTCAGCCCGAGCAGGCGGCCGTGCTCGCGAAGCAACCGGCCGATCACCGCCCCGGTCGAGGCGGCGGCGTCCGGGTCCTCGGCGGCGCCCGCGGTCTCCGGCAGGTGGCTGCGGATGACGAGGCCGACCGGCACCACCGCGAGGCCGACGAGGAACATCACCCGCCAGCCCCATTCCGCCATCGCGGCGTCGCCGACGACGAGGGCCAGGCTCGTCGCGAGCAGGCCGGCGAACAGGGCCGCGCAGCCCTGGCTGGCGATCTGCCAGCTGGTGACGAAGCCGCGGTGTTCCGGCGGCGCCGCCTCCAGCAGGTAGGCGGTCGAGGGGCCGACCTCGCCGCCCAGCGCCAGGCCCTGGATCAGCCGGCCGGCGATGACGATGGCTTGCGCCCATCCGCCGATCTGCGCGTAGCCCGGGCAGGCGGCGAGCATCAGCATGCCGACCGCCATCAGGGCGATGGTGACGAGCATGGCGGGCTTGCGCCCGGCCCGGTCGGCGAGCGCCCCGATCAGCGCGCCGCCGATCGGCCGCATGACGTAGCCGACGCCGAACAGGGCGAGCGAGGCGAGCAGGCTGTGGCTCGCGTCGGAGGCCGGGAAGAATGCCGCGCCGATCGCCTTGGCGAAGAAGGCGTAGACGGTGAAGTCGTAGAATTCGAGGGCGTTGCCGAGCACCACGGCGCCGACCGCCTTGCGGTCGAGGCCGGGACGGACCGGATTGCGCGCGTCCATGCGGGGGATCAGCGGCCCGGTTCGCGCTTGAGGCCGCCGGTCACGGGCGCGACGCCTGCCGCCACGGCCTCGTCGTAGCCGGACAGCCAGCGCTCCCGCGCCGCGGTGCCCTCGGCATAGGGGCAGGCCTCGCGGGCGAGGCCCTTCTCGGGCGCGGCGCGGCCCAAGGCGTGGGCGTCGAGGTTGTCGGGCGGGGATTGCATCGGCGCGGCCGGGCTCCTGTCGGGCGGTGCGAGAGATTGTGCACGGCCGAGAACCCGAACCGCCGGCGGCGCCGGACGTTCCCGGCGGGCCGCCGATGGATGCGAGCGGCGTGGCGGACCGGGCGGGACGGGCCTATACGACACGCCGCCCGCGCCCCGCAGGAGATGCCGCATTGTCCCACTCCCCGCCCGCTCCGTCGCCGATCGAGGCCGGCTTCAAGCCCGAGCGGCGCGCGGCCTTCCTCGCCGGGTGCCGGCCGGCGACGCGCCGGATCCACGCGCCGATCGTCGACCTCGCCGCCTCGCGCGGCCACCTCAATCCCCGCGGCCTCGGGCGGGCCCGGGCCTTCTCCGATCTCGGCTCGCTCGGGCAGAGCAGCGTCGGCTTCGACAGCCTCGGCGACTACGAGCAGGCCGACGCGGCGGGCCGTGCGGCCTATGGCGGCGCCGAGTACGGCGTCGTCCTTTCGCCGGAGGCCGAGGCGGTCTGCGCGAAGTTCGCGGCACTGCACGGCGGCGGCGGCGCGATCGTCTGCGCGTCGGGCCTCGCGGCGATCGCGATCACGCTCGACGCCTTCGCCCCGAAGGCCGTGCTGATCCCGGATGCCCTGTACTTCCCGGCCTGGCGCTACCTGTCCGAGACCGGCCGTGCCGCGCTCCTCACGTATCCGGCCGGGGCCTCGGGGGAGGAGATCGGGGCCCTCATCCGGGAGGCGGGCCGGCGTTTCGCGCCCACCGACACGATGGTCTATCTCGAGGCGCCGGCGAGCGGCACCTTCGAGATCCCGGACATCGCCGGCATCGTCGCCGAGGCGCGGCGGGCCGGCATCCGCACCGTGATGGACAACACCTGGGCGAGCCACGTGCGCTTCCGGCCGCTCGACCACGGCATCGACCTCGCGATCCAGGCGACGACGAAGTACGAGGGCGGCTACGGCGACACGCCGAGCGGCATCGTGGTGGCGCGCGACGAGGGCGACCTCGCCCGCCTGCGCCGGCAACTCCGGATCAGCGGCCACGGCGCGGTCTCGCCCCAGACCTGCACCCGCCTGCTCCACCGGGTCGACAGCGCACACGAGCGCCTGGACCGGCACGCCGCCACCGCCGCAGGCCTGATGCGGTGGTTCGAGAGCCGGCCCTTCACCGCAGAGATTCTCAGTCCCATCCGCGAGGACAGCCCGTACCACGCCCGCTTCCGGCAGTATTTCGACGCCGGCAACAGCCTGTTCACGATCGCCTTCGACCCGGGCCTATCGGCCGAGCGGGTCCACGCCTTCGTCGACGCGCTGCTGTTGTTTCGGGTCGCCGAGAGCTGGGGCGGCCACGTCTCGCTGGTGCTGCCGGTGCATCCGCGGCGCGCGCCCGAGAGCCTGCCGAAGGGCGTGATGTTCCGGTTCAATGCCGGGCTGGAGGAGGCCGAGGACCTGGTCGAGGACCTCGACCAGGCCTCGCGTGGGACGCTTGGTTGAGAGCCTGTTTGATCGGAGCCCACAGAGTTGACACCCTGCATGTCATTCCGGGGCCGCGCAGCGGAGCCCGGAATGACTCGGAGGGTGCCGATTCTGCAGGGTCCAATTAAACAGTCTCGAAAGACCCTACGGGTAGCCGTAGCGGGCCTTCGCCGCCGCCAGCAGGCGCATCGCCTCGCCGTCCCGGCCGGCCGCGCAGGCGCTCGACGCGTTGGCGAGATCGGCCGAGAAGCGCTTGCCGACCGGGACGTTGAGGTTGCCGGTGGCGACGTCGCTCTCGACGACGGCCTGGGTGCGGGCGATGGCCGGGCCGCAGCCGGTGCCGGCGGGCAGCGCGCCGGCGGGAAGTGCGGCGACCGGGCCGAGCGCGGCCGGCGGCGGGACGGCCGGCTTCGACTGGCAGGCGGTAAGGGCGAGAAGGGCCGCGAGGGCGAGCCCGGGCTTCCGATACGACACGGGGCAGCTCCATCCTGACGTGAGCACGTGCTTGACGTGAGCACTTGCGGCCAAGCTTGTGGCAAGCACCGGCGGGGCGGTCAATCACGGGACGGGCCCACGTCTGCGACGGCTTGTCATCGGGTCCGCAGGCCGGTACACAGGCGTCCCTCGCACCGGGTTCACACCCTTCAGGAGACGCGAGCCGTGGCTCATGCCGGCTCCCCGCTGACGCTTCCGACGACCGCCCTTTCGGCGGCGCGAGCGCGCGCGCTCCTCCTCGGCGGCCTTCTCCTCCTTATCAGCCCCTGAGGGCCGTCCGGGCATGCGCCTGGGCCCTTGGGGGAGCTTGAGGACCGAGACACCGTCCCGCGAGACACCTTCCCGAATGCCGCGCCCGCGCGACCCCTGATCCCGGGCGAACCAGGATTCCAGACCATGACCGACCACACCGCCCGCACCCCCTCCCCGGCCGAGCGCGTGCTGATCTTCGACACCACCCTGCGCGACGGCGAGCAATGCCCCGGCGCCACGATGACCCTGGAGGAGAAGCTGGCGGTGGCCGAGATGCTCGACGCGATGGGCGTCGACATCATCGAGGCCGGCTTCCCGATCGCCTCCAACGGCGATTTCGAGGCGGTGGCCGAGATCGCCCGGCGCTCGAAGTCCGCGGTGATCGCGGGGCTGGCGCGTGCGATTCCCGCCGACATCGCCCGGGCCGGCGAGGCGGTGCGCTTTGCCAAGCGCGGGCGCATCCACACCTTCGTGTCGACCTCGCCGATCCATCTGGCGCACCAGATGCGCAAGACCGAGGACGAGGTCCTGGAGATCATCCTGACCACCGTGGCCCAGGCCCGCGACCTCGTCGAGGACGTCGAGTGGTCGGCGATGGACGCGACCCGCACCCCGATCGACTACCTGTGCCGCTGCGTCGAGGCGGCGATCCGGATGGGCGCCACCACCATCAACCTGCCCGACACGGTCGGCTACGCGACGCCCGAGGAGTACCGGGCGATGTTCCGGGACGTGCGCGAGCGGGTGCCGAACTCCGACAAGGCGGTGTTCTCCGTCCATTGCCACAACGACTTAGGCTTGGCGGTGGCGAACTCTCTGGCCGGCCTCGAGGGCGGCGCGCGCCAGATCGAGTGCACCATCAACGGCATCGGCGAGCGGGCCGGCAACGCCGCGCTGGAGGAGATCGTGATGGCGATCAAGACCCGCGCCGACGTGCTGCCCTACGAGACCTCCATCGACACCACGCAGCTCGTGCGCGCCTCGAAGCTGGTGGCCGGCGCCACCCACTTCCCGGTCCAGTACAACAAGGCGATCGTCGGCCGGAACGCCTTCGCCCACGAGAGCGGCATCCACCAGGACGGGATGCTCAAGAACCAGACCACCTACGAGATCATGACGCCGGAATCGGTCGGCGTGCACAAGACCTCGCTGGTGATGGGCAAGCATTCGGGCCGCGCGGCCTTCCGCTCCAAGCTCGACGACATGGGCTACCGGCTGTCCGACAACCAGTTCCAGGACGCCTTCGAGCGGTTCAAGGCGCTGGCCGACCGCAAGAAGCACGTCTACGACGAGGACATCGAGGCGCTGGTCGACGAGAACCTGGCCACCGCGCACGACCGCATCCGGCTGGTCTCGCTCACCGTGGTCGCCGGCACCCGCGGCCCGCAGCGCGCGACGATGAAGCTCGACATCGAGGGCAAGATCGTCACCGAGGAGGTCGACGGCAACGGCCCGGTCGACGCGGTGTTCAATGCCATCCAGGCGCTGGTGCCGCACGAGGCCTCGCTGGAGCTCTACGACGTCCACGCGGTGACCGGCGGCAGCGACGCCCAGGCCGACGTCTCGGTGCGCCTGCGCCAGGACGACCGCATCGTCACTGCCCGCGGCGCCGATCCGGACACCCTGGTCGCCTCGGCCAAGGCCTATCTCGCCGCGCTGAACAAGCTGATGGCCGGCGCCAGCCGCCTGCACGCCCAGCACGCCGCTGCGGAGTAAAAGGCGCCGGCAAAAAATCGACGGGTCGGCGGCATCGGGGCTGGACAGCCCGCCGCCGGCCCCTTAAACGACCCTCACCGCCGGGGCGGTTTGGTGGCTTCCCCGGAGGCGCTCTTGTGAGAGCGGGCGCATAGCTCAGTTGGTAGAGCAGCTGACTCTTAATCAGCGGGTCCTAGGTTCGAGCCCTAGTGCGCCCACCACAAGATCTCAGGTTACTCTTGCGGTAACTTGAACCGGAAACCCCCGGGGTTGCCGGCACCATAGGAACGGTTGGTGGCCGTTCCCCTTTCGCTCTCGCGAGCGACGGGCGCATAGCTCAGTTGGTAGAGCAGCTGACTCTTAATCAGCGGGTCCTAGGTTCGAGCCCTAGTGCGCCCACCACTCCCCATCCCCGATGAATCCTCAAGCGAAGCGGCGGTTCCGGCGATGCCGCACCGTTCCCTATCGCACATGACCGTGGTGCTCCTGCACGGCCTCGGACGCACGCGGCGCAGCATGGCGCGGCTCGCCTCCCGCCTCGCCGCTTCCGGCCACCGGGTCGAGACCCTCGGTTACCCCTCCCGCCGCCTCGGGCTCGCGGCCTGCGCCGCACACCTTGAGCCCGCGGTCGCGGCGATCCGGGCCCGGGCCGGCGCCCCGATCGTCCTCGTCGGGCATTCCATGGGCGGCCTCGTCGCCCGGCACCTCGCGGCGGCGAACCCCGCCCTGGCGGCCGGACTCGCGATGCTGGGCACGCCGAACCGCGGCAGCGAGGCGGCCGATCGCGTGTCGGCCTTCCGGCTCGGACGCGCCGTGTTCGGCCCGGCGCTCGGCGACCTGCGCACCGACGCGGCCGGGGCGATCCCGGTGCCGGCCTGCCCGATGGCCGCGATCGCCGGCACGCGGGCGCTGATCCCGGTCTTCCGCGGCCGCATCCCGCGGCCGCATGACGGCCTGGTCAGCGTGGAGAGCGCGCGGTTCGGCGCCGGCGAGCGCTGGCACGCCGTCACGGCCCATCACACCTGGCTGATGAACCATCCCGACGCGGTGGCGGCGGTGCTCGACGCCGTGGCGTCCTGGCTGCCTCTGGACGGCCGGGCGGGCTGATTTGGCCCTCGGCGCTTCGTGCGCTCGCGCACATGACGGAGCCCAGGAGCGGGAACGCAGGTCGGCACCGACGATTTTCCGGCGCAGGATCACCCCGTGCCCTTGCACGAGCGCTGCCATGATTATCCGGCCTCTCATCGTCGCTGCCGCTTGGGCAGCTTTCTGCTTCACCGCTCAGCCGCACCGGGAGCAGGTGTCGCCCCAGGATCCGGTGCTCCTCTCCGGCATCGAGGCGGACCTCGCCAGCCGCCGCTGCGACGGCCTGCGGATCGATGCCGAGCATTTCCGGGCCTTCTCGTCGCAGGTCCAGCTCAACCACGCCGACTTCTTCCAGAAGCCCCGTTCCGTTCGCCTCCAGGCCGCTCTCGACGACCTCGACGGCCGCTTGCGGAGCGACAAGCAGGCGGCCTGCGAGGCGATCTGGGTGGCGTATGGGCCGGGGAGCCCATTGCAGTTGCTGCGGCGGGGGTGAGGCGCTGTTCGTTGGCCTCCGGCATTATCCCACCCTCCGCGTCATCCCGGTGCCGCGCAGCGGAACCCGGGATCCATAACCGCCGACGGTTCAGGATGAAGCGGAACGCCCCCCACCTCGTTCTGTGACGTCAGCGGTTATGGATCCCGGGTTCTCGGCGACGCCGAGCCCCGGGATGACCCTGAGCGTGGGGAGCCGCTTCGTCATTCGACGAACGGCCTCCACCATCCAGACATGAGAAAGCCCGGCCTCGTGGCCGGGCTCATCATTCGTCGATCAGCCTGAATGGCTCAGGCGCTGGCCTGGATCCAGCGGAACAGGTCGCCCTTCGGGGCGGCGCCGACCTTCTGGCCGGCGAGCTCGCCGCCCTTGAAGATCATCAGGGTCGGGATCGAGCGGATGCCGTACTGGGAGGCGATGCCCGGGTTCTCGTCCACGTTGACCTTGGCGATCTTCACCCGGCCGTTCATCTCGCTGGAGATCTCCTCCAGGGCCGGGCCGATCGCCCGGCAGGGGCCGCACCACTCGGCCCAGAAATCGACCACGACGGGCTCCGCCGATTGCAGCACGTCCTGCTCGAAGCTCGCGTCGGTCACCTTCACGGTTGCCATCGCCAAATTCCTTTCGTCATGAAGCCGGCCGACGGCGCGGACCGGTTCGCGTGAGGGTGAAGGTAAGAACCGGACCGGGGCCGATCAAGCTTGGCGGGCGCGCCATCCCCACTCTGCCCGTGTGCTCCCGCACCTCGGGTCACGCCAGCGCGCCGAGGGCCGCGTCGCATTCCTCCGGCGTCAGGCGGCGCAGGACCGGCCCCGCGGTCCAGACCAGGAGCGGCACCACGGCGCGCCCGGGATAGATCGTGCCGAGGAGGCGGGCGTAGAGCGCCACCTGCGCCGCCTGGCCCCGCGGCGTCGGCGCGCCGGGGGCCGGCGGGCGGCCGGTCTTGAAGTCGACGAGCCAGACCGCCTCCTCCGTCACCGCGATCCGGTCGACCCGGCCATGCACAGGGCGCAACGCGCCGCCGACCGAAACGCTGCCGGCGAGCGTCACCTCGGCCTGCGCCTGCGGGCCGAACAGCACCGCGAGGTCGGGATCGTCGAGGAGCCGCAAAGCCTCCGCGGCGATGGCGGCGCGCCTCGCCGCGTCGAGGCCCGGGGCGCGGGCAGCGACGAAGGCCTCGGCGGCACTCGGGCGCCGCCCGGGGGCGAGGCTCGGGAGATGCTCCAGCAGGGCGTGGACCAGCACGCCGCGGCGGCGGGCGGCCGGGTCGCTGGAACGGGCATCCGAGCGGCGCGGCTCGTCGGCGGCGCCGAGTCCCGAGGGGCGCAAGGGAGGCAGCGGCTCGGCCTCGGGCACGACCGGGCGGTGCAGCCAGTCCGGCACCGCCTCGGGCGCGGGCGCCGGCACGGCGGTGGCCGGGGCTTCCGGGAGCGCGGCGCCCTCGCGCCAGCTCTCGGCCGGGCCGTAGGGCATCTCCGCCACCTCGACGCCGCCGAAGGACGCGACGAGGCCGCGGCGGATCATCTCGCACCAGGCCTCGGCCGGCGTCTCCTTGTCGTTGTTCGCGTACGGCGCGACCACCAGCCGGTCCTTGGCCCGGGTCATCGCGACGTAGAGCAGGCGGTTGTGCTCCTCGCCGGCCTTGGCGTGCAGCGCGTCGCGGGCGGTCCCGACCGCCGGAGAGTCATAGGCCTTGGCGCTCGACCAGACCGGCACGGTGCTGCCGTCGGACAGCCGCATCGGGATCAGCGGCGGGTCGCGGCCGAGCGCGTCGCAGCCGTCGAGCACCAGCACCAGCGGCGCCTCCAGCCCCTTGGCGCCGTGCACCGTCATCACCCGCACCTCGTCGCGGGCGGAATCGAGGTCGCGCTTCACCGTATGGCCGCCGGCATCGCGCCCGCCGCTCGGGGCGTAGCGGGACAGGAATCCGGTGAGAGAGGGCGCGTCGGGCCCCGCCTCGGCCTGGGCCGCCGCCGTGAGAAAGACGTCGATGGCGTCGCCCGCCTCGCCGCCGAGGCGCTGCACCAGCAGCGCCCGGCCGCCGCGGGGGCCGAGCAGCTCGGCGTAGAAGCCGAACGGCCCGTGCGCCCGGGCGAGCGCCGCCCAGCCGTCGAGCGCCGTGACGCCGCGCAGGGCCGCCGGGTCGCCGGCCTCCGCCCGGCGGCGCAGGGCCGCGACCAGCGACTCGGCCGGGTCGCGGCCGGCCGCGATGCCGACGAGGTCGTCGTCGGTGAGGCCGACGAGCGGCGTCTTGAGGGCGGTCGCGAGGGTTAGGTCGTCCTGCGGCAGCAGGGCGGCGCGGCCCGCCGCGACGAGGTCGAGGACCGCGATATGGGCGGCGATGTCGAGGCGGTCCTGGCCCGCCACCGGCACGCCCTCGGCCTTGAGCGCCCGGATCACCCCCTCGAAGGCCGCCGAGCGCTTGCGCACCAGGATCAGGACCTCGCCCGGCCGCCAGACCCGGCCGGATTCGTCGCCCGCGGTGGTCCAGAGCCGCACCGCCTTCGCGACCCGGCGCGCCGCGACGAGCGCCGGCGCGCCGGCCTCGATCGCGTCGACCGGGTGGGTCCAGGCGTCGGGCTCCTCCTCGGCGCTCGGCCGCTCGACCGGCCACAGCTCGACCTGGCCCGGCGCCCGCACCCGGGCGGTGGAGTGCACGGTGCCGACCGCCGCGTCGCCGAAGGACAGGCCGCGGTAATGGTCCTCGATCCCGAAGGTCGCATCGACCGCCCGCAGCACGCCGATCGCCGAGCGGAACGACAGGGTGAGGCCGA
The DNA here is from genome assembly GCF_900116815.1 of Methylobacterium sp. 174MFSha1.1. Taxonomy (NCBI): domain Bacteria; kingdom Pseudomonadati; phylum Pseudomonadota; class Alphaproteobacteria; order Hyphomicrobiales; family Methylobacteriaceae; genus Methylobacterium; species Methylobacterium sp. 174MFSha1.1. The sequence goes on along the minus strand of NZ_FPCB01000004.1, from coordinate 255,953 downwards.
CATCGGCGAAGGGCAGGCCCGCCCCTTCCGCGTCGCGCCGCCAGGCCCGCCGCGTGGTCTCGAACTCTTCCGGCGCGGCTCCTTGAAAGCTGTAGATCGACTGCTTCGGGTCGCCGACGGCGAAGCGCGTGCGGGACAGCCCGTTACCCGCCTCGCGGGCGCCTTCGCCGGCGCAGAAATCCTCGGTGATCCGGCGCAGGATCTCCCATTGCTGCGGGTTGGTGTCCTGCGCCTCGTCGATCAGCACGTGGTCGACGCCGCGGTCGAGCTTGTACAGCACCCAGGCCGAATCGACCCGGGTCAGCAGGTCCAGCGTCTTGTGGATCAGGTCGTCGAAATCGAGGGCGCCGAGGCGCGCTTTCTGCGCCTCCATCCGGCGGTGGATCTCGGCCGCCAGCGTGAACAGGGCCTCGGTGCGAGCATAGGCCCGGGCCGCCTTGAGGCGGTCGCGCAGGTCCGCCAGCCGCGCCTGCTCGGCGAGGAGGGCCTCCTTGGCTGCCGCCGGCACCGCCTTGGTGCCGAGCGACGAAGCCGCATAGGCGTCGCCCTCGCCCTCGTCCTTGAAGAAGGCCGCGAGCAGGAGCGTCAGCCGGGCCGGGCCGGAGGCGGCGAGGGCCAGCGCCAGGGCGTCGGCGCGCTTCTCGTCGGTGGCCTTGCCCGTGCGCAGGGCCTCGATCAATCCGGCGAGGTCGGGCCCGCCCTCCAGCATCCGCGCCTCGATCGCCCCCAGGGTCTCGCCGGGGGCGAGCCCGAGGGCTCCGCGCAGGGCGTCGAGGCGGGCCGGCAGCCCATCCGGATGACCGATCAAGCCGCGATGCTGCACCGCCGCCGTCATCGCCCGGCGCAAGGCCTCGCCCGCCGCCTCGGGAGCGACCAGGCTCAGCGCCGCGGCTAGATCCGGGTGGTGCGTGTCGACCGCGTCGGCGAGCACGTTGTCGATGGTCCGGTCGATCGCCTCGCGGGTCTGGGCCTCGTCCAGCACGACGAAGCGGGCCGGCACGTTGGCCTCGAACGGCACGAGGTGGAGCAGGCGCTCGCAGAGCGCGTGCAGCGTCTCGATCTTGAGCCCGCCCGGCGTCTCGACCGCCCGGGCGAACAGGCGCCGCGCCCGGCGCAAGGTGGCGCCGTCCGGCGCCTCGCCCTCCAGCGCGGTCAGTTCCTCTCGGAGCGCCGCCTCGTCGAGGGTGACCCAGCGGCCGAGCCGCTCGAACACCCGGATCGCCATGTTGGCGGCCGCAGCCTTGGTGAAGGTGAGGCAGAGGATCTTCGCCGGGGCCGCGCCGTGCAGCAGCAGGCGCACCACCCGGTCGGTGAGCACCTTGGTCTTGCCCGCCCCCGCATTGGCCGACACCCAGGCCGAGGCCCGCGGATCCGCCGCCCGCCGCTGCGCCGCCTGCGTCAGGCCGTCGACGACGAACCCCTCGATACCCATCCGAACTCCCGCTGCGGCCAGACGGCCATCCTGCCGCGGTCGCACTCAACGGGGCGTTGCCTCAAGCGGCGTCGGGGGGCGGCGCACAGGGATTTCGGGGAGCGTGGCGGCGGGGGCACAGACACCGCTCGGCCCAGGAGCGGGTGAGGTGCGCCGGCGCACATCCCGACGCCCCCGTCTCAATCGGGGCACCGGGATTGATGCAGTGCAGTGAACTTTCCGCAGCGTCCGTCGTTTGACCCTGGAGCCGCCCGCCGGCCGCGCGGGCGGTCCGCGGCGGGCATCGACCAACCCGGCACAGCGAGATCCTCGATGCTCAAGACCATCACCTACGCGATGATCGGCGTCCTGGCCTGCGGGCTGATGGTGGCCGTTGTCGGCGCCTCCGGCGCCATCGGCGGCTAAGGAACATTGAGGGCCCGCCCCCCATCCGGGGGCGGGCCCTGTCGCTCACTTCTCCCGGAAGGCCCGGGCGACCTGGTCGGAGAGCGGCTTGACGAAGAAGCTCATCACCGTGCGCGACTGCGTCTGGATGAAGGCCTCGACCGGCATGCCGGGGGTGAGCCGCACCGTGCCGAGGCGCTTCAGCTCGGATTCCGCCACCGCGACCCGGGTGGTGTAGGCGCTCTGGCCGGTGCGCGGATCGGTGGTGAGATCGGGGGAGATCCGCGAGACCGTACCCATGATCACCGGCGTGGTACGCTGGTTGAAGGCCGAGAACCGCAAGGTGGCGGCCTGGCCGACATGGACCTGGTCGATGTCCTGCGGCGCGAGCTTGGCCTCGACGGTCAGGTGGTCGGCGGTCGGCACGATCTGCATGATCTCGGCGCCGGGCGCCACGACGCCGCCCACCGTGTGGACCGCGAGCTGGTGGACGAGGCCGTCCTGCGGCGCCCGGATCTCGACGCGCTTCAACTGATCCTCGGCGGCGATGCGCCGCTCGGCGTATTCCGACGTCTTGCTGCGGATCTCGGCCAGCTCCTTGCCGACCTCGGTGCGCAGGTCCTGGTCGATCTGCAGGATCTGCAGCCGCGTCTCGGTGATGCGGCCGCGGACCTGGGCGATGGTGGAGACCAGCGTCCCCTTCTCCCCCTCCAGTCGGGCGAGGTCGCGCTCGAGGGCGCTCACCCGCTGGATCGGCACCAGCTTCTTCTCCCACAGGTCGCGCACCCCGCCGAGCTCCCGCTCGATCAGGACGATCTCCCGGGCCTTGGCGGCGATCTGCTCGTCGAGGCCGCGGATCTGCTCGGCGAGCTGCCCGACGCGCTCGGCGAGCTGGGACTTCTGGCCCTCGCGGGCGCTCCCCCTCGTCTGGAACAGGCGGCGTTCGCCGTTCATCAGCCCGGCCACGACCGGATCGGCGGCCCGCCCGATCAGCTCGCCCGGAAAGGCGACGTCGTCGGTGCCGTCGCGCTCGGCCTCGAGGCGGGCGCGCCGCGCGGTCGATTCGTCGATCGAGCGGGTGACGATGGCGAGGTTCGCTTGCAGCACCGTCTCGTCGAGGCGAAGCAACACGTCGCCGGCGGCGACCCGGTCGCCGTTCTTGACGCGCAATTCGCCGACGACGCCGCCGGTCGGGTGCTGCACCTTCTTGACGTCGGATTCGACCACGAGCGAGCCGGCAGTGACGACGGCGCCGGAGAACTCGGCGAGCGCGGCCCAGCCGCCGGCGCCGACGAACAGGAGGAGGCCGCCGACCGCGCCGGCGAGGAGATGACGGCGGATCGAGGCTTGCGTCTCGGGAGCGATCGGATTCATCACGCGCGCCCTCCCTGGGCGACCTTGAGGGAGAAGCCGGGCGCGAAGCTCGCCGAGCCGGCCTGCATCGGCTGCATCGGGCGCGGCCGGTTGAGGGCGGGCAGCACCTCGTCGCGGGGGCCGAGCGCCTGGACGCGGCCATGGGCCATCACCATCACCTGGTCGACCGCCGCGAGCGCGCTCGGCCGGTGGGCGATCACCACCACGATGCCGCCGCGCGCCCGCACCCCGGCGATCGCCTCGGTGAGCGCCGCCTCGCCCTCCTGGTCGAGGTTCGAGTTGGGCTCGTCGAGCACCACCAGGAAGGGCTCGCCGTAGAGGGCGCGGGCGAGCGCCAGGCGCTGGCGCTGGCCGGCGGAGAGCAGCGCGCCGCGCTCGCCGATCTGGGTCTGGTAGCCGTCCGGCAGGGCGAGGATCAGGTCGTGGACCCGCGCGGCCCTGGCCGCCGCGATGATGGCCTCGGCCTCGGCGCCCGGCCGGAAGCGCGCGATGTTGGCCGCCACCGTGCCGGGAAACAGCTCGACCTCCTGCGGCAGGTAGCCGACATGGCGGCCGAGATCCTGCGGGCGCCACTGGTCGAGGCGGGCGCCGTCGAGGCGCACCGCGCCGCGGTCGGCGGGCCAGATCCCGACGAGGAGGCGCGCGAGCGACGACTTGCCGGAGGCGCTGTGGCCGACGATGCCGAGCCCCTGCCCCGGCCGGAGCGTCAGGCTGACGTCGAGGGCGGTGAGCCGCTGCCCTCCGGGCGGGCCGACGCTCGCCTGCTCGACGGTGAGGCTGTCGCGCGGCGCCGGCAGGGTCAGCCCCTCCGGCTCGGGGCCCGCGGCCGCGAGGGCGCTGCCGAGATGGCGCCAGCACTCGCGGGCGGCGGAGAAGGTCTTCCAGTAGCCGATGGCCTGGTCGATCGGCGCCAGCGCCCGGGCGCTCAGGATCGAGCCGGCGATGATGACGCCCGCCGTGGCTTCCTGGCGGATCACCAGGAAGGCGCCGACGCCGAGCACCGCCGATTGCAGCACCACCCGCAGCACCTTCGAGGTGTTGTGGATCGCCCCCGTGATCTCGGCGGTGCGCTCCTGCGTGGCGTGCGAGGCGGCGTTGACCTTGGTCCACAGGCCGGCGAGGTCGGGCTCCATGCCCATCGCGCGCACGGTCTCGGCGTTGCGCCGGCTCGCCTCGGCGACGAAGCTGCGGGCGGCGGAGGACTCGCGGGCGTCGCGGGCCTGGTGGCGGGTCAGGATCTCGGCGAGGATCGTCAGGCCGACGAGGGCCAGGGCGCCGAGGAGCGCGGTCAGCCCGATCCAGACGTGGAAGGCGAAGAGCAGGCCGAGATAGACCGGGATCCAGGGCAGGTCGAACAGCGCGCCGGGCCCGCCGCCGGCGAGCGCCCCGCGGATCTGGTCGAGGTCGCGCATCGGGCGCAGGCCGTCGGCTTCCGCCCGCCCGCGCAAGGGCAGGGTGACGACGGCGCGGAAGACCTGCCGGCTCAGGGATTCGTCGAAGGCGCGGCCCGCGCGCAGGAGCAGGCGCGAGCGGATCAGGTCGAAGTAGCCCTGGCCGAGATAGAGCACCAGCACGATCAGGCTCAGGCCCACCAGCGTCGGCACGCTGCGGCTCGGGATCACCCGGTCGTAGACTTCGAGCATGTAGAACGAGCCGGCGAGCGCCAGCAGGTTGACCGCGCCGCTGAGCACGGCGACGCCGAGGACGACGTGGCGCAGCCGCGCCAGGGCCGCCACCATCGGCGGCGCCGAGGCGGCCCGGGACCGGCCGAGGCCGAAGGCCGTCAGCGCGTCCTGCTTGAGGCCGTCATGGCGAAGGTCGTCCTGGCGAAGGTCGTCCTCTTGGAGCTTGCCCGCTTCGTCGGTCTGGGTCGCGCCGGGAGAGGCGAAGGTGTCGCGCACCCGGTGCAGGGCCGGTGCGGCGAGCCTCTGGGCGGCGTCGCGGGCGCGCCGGACGGCGCCGGTGCCGGGAAGGCGGGAAGCGAAGGATGTCACGGGGTGGTCGGGCTCCGTTCGGCGGCGCGCGGCAACGGGCCCGGATCGGGGCAGGCGGCGCAGCGGATGCGAGAGGGACGCGGGGGAACCCCGCCCGCCGGGCGGCGGGCGGGGCGTCACGCGCTTCAGACGAGGTAGTCGTGGAAGGTGAAGTGCTTGGCGCCGTTATCGGCCAAGGTGATGTGGGCGCTCGGGACGTCCTGGCCGTGGTAGCTGGCGCTGTCGACGTAGAGGTTGCGGTCCTTCGCGTCGGTCCCGCCCCAGGCGTCGTTCAGGAACTTGACCGCCACGTCGTGGTCGCCCTGGCCCCAGTCGCCGCGCACCGAGATCAGGTCGGACTGGCCGGCGCCGTGCAGGGACTTCGCGGTCTGCACGCCGCCGATCTGCTTGCCGTCCACCGAGATGGTGTACTGCGCGTTGCCGTTATAGGCGTCCTGGCTGATCTTCAGCAGCAGCTGGTCGGAGCCGCTGCCGAGGCTGACGCTCGGCTGCGCGGTGCCGCCGGTCGACGGGGTGGCGACGGGCGTCGTCACGGGCGTGGTGGACGGCGTCGTGACCGGCGCGGTGGTGACCGGCGTCGTCGTGACCGGCGTGCTCGGCACGCTGTGGTCGCCGCCGCCCGCCGGGGTCGCGGCGGTGTTGTTCGTCACCAGCTCGATATGCGAGCGGATGGCGGCCATGTCCTTGAACAGGTTGTCGACCTGGGTCTGGCTCACGCCCTTCTCGAGGTAGGCGAGCTGGAGCGTGTTCGGGCCGGCGGTGTCGGTGACGTAGCCGCCGTAGTTCTGGTAGGCCTTGGCCAGCGCCATGCCCTCGGCGGTCGTGATGCCGATCTTGGTCAGGTCGACGTCCTTCGGGATCGCGAACAGCGAGCCGAGGGGGATCGAGCCGGAGTAGCTGCCGCTGAAGCTGTCGGCGGTGGTCGCCGGCCAGACGTAGGGGGTCTTGGCGGAGCCGGCCTGGGTGGTCGAGATCGCCATCGCCACGGCGTGGTCGATGTGGCCTGCGTCGAGGTCCGCCTTCTGCACCACGCCGCCCATCAGCGACATGCCGGCGGCGCGGATGCCCTCGTGCGCGCCGGGCACGTCGGCGATGCCGTCACCCGTGACGGTGTTCTCGACGACGTAGTTGGCGTGGTAGGCGTTGCTGCCGGTCTTCGAGCCGAGCCAGGTCTCGATGTAGTGCTGGCCGTCCTCGGAGACGATGATCGCCCAGCCGTCGCCGGTCTTGAACTGCACGTCGGTCGGCGTCCGCATCTGGAACGTGCCGTTCATCGACGAGGTGTTGCCGAAGGTCCAGTCGGCGTTGGTGCCGCGGCTGTCGTAGCTCCAGGTCGCCATCGGGTCGGTCGACTTGGCCTGATAGATCGGAATCGCGTCCTGGCCGATCCAGGTGTTCACCCCAGCCTGGTGCTGGATGGAGGCGGTCTGCGCTCCGGATGCAGACTGGAACTGGGCGTTCGACCCGATCAGGGTGTTCCAGATGCTGCTCGGCGCAAAAGGCTGCGCGACCGTTTGAAAAGCCATGTATCACTTCCAGATCTGTGGAACGGGTGCCGGGCCGCAGGACGCGGCGGCAGGGATGCGTCATCGTGAGAAGATCAGCGCCCGTCAGGGGCTCGATCCGATGTGCGAGGCGGACAATAAGTAGCAACGTTTCCCTGTCAAGCCTGTGTTAATAAATGTAGTATTGTCGATACTTCAGCAAATAATTCGATACCGATTCAAGTCGGGACGGTGATTCGCCGATTCTCAGCGAAAAAATTTGCGTAGTGAATTGGGATCCGTGCGGCATCCAGGCGTTGTGGCGCCAAGAGATCGGAGGCGACAACTCTCGGTATCATGATGCAGCGCAGCAACGTAGCCGTATTGAGAGCAGGCGGATTGGTTCCTATAGCTGTCGGACGATCCGTATTGGGCGCCGTACATAAGATGAATGATCGTCCCGCAATGGGACATGGCTTGGCGGCCGGCGACGAACGCCGATGTTGAAGACCGCGAAGCTGCCCGTCGATTGTCCACCGCCCGGGACGCTCGCAGACCAGGCCGGACTCACCCGCAATCGGCTTGGCTGCAACGACTTGCATGTCGAAGATCATCCCCGAAACGATACCTGCAACGACTTGCGACGACCGCCCTATCCTTCACGGCCCGCAGATCTGATCCGGTCCGGTGTGCCGGTGACACAAGCACCGCACGGATCAATCGTGAAGCACCCTCGAAAGGCGTAGGCGACAGTTGTCGTCCGCACCGAAAGGCTGTGTGCGGGGCCGGCCTATGGCTCCTTCCACAATCCAGGCCAGGGTGTGACAGTGCCGTTCAACGCGAATCTTTCTTGTCGAAAGCAGACGCCATGCTCTATTCCGACGAGACGACCGTCGATCCGGTCCTCAATCCCGTCCAGACCGGCGACAATGCCTCGTCTCCGGCCTCGTCTTCGGTAGCGTCCTCGACTTCCGGAGCCGAGGATCCGGCCTCCGCGAGCAAGGTCGCCACGCTGCTCGGCGCGAGCCCGGTCGGCTCGAGCGGCGCGCCCGATACGGCGGCGGCGCAGATCCTCCAGGATCCCGCGGCGAAGTCGGCCCCGTCGGCGGCCTCGAACGCGATCTTCTGCTGCGGCACGTGCGGCTACGTGAACTGCCCGTCGCGGATTCTCGACCTGCCGTCGAGCACCATCCTGTCGGCGAGCGGGCAATTGCCCGGCTACGGCAGCAGCGCGCCGCTGGGCGCCGTCACCACCCTGCCCGGCGGGGCCGAGACCGCCGCGACCGGCCCGAGCAAGCCCCAGATCGCCAAGCTGAGCGGCCCGATCACGACCGCCGTCGCGCCGTCCGCGCCGTCGAAATCCGGCACGAACACGCCGGCCACCGGTTCACTCGCCGCCAATTCCCTGACCGCCGATTCGCTCAGCACCACCGCGACGGCCTCGACCACCAACAAGATCGTCCTGGAGAACCAGAAGGTCGGCAACCCGGTCAGCGAGTGGGGCATCGACGGTTCGGGCGACGACAACATCGAGGGGTTCGCCACCGACATCAGCACGAACATCGGCAAGACCGTCAACTTCAAGATCAACACCAATTCGAACAACTACCGGATCGACATCTACCGGCTCGGCTATTACGGTGGCTTGGGCGCGCGCAAGATCGACACGATCCAGCATACCGGGGTGCAGAACCAGCCGAACCCCTTGCGCGACGCGGCGACCGGGATGGTCGATGCCGGCAACTGGTCGATCTCGGCGTCGTGGACCGTCCCGACGGACGCGGTCTCGGGCGTCTACATCGCCAAGCTGACGCGCCAGGACGGCACGGCGGGCGAGAACGAGATCCCGTTTATCGTCCGGGACGATTCGAGCCACAGCGACATCATCTTCCAGACCGCCGACCAGACCTGGCAGGCCTACAACCCGTGGGGCGGAGCCAACTTCTACGGCGGCAATGGTCCGGCCACCGGCCAGGGCGCGGGCCGGGCCTACGCGGTGAGCTACAACCGGCCGATCACCACCCGCGGCGGCACCCTCGCGGCCGGTCCGCAGGACTACATCTACGGCGCCGAGTTCCCGGCGATCATGTGGCTGGAGCAGAACGGCTACGACGTCTCCTACATGTCGGGCGTCGATGCCGACCGGTACGGCAGCCTGCTCAAGAACCACAAGATGTACCTCGACGTCGGCCACGACGAGTACTGGTCGGGCCCGCAGCGCGACAACGTCGAGGCGGCGCGCGACGCCGGCGTCAACCTCGCGTTCTGGAGCGGCAACGAGGTCTACTGGCGCACGCGGTTCGCCAACAGCATCAGCAGCGACGCCACGCCGTACCGCACATTGGTCTCGTACAAGGAGACCTGGAGCACCAACCAGAACCTCGACCCGACCAACCAGTGGACCGGCACCTGGCGCGATCCCCGCGGGCCGGCCGGCACGGTCGGCAACAACGATCCCGAGAATGCCCTCACGGGCACGATCTTCCAGGTCGATTCCTACCGGCTCGACACGATCATGGTGCCCTATGACGACGCCAACCAGCGCTTCTGGCGCAATACCAGCGTCGCCGACCTGCAGCCGGGCCAGACCGCGACGCTCAACAAGAACTATCTCGGCTACGAGTGGGACGAGGCGCCCGACAACGCCTCGGCGCCGGCCGGTCTGGTGCGGCTGTCCTCGACGACGCTCGACGCACCGACCTATCTCCAGGATTACGGCAACACCACCGGCCAGGGCACGGCGACGCACAGCCTGACGCTCTACCGCGCCCCGAGCGGCGCCCTCGTCTTCGGCGCCGGCACCGTCTACTGGTCCTGGGGCCTGTCGGCCAACCACGACAACGAGGCGACGCCGACCGATCCGCGCATCCAGCAGGCGATGGTCAACCTGCTCGCCGACATGGGCGTGCAGCCCGGCACCCTCGACCCGAACCTGAAACCCGCCACCGCCTCGACGGACCGCACCGCGCCGACCTCGACCGTCACCACGCCGACGACGGGATCGAGCGTCACGGCCTTCACCCCGGTCACCATCACCGGCACCGCCAGCGATGCCGGCGGCGGCGTGGTCGCGGGCGTCGAGGTCTCGACCGACAACGGCGCCACCTGGCGGGCGGCGACCGGCGACGAGAACTGGAGCTACACCTTCGCGCCGCAGGTCGCCGGGACCTACCAGATCCGCACCCGGGCGACCGACGACAGCGTCAACCTGGAGACCCCTTCGGCCGGGCGCAGCCTGACGGTGGCGGCGTCCCCCTCCCTCACCATCTTCCCCGGTTCGGCCAAGCCCACGGTCACCAATACCGTCGACAGCACGCCGGTCGAGCTGGGTGTGAAGTTCCAGAGCTCCACCGCCGGCACGATCAGCGGCCTGCGCTTCTACAAGAGCACCCTCGACCGCGGGACCCATGTCGGCACGCTGTGGTCGAGCACCGGCCAGAAGCTCGCCACGGTGACCTTCACCAACGAGACCACGGACGGCTGGCAGACCGCCACCTTCTCGAACCCGGTCCCGATCACCGCCGGCACGTCCTACACCGCCTCGTACTACTCGACGCTCGGGCATTATTCGAGCGACGTGAACTACTTCAACGGCAACGTGACGAGCGGCCCGCTCACCGCCAGCGGCGGCGTCTACGCCTACAACCAGAGCCAGTTCCCGACCCAGAGCTTCAACAACACCAATTTCTGGGTCGACGTGCTGTTCAACGCCGGCGGCACGACGACGAACCAGCCCCCCACCGCCGTCAGCGATTCCGGCCTGTCGGTGACGAAAGACACCGCCACGACCTTCGCGACCTCGACGTTGCTCGCCAACGACACCGACCCGAACGGCGATCCGCTGACGGTGACCGGCGTCAGCGGGGCCACCAACGGCACCGTCGCGCTCAACGTCCAGAACGCCACGATCACCTTCACGCCGACCGCCGGCTACACGGGCCCGGGCGGCTTCACCTACACGATCTCGGACGGGCGCGGCGGCACGTCGTCGGCCAACGTGGCGCTGACGGTCTCGGCGCCGGGCACCGCCTCGGTCAGCCTGTTCTCGTCCTCGGCGACGCCGGCGGTCGCCAACGAGAGCGATACCGGTGCGGTCGAGCTCGGGGTGAAGTTCCAGGCCTCGTCGGCCGGCACGGTCAGCGCGGTCAAGTTCTACAAGGGCAGCCAGAACACCGGGACGCATACCGGCACCCTGTGGTCGAGCACCGGCCAGGTGCTGGCGACCGCGACCTTCACCAACGAATCTGCCAGCGGCTGGCAGACCGCCACCTTCTCGAACCCGGTCGCGCTGACGGCGGGCGCCACCTACACCGCCTCCTACCACACCAATACCGGGCATTACTCGACGACGACGAACGGCTTTGCCAATCCGGTGACGAACGGGCCGCTCACCGCGCCGGCCTCCGGCAACGGCGTCTACGCCTATGGCAGTTCGAGCCTGTTCCCGACCAGCACCTACCAGAACACCAATTACTGGGTCGACGTCGTCTTCAACCCGAGCGGCACCGCCGCCAACCAGGGACCGACGGCGGTCAACGACACCGGCCCCGCGGTGACGAAGGACACCGCCGTCACCTTCGCGACCTCGACCCTGCTCGCCAACGACACCGACCCGAACGGCGATCCGCTGAGTGTGACCGGCGTCAGCGGGGCCACCAACGGCACCGTCGCGCTCAACGCCGCCAACTCCACCATCACCTTCACGCCGACGACCGGCTACACGGGTGCGGCCGGCTTCACCTACGCGATCTCGGACGGGCGCGGCGGCACCTCGTCGGCGAGCGTCGCCCTGACCGTCTCGGCGCCCGGCACCGCCCCGGTCAGCCTGTTCTCGTCCTCGGCGATTCCGGCGGCGACCAACACCAACGACACCAGCCCGGTCGAGTTGGGCGTGAAGTTCCAGGCCTCCTCGGCCGGCACGGTGAGCGCGGTCAAGTTCTACAAGGGCACGCAGGATACCGGCACCCATACCGGCACCCTGTGGTCGAGCACCGGCCAGGTTCTCGCCACCGCGACCTTCACCAACGAGTCTGCCAGCGGCTGGCAGACCGCCACCTTCTCGAACCCGGTGACGCTGACGCCCGGCGCCACCTACACCGCCTCCTACCACACCAATGCCGGCCGCTACTCGACCACCGCCAACGGCTTCTCGAGCGCGGTGACGAACGGGCCGCTCACCGCGCCGGCCTCCGGCAACGGCGTCTACGCCTACGGCAGCTCCAGCCTGTTCCCGACCAACACCTACCAGAACACCAATTACTGGGTGGACGTCGTCTTCAACCCGAACAGCAACGCCACCAACCAGTCGCCGACCGCCGTCAACGATACCGGCCCGGCGGTGACGAAGAACACCGCCGTCACCTTCGCGACCTCGACGCTGCTCGCCAACGACACCGATCCGAACGGCGATCCGCTGAGTGTGACGGGCGTCAGCGGGGCCACCAACGGCACCGTCGCGCTCAACACGACCAACTCCACCATCACCTTCACGCCGACCGCCAACTACACCGGCGCCGCCGGCTTCACCTACGCGATCTCCGACGGGCGCGGCGGCACCTCGTCGGCGAGCGTCGCCCTGACGGTGCTGGCGCCCAGCACCGGCGCGGTCAGCCTGTTCTCCTCGTCGGCGACGCCGGCGGCGACCAACACCAACGACCTCAACCCGGTCGAGCTCGGCGTGCAGTTCCAGGCCTCCTCGGCCGGCTCGGTCAGCGCGGTCAAGTTCTACAAGGGCACGCAGGATACCGGGACGCACACCGGCACCCTGTGGTCGAGCACCGGCCAGAAGCTCGCGACGGCCACCTTCACCAACGAGTCTGCCAGCGGCTGGCAGACCGCCACCTTCTCGAACCCGGTCGCGCTCACGCCCGGCGCCACCTACACGGCGTCCTACCACACCAATACCGGCCGCTACTCGCAGACCGCCAACGGCTTCGCCAACGCGGTGACGAGCGGCCCGCTGACGGCGCCGTCGGCCGGCAACGGCGTCTACGCCTACGGCAGCTCCAGCCTGTTCCCGACCAACACCTACAACAAGACGAATTACTGGGTGGACGTCGTCTTCAACCCGTCGGCGGCGGCGTAAGTCACCAGAGATCGTTCGGTCCCGCCAACGGCACTGCAACCCTTCGCGTCATTCCGGGCTCCGCTGCGCAGCTCCGGAATGACACAGCGGATATCAATTCTGTCGAGCCCATGGACGGGGCTCATCACCGGAGAACGTTATGATCACCGAAACCTACACCGACGGCATCAGCGAGATCACCGTGACCGGCTCGATCGTCCGGGTCGACCTGATGAGCCTGTCGCCGTCCGAGCGCGACGCCAACGGCAATCCGGTGCCGATGGTGCGCCAGCGCCTGATCCTGCCGGCCGACGCCTTCGCCAACGCCGCCGACCTGATGCAGCAGGTCAAGAACAGCCTGATCGAATCCGGCGTCATCCATCCGGGACAAGCCCAGAGGGAGGCCGTGCCCTTCGCCGGCGCCCGCCCGGGCCGCAACACCTCGCCGAACTTCTCCTGATCCTCGAAAACGATCTTGGGCGCCGCCGTGGATACCGGACTGCACTGCCTCGTCGCCGTCGCGCGCCACCACGGCGTCGACCTCGATACCGAGCGCCTCGCCCACGCCTACGCGGTGGGGGACGAGGCGGTCTCGACCCCGCGCCTGACCCGGATGGCGCGGGAGGTCGGTCTCCGGGCCGGCCGCACCCGCCTGTCCTTCCGGACCCTCACCGATCTCGGCGGCGCCTTCCCGGCCCTGGCGCACTTACGGAACGGCAACTGGGTCGTCGTCACCGGCACCGACCGGAACGCCGAGACGCCGCGCCTGATCGTGTTCGACCCGAAGGCCGCCCGGCTCGAACCGTTCCTCCTCGACGAAGCCGCCTTCTGCGCCGCCTGGGGCGGCGAGGTGCTGCTGATGCGGCCGAAGGCCCGGCGGCGCACCCCCGACGGGCGGCGGCCGTTCGGGCTCCTGTGGTTCGTGCCCGAGATCCTGCGCCAGCGCCGGCTCTTCTCCGACGTGATCGTGGCGGCGCTCGCGCTCTACGCCGTCGGCCTCGCGGTGCCTTTGTTCTCGCAGCTTGTCATCGACCGGGTGCTGACCCACGAATCCTACGCCACCCTCACGGTGCTCGCCGGCGGCGTGGTGCTGGCGCTGGTCTTCGAGGCCTGCTTCACATTCCTGAGGCGCTACCTGCTGCTCTACGCCTCGAACCGCATCGACATCCGGGTCGCGGTGAAGACCTTCGCCCATCTCCTCGGCCTGCCGCTCGCCCATTTCGAGCAGGTGCCGGCGGGCATCCTGGTCAAGCACATGCAGCAGGCCTCCCGGGTGCGGGAATTCCTGACCGGGCGTCTCCTCACCACGGCGCTCGACGCCTGCTCGCTCCTGGTCTTCGTGCCGGTGCTGCTGCTCTACAGCCCGAAGCTGACCCTGGTGGTGCTGGTCTTCACCGGCCTCGTCGCGCTCACCATCGCGGGCCTGATCGGGCCGTTCCGGCGCCGGCTCCAGGCGCTCTACGACGCGGAGGGCGAGCGCCAGGCGCTACTGGTCGAATCGGTCCAGGGCATGCGCACCATCAAGTCCCTGGCGATGGAGCCGCTCCAGGGCCGCCAGTGGGAGGATGCCTCGGCGCAGGCCGTGCAGATGCGCTACGGCGTCGAGCGGATCTCGGCCATCGCGCAGGCCGTCACCGGGCTCCTCGAAAAACTCACCTCGGTGGCGATCATCGGGCTCGGCGCGCTCGACGTGTTCGACCGCTCGATGACGGTCGGCGCGCTCGTCGCCTTCAACATGCTGGCCGGCCGGGTCTCGGGGCCGCTCGTGCAGATGCTCACCATGGCGCACGAGTACCAGGAGGTGGCGCTCTCGGTGCGGATGCTCGGCGAGGTGATGAACCGGGCGCCCGAGGCGGAAGGGCCGTCGCGCGGCCTGTGCCCGCCGGTGCGCGGCGAGATCACCTTCGAGGACGTGCGCTTCGCCTACGGGCCGGACCGTCCGCCGGCCCTCGATTCCGTCTCCTTCACGCTCGAAGCCGGCAGCATCGTCGGGGTGGTGGGGCGCAGCGGCTCGGGCAAGACCACCATCACCCGGCTGATCCAGCGCCTCTATCCCGTGCAGCAGGGGCTGGTGCGCCTCGACGGGCACGACATCCGCGAGATCGACCTCGCGCACCTGCGCCGCCAGGTCGGCGTGGTGCTCCAGGACAGCTTCCTGTTCCGCGGCACGGTGCGGGAGAACATCGCGGCGGCCAAGCCCTCGGCGAGCTTCGAGGAGATCGCCGAGGCCGCCCGCGCCGCCGGCGCCGACGAGTTCATCGAGCGCCTGCCGCGGGGCTTCGAGACGATGCTGGAGGAGAACGCCTCGAACCTCTCCGGCGGCCAGCGCCAGCGGCTCGCCATCGCCCGCGCCCTCGTCACCGATCCACGCCTCCTGATCCTCGACGAGGCGACGAGCGCGCTCGATCCCGACAGCGAGGCGATCATTCGGCGCAACCTGCGCCGGATCGCCCGGGGCCGCACGGTGCTGATCGTCTCGCACCGCCTCGCCACCCTGGTCGACGCCAACGCGATCCTGGTGATCGACGGCGGCCGCCTCGTCGCGACCGGGCGCCACGACCAGTTGCTCACCTCCTGCACGACCTACCGCCACCTGTGGAACCAGCAGACGAGGCAGGCCGCATGAGCGCCCCCCAGCCTGACGACGCGGCCCGGCCGCCGCTCGCCTCGGTGCCGGCATCGGACCCGGCTCCCACCAAAACCCCTCCCCGCGGCGAGGTGGTGGTCCTGCCCTCCCGGCGCCGGCCGGCCGTCGTCTCGGAGTTCCAGCCCGACGCTCTCGCGGTCGAGGAGCGCGCCCCGCCCCGCATCGCCCGGGCGACGCTCTATGCGGTCGCGGCGCTGCTCGCGACCGGCGTCGCGTGGTCGTGCCTGTCGGAGATCGACGAGATCGCCAGCACGCGGGGCCGGCTCGTCACCACGGTGCCGAACATCGTCGTCCAGCCCCTGGAGACCGCGGCGATCCGCTCGATCGCCGTCACGGTCGGCCAGTCGGTCAAGGCCGGCGAGACGCTGGCTTTGCTCGATCCGACCTTCAGCGAGGCCGACGTGCAGCAGCTCACCGCCCGGCTCGCCGCGGCCGACGCCCTGGTGCGGCGGCTTGAGGCCGAGGATGCGGACCGGGACGCCGCCTTCGACCTGAGGCGCCCCGAGCAGGCGCTGGAGGCCCGTCTCGCCAAGCAGCGCCGGGCTTTGCGCGACAGCCGCCTGCGCGGCCTCGACGAGGAACTGGCCCGGGCGCAATCGAGCCTCGACCGCAACCGCCGCGAGGAGAGCGTGCTGCTCGCCCGCCTCGACGGCCTGCGCGAGATCGAGGGGATGCGCACGACGCTCCTGGAGCAGCAGATCGGCTCGAAGCTCAACCTGCTCCAGACCCGCGACGCCCGCCTCGACGTCGAGGCCTCGCTGGTGCGCACCCGCGGCGCGCAGACGGAAGCCCGCCACGATCTCGCCAAGGCGACGGCCCAGCGCCAGGCCTTCCTCGACGAGACCGGCCGCACCGTGCTCGAAGCCCTGGCGGAGGCGCGCGAGAAGCGGACGGTCGCGGCGGAGGAGCTGCGCAAGGCGACCCTGCGCCGCGAGCTCGTGACCCTGACGGCACCTGCCGACGGCACCGTCCTCGACATCGCCCAGCGCGGCGCCGGCTCGGTGGCCAAGCAGGCCGAGGCGCTGTTCACGCTCGTGCCGGCGGGCAGCCCGCTCGAGGCCGAGGTGATGATCCACCCCCGCGACATCGGTCACGTCGCGGCGGGCCAGCCGGCGCGCATCAAGCTCGACGCCTTCCCGTTCCAGAAGCACGGCACGGTCTCGGGCCATGTCCGCACGGTGAGCCGCGACGCCTTTCCGTCCGACGGGGAGGGCCGCGGCAATCCCGGCCCGGGCCAGCCGCCGTCCCTGTTCTACCGTGCCCGCATCAGCCTCGACGATACGGGCCTGCGCGCCCTGCCCGAGGGTGCCGGCCTGATCCCCGGCATGGCGGTGCAGGGCGAGGTCCGGGTCGGCCAGAAGCGGGTGATCGCGTACTTCCTGTACCCGCTGATGCAGGTGGCGGACGAGGGGATCCGGGAGCCGTGAGAGGCCGGCCTGACGGCGCGCTCCGCGGGCCGTGCTGAAACGGCGGGGGCATCCCGTCCACGGTGCGGTGATACCATTTCCGGAAGATTACTTCCGGAAATGGTATCACCAGCCCGCGCGGCACCTGAGCGAAGCCGATTTCCGCATCGCGAAGCGATCAATCGGAAATCGTATGACATGATCGTGGACCGTGCCGCAGCGCGATCGGTCAGCGCTCCGGCACCGCCATCAGCGGCGCGAGCCAGCGGGCCGCGAAGGGATCGCCGCAGGTGCCGTGGAGCGGCGGGCGCAGCCGCAGCAGCACCTGGATCACCGCGGAGTGCAGCCCGGTGCAGGCGCTCCATTCCACCCCGGCGCCCGGATCGGCGAGCAGCAGGGCGGCCAGGGTCTCGGCCTCCTCCACCGGGCAGGCGCCCTCGAGGCGGATCCACTCACCGTCGCGGCGCACGCTCACGGCGTCCCTCCTGCCCCTTGCCCGTCTCCTTGCCCATCTCCTTGCCCATCTCCTTGCCCTTGCACTTGCTCCCGCGCGACCAGGGTCTCCGGATCGAGCACCAGGAGAAGGCCGCCGTCGCCGGTGAGCGCGGTCCCGGCGAAGCCCGGCAGGGCGGCGAGGCCCGGCAGCGGCCGCACCAGCCCGTCGAGGCGGCCGGCGAAGCGGTCGACCTCGACGGCGACGCGCTCGTCCCCGAGCCGCAGAACCGCCAGCCGCGCGGCGGCGGGTGCCGCGCCGGGGCCCAGGTCGAGCAGGTCGGCGAGGCGGAGCACCGGCACCGTCCGGCCGCGCAGGACCGTGGCGGCGCCGAAACCGTGGTCGCGGATCCGCTCGCGCGGGACCCGGGCGAGCTCGTCCACGGCCTCCATCGGCAGGCCGTAGAGGTCCGGGCCGATCCCGACCAGGAACAGCCGGGCGAGGGACTGGGCGCGCGGCAGGATCAGCCGGATCGTGGTCCCCTCCCCGATCCGGCTCTCGACGGTGCAGCGGCCGCCGAGGCGCGCGACGGCCTCCCGCACCGCATCCATGCCGACGCCGCGGCCGGAGACGGCGCCGACCTCGGTCGCGGTCGAGAAGCCGGGGGCGAAGATCAGGTCGATCACCCCGGCCGCGTCGAGGGCGGCGAGGGAAGCGGGCGCCATGAGCCCGCGGGCGGCGGCGCGGGTGCGGATGAGGGCCGGATCGAGGCCGCGCCCGTCGTCGGAGACCGAGACCACGACCCGCTCGCCCCGGCTCTCCGCCCGCAGGACGATCCGGCCCGTCGCCGGCTTGCCGGCGCCCCCGCGCGCCGCGGGCGGCTCGATGCCGTGGTCGACGGCGTTGCGCAGGAGGTGCAGCAGGGGCTCGAACAGACCCTCGGCCACGTCCCGGTCGACCTCGGTCGCCTCGCCCTCCAGGGTCAGCGCCACCTCCCGGCCGAGCCCGCGGGCGATGTCGCGCAACGGCCGCGGGAAGCGGCGGAAGACCCGGGCCAGGGGCTGGAGCCGCAGAGCCACCGCCTCGCGGTGCAATTCGGTCGAGAGCCGGCCGATGCGCTCATCGCTCGCCCGCAGGGCGGGAAGCAGGGCGGCGGGATCGTCTCCGGACACGGCCCTGGCGACCACCGCGCCGAGGGCGGCGCGGGCGGTGGCGAGGTCGTCCGCCAGGGCCACGAGGGCGTCGATCCGGCCCGCATCGACGCGCAGGGTCCTGGGCACCGAATCGGCGCCGGCAGCGGGGTCGATGTCGGGGGCCGCCGGATCCGGCGGCGCCAGGGTGACGATCGTGACCTGGTCGCGCACCAGGCGAAACACCGCGTCGACCGTCGCTCGCGGATCCGCGGTGAGCAGCGTCACCGCGAGGTTGCAGGCGAAGACGTCGAGGGTCTCCGCCGGCGGCCACGGCGCGGCGGGGGCGACGTCGAGGGCAAGCAGTCCGGGCAGCCGGCGCACGAGGCCGATCGGGTCGTCGCCGGCAAAGAAGCAATCGGCCCGCGGGACGTAGCGCAGGGCGGTGACGGCGCCGTCCGGGCGCGTGGGCAAGCCCGCCAGGAGATCGGTCATGAGGCCGGCGGCCCATTCGGGAACCGGACCCGGTGCCGGGGCGGCCGGTGCCGGATCGGGCGCTCCGCCCGGCGGGGCCAGCAGGGTCCGGAAGCCCGCGACGATCCGGGCCGATTCCGCCGCGCTCCCGGCCGGGAGCGCCCCGGTCGCGGCGATCGCCTCGGTCCAGCGCGAGGCGGCGTCGAGGGCGGCGAGCGACGCGTCGACGAGGCCGGCCCCGGTCGCGAGACGGCCGGCGCGGGCGGCGGAGAGCCCGTCCTCGGCGGCGTGGAGGGCGGCGAGCATGTCGGGCCAGTCGAACAGGGCGGCCGAGCCCTTGAGGGTGTGGACGGCGCGAAACACCCGGTTCAGCACCGCCGGATCGGGGTCGCCTTCGAGGGCCAGCAGGTCTTCGGCCGCGGCCTGGATCAGCTCGCGCGCCTCGGCGACGAAATCCGCGGTCAGATCGGCCGACAGGTCGTCGGCGGGAGGCGCCTCACGCATGCGCGTCCTCCGGGCGCTGGTAGACGACGGCCTCGGGGAAGCGGTGGGTGCGGAACCGCGACGGGATGCGGGCCATCGATTCGGTGTGGCCGAGGCAGAGGAAGCCGCCCGGCCGCAGGGCGGAGAACAGGTTGGCGGCGGCGATCTTGCGCGAGGCGTCGTCGAAGTAGATCAATACGTTGCGGCAGAACACGATGTCGAAGCGCCCCTCCTGCGCCATCCCGGCCCCGTCGACGAGGTTGCGGCGGCTGAAGCGCACCGAGCCGCGCAGCTCCGGCAGGATGCGCCAGGTCGGCCCCCCGGCCGTCCCCTCCTCGCGCGTGAAGTAGCGCGCGACCGTTGCGGGCGGCAGCCGGCCGAGCGCCCGGGTGCCGTAGCGCCCGGCCTGCGCCGCGGCGAGCGCCCGCGTGTCGATGTCCGAGCCGACGATCTCGATCTCCCAGTCGTCGACCGCGGGCCAGTGCTCGAGGAGCCAGATCGCCAGCGAGTAGGGCTCCTCGCCGGTGGCGCAGGGCATCGACCAGATCCGGATCGGATCGCCGAGGGTTCGCCCGGCGGTGACGGCGCCGAGGAGCGAGCCGGTGAGGCAGTGCAGCTGGTGCTCCTCGCGGTTGAAGTAGGTCTCGTTGACCGTGAAGGCGTTGACGAAGAGCTGCACCTCGCCGTCGCGATCGGCCCGCAGGCGGGCGAGGTAGGCCGGCAGGGCATCGGTGCCGGTGGCACGCATCCGCTCCAGCACCCGGCGCTCGACGAAGGCGCGCCGGTTCCCCGGCACCAGGATCCCGGTCTGGCGGTAGAGCAGGTCGCAGACCCGCGCCAGGTCGGCCTCGGCGAGCGCGCCGTCGCTGTCCGGATTCATGCCACCAGCGCCGTCAGCTCGGCCGCGATGGCGTCCAGCGGCGCGACCACGCTGGCGCCGCCGGCCCGCACCAATTCGCCCGGCATGCCCCAGACCACCGCCGTCGCCTCGGCCTCCGCGATCGTGCGCCCGCCGCGGGCCCGCAACGCCGCCATGCTCCGGGCGCCGTCGCGGCCCATCCCGGTCATCAGCACCCCGACGAGGCGGCGCGGCGGCACGAGGTCGAGGGCGCTCTCCACCAGGCGGTCGACGCTCGGGTGCCAGGGATAGTCGGCCCCGGCCGGGGCCGGGGCCGCCATCAGGCCGCCGGGCCGGCGCACCACGATCACGTCGGCGTCGCCGCGCCCGACATAGACCCGGCCCGGCACCAGGAGCGCCGGCGCCGTCACCTCCTGCACGGTAAGCGCGCAGAGCCGGTCGAGCCGGCGGGCGAGCGGCCCGGTGAAGGTCGCCGGCATGTGCTGGGCGACGACGATCGGCCAGGGGAAATCCGCGGGCAGCTCGCCGAGGAGGGCGGTCAGGGCGGGCGGCCCGCCAGTCGAGGCGCCGACCAGGACGAGGCCGCCGGCCGGGTCCGTCGGCCGGGTCGGGTCCGGAGGGGGCGGCACCTGGGGTGCGGCCGGCGTCGGGCGCGGCGCGAGGTCGGCGTGCCGGGCGCGCAGGCGCGCCGCGAGCCCGAGGGCGGTGCGCGGCCGGGACCGGGCCGCCGCCCGCACCGTCCGCACCAGCACCGGCGCGAACAGGTCGACCGCCAGCGACACCGGGCCGGCGGGTTTCTCCAGGACGTCGACCGCGCCCCGCGCCAGGGCGTCGAGGCTCGCCTCCGCGCCCTCCCCGGTGAGGGAGGACAGCATCACCACCGGGCAGGGCCGCTCCAGCATGATCCGGTCGAGGCAGGCCAGCCCGTCGAGGCCCGGCATGGTCACGTCGAGGGTCACGACGTCGGGCGCGAATCGTGGCAGGAGGTCGAGGGCTTCCAGCCCGTCGCGGGCGAAGGCCAGTTCGAAATCGCCCTCGGCGGCGAAGATGCCGCCCAGCACCTTGCGCATCAGCGCCGAGTCGTCGACCACGAGGAGGCGGATCATGCGCCGGACCTCCCGGCGAAGGCGGCACGGCGGAGCAGCGCGGCGGGATCGATCAGCGGCAGCGGCCCGCCCGGCAGGTCGGCCACCCGGGTCAGCGCGGCGCCGAGCCCCTCCGCGAGGTCCCCGGCGATCCCTCGCGGCGCCGGCCGGATCGCCCCGGCCTCCGGCCGCACCAGCCGCGCCGCCCCATCGACGAGGAGGCCGGCCCGTGCGCCCCCGGCCTCGATCACCACGAGGCGCCGCGGCCCGATGCCGGGCGGCAGGCCGAGGCGCCGGCGCAGGTCGAGGACCGGCAGCGCCCCGCCGCGGATCGCCAGCATCCCGGCGAGGTCCCCCGGCGCCCGGGGCACCCGTACGAGGGCGTCCGGCGCCCGCTCCACCCGGCGCACCGCCCCGGCGGGCAGGCCGTAGGCGCTGCCGGCGAGGTCGACGACCACGATCGGCTCGGTGCCGGGGGCGACGGGGGCGGCCCGCGCCGGCTCCGCCGCGCCGGCGAGGGCCTGGGGCGACAGGAGGCAGACGAGGGTCCCGTCGTCGCGGCGCAGGAAGCCGGCCGCCCAATCGGCGGCCGGGCCGGCGCGGCGCAGGGTCCGGGGCACCGGGTCGATCGCCTCCGGCCGCACCCGCAGCACCGGCCCGACCCGCTCGGCCACCAGCCCGACGCCGCGGAGCACCGCGACCCGGGTGCCGACACCGCCCGCGAGCCCGAGCCGGGCCGCGAGGTCGAGGAGCGGCAGCGGCCGCCCGCGCCACGGCATCGTGCCGGGGGCGGCGGATCCCGCCTCGGAGGCCGGCGCGACGCTCTCCGGCCGGCGCGTCACCGCCTCGACCGCGTCGAGCGGCAGGGCGTAGGATCGCCCGGCGACCGTGAGGGTCAGAAAAGCAGCGTCCGGAGCGGTGTCCGGGGCGGCTCGCGGCGATGCCGCATGGCGGTGCGGCGCCGCGGCATCGGCGGCTCCCCCCGATCGCCGCGCGAGACGGCCCGCGATCAGGCCCGGCAGGTCGAGGATCGCGGCCCCGCCCGGATCGGCCGCGAGGCCGACGATGCCGGCGACGAGGAGCCCGACCGGCCCCTCCGCCTCGGCCACCACCATCCGGCCCCGGAGGGCCGGGCCCGGTAGCTCCCGCCCCGAGGCCGGCGCGAGCAGCCGGGCGAGGTCGAGGACCGGGAGCGCCGTGCCGCGTCTCTCTGCGAGTCCGACGAGGCAGGCCGGTGCCCCGGGCATCCGGGTCAGGGCCGGGACCGGCGCCAGGCCGCGCACGCGCCCGGCCGGGAGGGCGACGCGCGGGTATTCGCCGTCCAGGGCGACGACGAGGACGCGCTCGCGCCCGGCCTCAGCCATCCGCCCGCAGCTCCTCGGCCAGCAGCGCGATCTCCTCGACCGCCGCCGCCAGGTCCTCGGCCCCGCGGGCCTGCTGGCGGGCGGCGGTGGCGGCCTCGCTCGAGGCACGGTCGGCCTCCTCGGCGGCCGCGGCGATCTGGCGGGCGCCCGCCGCGACGTCGGCGGCGGCGGAGAGGATCTCGTCGGCCCCGCCGGCGATCTCGCGGTTGGCCTGTTCCAGCTCCGCCACGTCGGCGGCCACCGCGGCGAGGCCGGCCGTGAGGGCCCGGTTCTTCGCCACCTCGGCCTCGGCCGCGGCCGCCGCGCGTTCGAGGGCGCGGCGCAACGCGGCGGCGCCGTCCCGGATCGTGCGCAAGGTGGCGCGGATCCGCTCCGTCCCGGCGCTCGCCTCGCGCGACAGCGCCCGGATGTCGCCCGAGACGAGAGCGAAGCCCTGGCCGGCCTCGCCGGCGCGGGCGGCCTCGATCGCGCCGCTCACCGCCAGCATGCCGATCTGCACCGCCACGAGGGCGATGCCCTCCGCGATCGTCTCGATGCGCCCGGTATCGGCCTCGATCGCGCCGAGGCGGTCGAGGGAGGCGTGCATCCCGTCGAGGGACTGCCCGACCCCGTCGGCGAGGGCGCCGAGGGTGGCGCGGGTCTCGCGCAGGGTCCCGGCGAGGCCGGCGACCCGCGCGAGCGCATGGTCGGCACCGGCCCGGGCCTCCGCGGCGGCACGCTCGATCTCCGTCATCGCGGCGGCGGATTGCCGGGACGCGGCGCCCTGGATGGTCAGGCCGCGGCTGATCTGGTCGATCGCGGCCAGGATCTCGGCCGCCGCACCCGACAATTCCTGGATCGAGGCCGAGAGCGCGTCGGCGGCCCCCGCGATCGCCTCGAGATTCGCGCAGGCGACGCCCGCGGGCCGGCCGGAGGGCTTCTGGTCCGCGCTCGCGCCGCCCAGGGTCTCGGCGAGGGCCGCCAGCGCCTCGGCGGTGGCCTGGCCCTGGTCGAGGGCTTCCGTCTGCTGGGCCACCGCGCGTTGCGCCTCCTCGGCCGCGGCGGCCTGCTGCTCGGCCGCCGCCGCGACCTGCTCGGCGCCGGCTTGCGCCTCGCGGGTGGTCGCCTCCGCCCGGAGCGCCGCCGCCAGGATGCCCTGCGCGCCTTCGGCCAGGGTCCCGAGATCGGCCCGCGCCGCCTCGAGCCGCCGGGCGGCGTCGGTCCCCGAGGCGGCTTCCGCCACCGCACGCGCGGCGGCGTCCCGGATCGCGGCCCCGAGCGCCCGGATCTCGGCCCGGATCGCCTCGGCCCGCTCCCGCACCTCCCCGGCCCCGGCCTCCGCGGTCTCGGCCAGCGCCCGCACCTCGTCGGCGACGATCGTGAAGCCGCGGCCGTGCTCCCCGGCCCGGACCGCCTCCAGGGCGGCGTTGAGGGCGAGCAGCCCGGTCTGGTCGGCGATCTCCGCGACCGTGCCGGTGACCTCGCCGATGCTCGCCGCCCCGCGGTCGAGGTCGTCGACGATGGCGACCGTCGCGGCCTGCCGCCCGGCCTCGGCCTCGATCGCCGCGACCGACTGGGTCGCCTGGACGCTGGCCTCGGCGAGCACGGACTGGAACGCGGCGGTGCGCCGGCGCGACAGGTCGGCCCGCTCCCGCGCCTCGCGGAAGCGCCCGACGATCGCCGCCACCGCCGCGAGGGATTCTTGCGCCGCACCCGCGGCCTCCTCGGCCCCGCCGGCGATCTGCTCCATCGCCCGGCGCAGCTCCTCGGCCGCCGCCGCGGCCTCGGTGACGCCGGCCGCCAGTTCCTCGGTGGCGGCGCCCAGGCGCTCGGTCGCCTTCTGCCGGCGGGTGCCCGCCGGCTCGCGGGTCCGGCCCGGCCGGAGCGCGGGTTCCGCCTCCGGCACCGTGGGCGCACCGTCCCGGGCCGCGAGCTTCGCCTTCTTCACCAGTGCCATCGCGCCCAAGAATCCATTCGGCGCCCAAGAACCCGCCCGCGCCTGCCCCGATGTGCCGGAGGTGCGCCGCCGCGGCAAGCGCCACGGGGGTATCGGGCTGGGGAGTGTAGCGTGAAGCCCAGCCTCTCCCGGAGGCAAGCGGCTCGGGCCTGGCGGGTTAGGACTTCCTTAACCACGAGCCGCGATGGTCCGCTCAACTGAACACCGAGGAGGTCGGGATGGATCACTTCGAGACGAGCATCCGCGAGCGGGCCTACGCCCTGTGGGAGCGGGACGGCCGCGCGCCGGGCCGCGACGAGCACTACTGGCGCCTGGCCGAGCAGGAGCTCGCCCGGCCGGCGGCGCCGGCCGAGGCGCCGGCCGCCGAGGCGGTCGCCGCCAAGCCCGTGCGCAAGCCGGCGGCCCGCAAGCCGGCGGCGACCAAGAGCGCGGCGGCCAAGGTCGTGGCCGAGGTGGCCGAGGCGGCATCGAAGCCGGCCCCGCGCCGCCGCCGTGCCGCCGCGGCGGCCGAGAACGTTACGACGCACTGAAGGTCTCGTCGGGCGCGTGCCGCGCCCGACACGACGGCAGAGCCTGTTCGATATCTCTGTCGATCTTAATCCACCCACACCCTCATCCTGAGGTGTCAGTCGATTGAAAATCGACTGACCTCGAAGGAGGCTTCCAGTTCTCCCGGAGATTTATGGAGGCCTCCTTCGAGGCCGGGCGATCTCCGATCGCCCGGCACCTCAGGATGAGGTCGTGGATGGGAGGGGAAAGCGTCTCGTGACGCAATCCTCGCCTATCAAACATCTAGCCCCTTCCGCCCTGCGGGAGGGGCTTTTCTTCGGTCGCGACCCGCACCGTGAGCCTGCCGCGGCGCCGGACCCGCCACAGCGCGCCGACGAGGGCGACGTCGATCAGCCCCAGGACGGCCAGCGCCGCCAGCGTCGCGTCGGCGCCCGCATGGGCGATGAGGTAGGCCCCGGCCGACGGCGCGACGGCCTGGGCGGCGAGGCTCGGCTTCGCCAGCCGGCCGAGCAGGGCGGCGTAGCGGTCGGGCCCGAACAGGGCGAGCGGCAGGGTGCCGCGGCCGATCGAGTAGAGCCCGTTGCCGGCGCCGTAGACCACCAGCACCAGGCCCGGTGCCGGGAGCCCGCTGCCGAGGAGCACGAGGCCGACCGCCATCAGCACCACCGCGGCGGTGAGCGTCCAGATCGGATGGTGCCGGCTGCGATTGGCCACTTCGAGCAGCCGCGCCCCGACCTGCGACGGACCGACCAGCGTGCCCAGCGACACCGCCGCCGCCAGCGACAGGCCGCGATCCTGCAGGAGGGTCAGCAGGTGGACCGAAAAGATCGAGGTGGCGATGCCCGTGCAGGTCACGATCGCGGCGAGCATCAGGAAGACCGGCCGCTCCGCGGCGTCGAGCGACACCGCGTCCGACCGGCCGCCCCCTGAAGCCGGCCGCGGAGCGGCGCGCGGGACCGCGCCCAGGATCAGCGGCAGGCACACGCCGAGCTGCAGGGCGGCGTAGGTCAGGCAGGTGCCGCGCCAGCCGAGATGCGCGAGAAGGAAGGCCGAGAGCGGCCAGCACAGGGTGCTGGAGAACCCGCCCCACAGGGTCAGCGTCGTGATCGCCGGGCGCGCATCGGCACCGTAGAGCCGCCCGAGCGTCGCGAAGGCGGCGTCGTAGAGGCCCGACCCCATCCCGGCACCGATCACCAGCCAGCCGAGGCCGAAGACCGGCAGGGTCGGGGCGAGCCCCAGGATGACCAGCCCGGCGGCGAGCAGCAGGGCCGACACCGCCAGGACCGGCCGCCCGCCCCGGCGGCCGATCGTGCGGCCGGCGAAGGGCGCGACGAGGCCCGCCGCCAGCATGCCGGCGGTGAGGCTGCCGAAGATCCAGGGCAATCCCCAGCCGGTCTCCGCCGCGATCGAGGGCCCGAGCACCGTCAGCAGGTAGTAGCTGCAGCCCCAGGCGAGGATCTGCACGATGCCGAGCGCCGAGATGACCGGCCAGCGCCTCTGCGCGATCACGGGACGAGCGGGCCCGGGCCGCGGGCCGGTGCGTGATCCGGGACTCCCTGATTCATGACGACATCCATCGGCGGCGGCCTCCCGCTTCGGGCGGGCGCGAGGACCGGCGCCCTTCTCCCGCATCCTTTGCCAATCTCTAACGAGTTCGCGGGACACTCGTCCACCAGAGTCCGGCGGGGTTGTGGAACATCTCCGGAACACCCATCTAAGATGCTGATTTGCTTCGCCTTCCGCTCTTGGTGCCGGGCTTTGCCGCTGGCACCCGGGGCGCAAATCGGCTAAGCCGTCCGGCAAGAGAGTGTGAGCCCGCGCGGGCCGCGACGAGAGACAGACCTTGGCAGAGAACGACCCGACCGGCGCACCGCCGCCCGCGACCGACATCAAGCCCGTCTCGATCACCGACGAGATGCGCCAGTCCTACCTGGCCTACGCGATGAGCGTCATCGTCAGCCGGGCCCTGCCGGATGCGCGCGACGGCCTCAAGCCCGTGCACCGCCGCATCCTGTACTCCATGTACGAGAACGGCTACCTGCCGGACCGCAAGTACGTGAAGTCGGCCCGCATCGTCGGCGACGTGATGGGCCAGTATCACCCGCACGGCGACCAGTCGATCTACGACGCCCTCGTCCGCATGGCGCAAGACTTCGCCATGCGGCTGATGTTGGTGGACGGCCAGGGCAACTTCGGCTCGATCGACGGCGACCCGCCGGCGGCGATGCGCTACACCGAGTCGCGCCTCGCCAAACCGTCGATGGCGCTCCTCGAGGACATCGACAAGGACACCGTCGACTTCAACCCGAACTACGACGAGTCGAAGGACGAGCCGGCGGTCCTGCCCGCCCGCTTCCCGAACCTCCTCGTCAACGGCGCCGGCGGCATCGCGGTCGGCATGGCGACCAACATCCCGCCGCACAACCTCGGCGAGGTGATCGACGGCTGCATCGCGCTCATCGACGATCCGGCGATCAC
This sequence comes from Methylobacterium sp. 174MFSha1.1, assembly GCF_900116815.1. Classification (NCBI taxonomy): domain Bacteria; kingdom Pseudomonadati; phylum Pseudomonadota; class Alphaproteobacteria; order Hyphomicrobiales; family Methylobacteriaceae; genus Methylobacterium; species Methylobacterium sp. 174MFSha1.1. The sequence continues at coordinate 228,416 of NZ_FPCB01000004.1, read as the reverse complement.
CATCGAGGGCCTGAACGACATCATCCCGGGGCCGGACTTCCCGACCGGCGGCTCGATCCTCGGGCGCTCGGGCACCCGCTCGGCCTACATGACCGGCCGCGGCTCGGTGATCATGCGGGCGAAGTCGCATATCGAGGAGCTGCGCAAGGAGCGCGAGGCGCTGATCTTCACCGAGATCCCGTATCAGGTGAACAAGGCGTCGCTGGTCGAGAAGATCGCCGACCTCGTGCGCGAGAAGCGGGTCGAGGGCATCGCGGATCTTCGCGACGAATCCGACCGCGACGGCATGCGCATCGTCGTCGAACTGAAGCGCGACGCCGTCGCCGACGTGGTGCTCAACCAGCTCTACCGCTACACGCCGCTGCAATCGAGCTTCGGCTGCAACATGGTGGCGCTGAACGGCGGCCGCCCCGAGCTCCTTAACCTCAAGGACCTGATCCAGGCCTTCATCGACTTCCGCGAGGAGGTCGTCTCCCGCCGCACCAAGTTCCTCTTGAACAAGGCGCGCGAGCGGGCGCACGTCTTGTGCGGCCTGGCCATCGCGGTCGCCAACATCGACGAGGTGATCCGGCTGATCCGGACCTCGCCGGACCCGAACTCGGCCCGCGAGGCCCTGATGGCCCGCGACTGGCCGGCGGAGGACATCGCGCCGCTGATCGCGCTGGTCGACGATCCGCGCCACCGGGTCAGCGAGAACGGCACCTACCGCCTGTCGGAGACCCAGGCCCGCGCCATCCTCGACCTGCGCCTGCAGCGCCTCACCGCGCTCGGCCGCGACGAGATCGGCGACGAGCTGAAGCGGCTCGCCGACGAGATCGCCGACTACCTCGACATCCTGCGCTCGCGCGCCCGGATCATGGGCATCGTCAAGCACGAGCTGGCGGAGGTGAGGGCCGAGTACGCGACGCCGCGCAAGACCGAGATCCTCGACTGGGATTCGAGCGTCGAGGACGAGGACCTGATCCAGCGCGAGGACATGGTCGTGACCGTGTCCCATGCCGGCTACATCAAGCGCGTCCCGCTCTCGACCTACCGGGCCCAGCGCCGCGGCGGCAAGGGCCGCGCTGGCATGTCGATGCGCGACGAGGATTTCGTCACCCGGCTGTTCGTGGCGAACACCCACACCCCGGTGCTGTTCTTCTCCTCGCAGGGCCAGGCCTACAAGGAGAAGGTGTGGCGGCTGCCGCTCGCGGCGCCGAACGCGCGGGGCAAGGCGCTCGTCAACATCCTGCCCCTCGATCAGGGCAAGGAGCGCATCACCACCATCATGCCGCTGCCCGAGGATGAGGCGTCCTGGGAAACGCTCGACGTGATGTTCGCCACCGCCAGCGGCAATGTCCGGCGCAACAAGCTGTCCGACTTCGTGCAGGTGAACCGCAACGGCAAGATCGCCATGAAGCTCGACGAGGGCGACCACATCGTCCACGTCGAGATCTGCACCGAAGCCGACGACGTGCTGCTGACCACCGGCGCGGGCCAGTGCATCCGCTTCCCCACCACCGACGTGCGGGTGTTCAAGGGCCGCGACTCGACCGGCGTGCGCGGCATCAACCTCGCCAAGGGCGACCAGGTCATCTCGATGACGATCCTGCGCCACTTCGAGGCCTCGCCCGAGGAACGCCAGGCCTACCTGAAGCGCGCCAACGCCGACCGGCGCGCCACCGGCGAGGCGATCGAGCTGCCGGCGGCCCCCGAGCCGGAGGCGGAGGAGAACGCCGCCGCGATCGACCTGGAGCAGGACCGCTACATCGCCATGGGGGCGGCGGAGCAGTTCGTCCTCACCCTGTCGGAGCGCGGCTTCGGCAAGCGCACCTCGTCCTTCGAGTACCGGATCTCCGGCCGCGGCGGCAAGGGCATCAAGGCGATGGAGGTCAATGCCCGCAACGGCACCCTCGTCGCCTCCTTCCCGGTCGAGACCAGCGACCAGATCATGCTGGTCACCGATGCCGGCAAGCTGATCCGCGTGCCGGTCGACGACATCCGGGTGGTCGGCCGCGCCTCGCAGGGCGTCACGGTGTTCAACACCGACAAGACCGAGAAGGTGGTGTCGGTCGAGCACATCGAGGGCGAGGGCGAGGCGGAGGCCGAGATCGAGGGGGATGGCGGGGAGGTCGAGGGGGGTTGATCTCCCCGGGACCGGCTTCGATCCCCTGCCCTCGACCAGTACCCTCGACGTCATCCCGGGGCCGCGAAAGCGGAACCCGGGATCCATAACCGCCGACGGTTCAGACAGAGGCGGAACGCCTATCGCCAAGTTCTTTGTCGTCAGCGGTTATGGATCCCGGGTTCCCGGCTGCGCCGGGCCCCGGGATGACGCGGAGATTTGCTCGGCTACGCAGGCGCCGCCCCGCCTACCATGCCGGAAGGAACCCACTCACTTCCCGAAATCCACCGTCGCCCCTTTCGCGACGTGCTTCGCGAGATCCCGCGCGTCCCAGTTCGTCAGCCGGACGCAGCCATGCGACTCGGTCTTGCCGACCTTCTCCGGCTCGGGCGTGCCGTGGATGCCGTAGCCGTCATTGCCTGACAAATCGATCCAGACCACGCCGACCGGGTTGTTCGGGCCGGGCTTGATGGTGAACTTGCGCTTCGCGTCGACGCCCTTGAACTCGTATTTCGGGTTGTAGGTGTAGGTCGGATCGAAGGCGACGCCCTCGACCTTCAGGACGCCGCTCGGCGCCGGCTTCTCCTCGCTGCCGATCGAGGCCGGGTAGAGGTGGACCAGCGCCCCGTCCTCGCCGTAGGCGCGAACCTGGAGCGCATCCTTGTCGACCTCGATGCGGGTGACCTTCGGAGCCTGCGGCAAGTCCTTGCCCGGGATGCGGCCGGTCTCGAGCGGCGGCACCGCCGCGACCGTGATCACAGTGCCGGCCTTGGTCAGGGCCGCGTCGGGGTTGAGGGCGTCCAGCAATCCCTTGCTCATGTGGAAGCGCTCGGCCAGCATCTCGGCCGGCGAGGTGTAGGAGAGCGCCTTCAGGTCGGCCTGCTCCTCCATCTTCGGCGGGATCTCCTCCACGTACGGGCCGGAGACGTCCTGCTCGGTCAGCGTGTATTGCGTCACCGCCGGATCCTGGCTGGTGCCGGACAGGGCCTGCCACACCGGCCCGTCGAGTTCCTTCGCGGCGGCAGGGTCCTTGGTGAGTCCTTTGGCCTTGGCGAAGCCCGCGAGCGCCCCGCGCAGGTTGTCGCCGTCGCGCCCATCGATGGCGCCGGGCGAGAAGCCGGCTCGGTCGAGGAGCACCTGGACCCGGATGGTCAGCGGGTCGGCGCGCGTCTCGGCGGCTTTCGACGACTTCGTCTCCTTCTTGCCGGTGCCCTTGCCCTTCTCCTGGCCGTCGGGCGTCCCGGCGCCGAACTGCGCCTGATTGATCGCCTCCGCGGTCAGGGGGTTTTCCGCGGCGCCGGCCGCGCCCGACAGCCCCACCACCAGCAGAGCCACCCCGAGCCTCGCCGTCCTGCGCATCCGACCCTCTCCCGCATATCAAACCAGCACGGCCTAAAAGCGCTGGATGCCCCGTCCCGTTCCCGGATTTTCCACCCTCACTGGCACAGGCGGTGGCCGGCCGGGCGCTCGCGCTCGTCGAGGTGGAGGTGGTTGGCGTGGGCGGCGTCCGAACCCGGCCCGAGCACGGTGCGGAAGAAGCCACAGGCGCGGACCCTGACCGCGGCCACGAACGCCGCCTCCGGGGTCCCCTCGCGCGCCGCCCCGACCGCCACCGGCGCCCGTCCCTCGACGGTGAAGCCCATCACGTCGACCCCGTTGGCGTAGGCGTGCTCGCTCAGCTTGGCGCTCGGATCGTGGTTCTGGCCGCGGCACTCGTAGGAGCCGCCGATCTGGAAGGAGTGCGGCGCCTTGCCGAGGGTCTGCTCGGCGATCACCCGCACCTCGGTGCTCCAGCGGCCGAGCGCCTCGGCGGCGACGCAGGTGAGCGTGGCGGCGGGCGCGAGGGCGACGCCGTCGGGCAGGGCGGTCACCCGCAGGGGCTTGGCCGCCCCGCACATCCCGTCGGAGAGGGGCGCCACCGGCTCGGCCTTGACGCCCAGGCGCTCGAGCCGGCGCAGGCAGGCGGTGTCGTCGGGCACCAACGTGGCGGGGGTCGGCGCCGGGCCGGCGGGCACGTCGGCGGGCCGCTCGGGCGGCAGCGGTGCCGGCGCGGGGATGGGGCCGGCCGGCGCGTCCTTAGCCACGTCCTTGGCGGAATCCCTGGCGGTCTCCTTGGGAGACCCATCCTTGGCCGCCGGCTCGGTGGTCGCCGGGACTTTCGCCTCATCGGGCCGCGGCGGCGGCAAGGGCACCTGCTCGACCGGAACCCGGCTCAGCGGCGGCGGGGCCGGCGCTGTCTGGCCCATCGCCGAACCGGCGACGACGGCCGCCCCCGCCAGCGCAGCGAGGATCCGCCCCACGATCGTCCCCGGCATCCCGCCCTCCCCAGAGTCCCGCCCCTCAACGGGCCGGCAAGCGTGACCGTTCCAGCGCACCATGCCGCGCTCACGCGATCCCGGCCCCGCTTGCGCCCCCCGCCCCAGGGTCTATCGTCGCCCGCCCAATCAGCGAGAGGACCAGCATGCGCGGCGTCACGGCGGAGCACGAGCCCAACCCCTTCTCCGAGCCGGCCTGGACCACGCCGCACGGGCTGCCGCCCTTCGAGCGCATCGTCCCTGCGCATTACGAGCCGGCCTTCGAGCGGGCGCTCGCCCAGCACATCGCCGAGATCGAGGCGATCGCCGGCAATCCCGAGCCGCCGACCTTCGCCAACACCATCGAGGCGCTGGAGCGCTCCGGCCAGGCCCTGCGGCGGGTCTCCTCGACCTTCTTCAACCTCACCGGCAGCCACACCAACCCGGAGCTTCAGGCGGTGGAGCGGGCGGTGGCGCCGCGGCTCGCCCGCCACGGCAGCGCGATCTACCTCAACCCCGACCTGTGGGCGCGGGTCTCAGGCATCGGTGAGGAGGGTCTCTCCGACGAGGCGAAGCGGGTGCGCGAGCGCTACCGCCTGCGCTTCCGCCGCGCCGGCGCCGAGCTCGCGCCCGAGGCCAAGGAGCGGATGGCGGCGATCGCCGCCCGGCTCGCCGAGCTCGGCACCCAGTTCAGCCAGAACCTGCTTGCCGACGAGGGCGCCTTCACGCTGGAACTGACCGGCGAGGACGACCTCGCCGGCCTGCCGCCCTTCCTGCGCGCCGCCGCCAGCCGGGCCGCCGAGGAGCGCGGCCTTCCCGGCCGCCACGTCGTCACGCTGTCGCGCTCGCTGATCGACCCGTTCCTGGTTTTCTCGACCAACCGCGCCTTGCGCGAGCGCGCCTACGCCGCCTGGATCCGCCGCGGCGAGAATGGCGGCGACACCGACAACCGGGCGATCATCACCGAGACCCTGCGCCTGCGCGCCGAGCGGGCCCGCCTGCTGGGCTACGAGAGCTACGCCGCCTACCGCCTCGACGACACGATGGCCGGCAGCGCCGAGGCTGCCGTGGGTCTCCTTGAGGAAGTCTGGGCGCCGGCCCGCCGCCGGGCGGAGGCCGAGCGCGACCGGCTGCAGGCGCTCGCCCGCGAGGACGGCCACACCTTCGACCTCGCGCCGTGGGACTGGCGCCATTACGCCGAGCGCCTGCGCCGGCGCGAGCACGCCCTCGACGAGGGCGAGATCAAGCCGTACCTCGCCCTCGAGGGCATGATCCAGGCGGCCTTCGACACGGCGCACCGCCTGTTCGGCCTCTCCTTCCGGGAACTGCCGGACGTGCCGCGCTACCACCCGGAGGTGCGGGCCTGGGAGGTCGCCGACCGGGACGGGCGGGTGATCGGCCTGTTCCTCGGCGACTACTTCGCGCGGCCGAGCAAGCGCTCGGGTGCCTGGATGAGCGGCTTCCGCTCGCAGGAGCGCCTGACCGGCGAGGTCACGCCGATCATCGTCAACGTGATGAACTTCGCCAAGGGGGGCGAGGGCGAGCCGGCGCTGCTCTCCTTCGACGATGCCCGCACGCTGTTCCATGAATTCGGCCACGCCCTGCACGGGCTGCTCTCGAACGTGACCTACCCGATGCTGGCCGGCACCGCGGTGGCGGGCGACTTCGTCGAATTGCCCTCGCAGCTCTACGAGCACTGGCTGGAGCAGCCGGAGGTCTTGCGGGCCCATGCCCGCCACTACCGCACCGGTGAGCCGATGCCCGAGGACCTGCTCGCCCGGCTGCTCGCCGCCCGGACCTTCAACCAGGGCTTCGCCACGGTGGAGTACACGGCGTCGGCGATCGTCGACCTCGACCTGCACCTCTCGCCGGAGGCCGAGGGCGGCATCGATCCCCTCGCCTTCGAGGCCGAGTCGCTGCGCCGCATCGGCATGCCGGCCGAGATCGCGATGCGCCACCGCACGCCGCACTTCCAGCACATCTTCGCCGGGGAAGGCTACGCGGCCGGCTATTACAGCTATCTCTGGTCCGAGGTACTGGACGCCGACGCCTTCGACGCCTTCCGGGAGGCCGGCAACATCTTCGATCCCGCCACGGCCGAGCGCCTGCGGACCTACGTCTACGGCGCCGGCAACCTGCGCGACGCCCGCAGCGCCTACACGGCCTTCCGCGGCCGGCTGCCGAGCACCGGGCCGCTGCTGCGCAAGCGCGGGCTGGCGGCGTAGCCGCTACCGCCTGAGCAGCCGGCCCACCCCCGCCGCGGCGGCGAGCCACGCCGCCTCGGTCAGGAAGGCGAGCGCCGCTGCCGCCGCCGCGCCCTGGATCAGCGCCAGGTTGTTCTGGGTCTGCAGCCCGACCACGATCGGGGTGCCGAGGGTCTGGGCGCCGGCGAGCGCCCCGACCGCGGCGGTCGCCACCGCGAGGACCAGCACCACGCGCAATGATTCGAGGATCGGCCCGGCGGCGAGCGGCAGCTCGACCCGCAGGAGCGTCTGCGACGGCGTGAGCCCCATCCCGATCGCCGCCCGGCGCACCTCCTCCGGCACGGTGGCGAGCGCCCCGACCGTGCCGCGCATCACCGGCATCAGCCCGTAGGCGGCGAGCGCGAGCAGGATCGGCGGCGCCCCGAAGCCGAGCACCGGGAGCGCCAGGGCCACCACCACCACAGGCGGTGCGGCCTGGGCGGCGGCGGCCAGGGTGTCGAGGGTGGCGCGCAGGGACGCCCCCGCGGCGCGGGTCGCCAGGATGCCGAGGCCGAGCCCGGCCCCGCCGGCGAGGCCAAAGCCCGCGAGCGCCAGGACGAGGTGCTGGCGCGCGAGCCAGGCGAGGCGCCCGGCCGGCACCGGCGTGCCCGCCTGCAGGCCGAGGGTCCGGACGACGAACCCGGCGACCTCCGGCAGGCTCAGAAAAGCGAGCCCTGCTCCGAGCAGAAGCGGCATGAGCGCTCGTTTGACTCGCCCCGACACAATGAAGACCCTCCGCGTCATTCCGGGGCCGCGCAGCGGAGCCCGGAATCCAGAACCTCAGGATTGTCAGGAAAAAACCGAGAGCGTTCCGCTTTATTCTGAAGAAACAGCGGATCTGGATTCCGGGCTCCGCTGCGCGGCCCCGGAATGACACTGAGCATGTTCATAAGGTGGGCGCCAATCAAGCATTCCGTGCGAGTGCGGGTCATGCCGGCTCCCTCCCGCCGGCGAGGAGCGCGAGACCGGCATCGACCGCGAGCGCCAGACCGATCACCGGCAACGCGCCGAGCAGGATCAGGTCCTGGGCGAACTGCGCCATGCCCTCGAAGACCAGCGCCCCGAGCCCGCCGGCCCCGACGAGGCCGCCGAGGGTGGAAAGCCCCACGCTCTGCACCGCCGCGACCCGCAAGGCCCCGATCAGCAACGGCGCGCCGAGGGGCAGGCGCACCCGCAGCAGCACCTCGCGCGGCGTGAGGCCGATCGCCCGGGCGGCGGCGAGCACGTCGGGATCGACCGCCGCGAGCCCGGCGGCGATCCCGCTCACCAGCGGCAGGGCGAGGTAGGCGGCGGTGCCGATCACCGCCGGCACCGGCCCGATGGCGGAGAGGCCGAGGCCGCGCAGGGCCGGCACTAGGGAGAGCAGGCCGGACAGCCCCGCCACCAGGGCAGCGAAGAGCGCGAGGGCCGGCACGACTTGGATCCCGCCGACGAGCCCGTCGACGAGGCGCGAGGCCGGCCCGTCGCGCAGGCGCAGGAGCGCCAGGGGGATGGACGCCGCGAGCGCCAGCAGGAGCGAGGCGGAGGCGAGCCCGAGATGCTGCACGAAGGCCGCCGCCACGGCGCCCGCCCGCGCCCGGTACTCGACCGCGAGCGAGAGCGAATCGAGGAGGCCCGCCCCGGCGATCATCAGGAGGAGGCCGGCGAGTAGCAGGGCGCCGACGAGCCCGCCCCGGCGCGGCAGGGCGGCCCTGGCCGCTTCCGCGGCGAGGCCCGCGAGCGCCAGGAGCGCGAGCCACGCCCCGGACCCGAGGGCGCCGCGGGCCGCCGGCGGCTTGCCCGCGAGGAGCCCGGCCGCCCCCTGCCCGGCTCCGAGCAGCAGCGCGCACCAGGCGGCGAGCGCCGCCCCGAGGGCGGCCCAGGCGCGCCACGGCCCCCGGGGACCGGCGAGCAGCACGGCCGCACCGATCGCGAGCGCACCGGCCGCCGCCCCGGCGAGGCCGCTTCCGACGGGGCTGCCCGGCACGAGGCGGTTCGGCGCCAGGGTGAGGAATGGCAGGCCGGCGAGGCTCGCGACCGCGAGGCCGGCCGCCGCCGCGGGCAGCCAGGCGACGGGCCGCGTCAACGTCCTGCCCGTGCGCGTGCTGGACGTCAGGGTACCGAGGGTCATGGCACGACAATCATGGCGCGAGGGATCCGAGGTAGCGGCGGGCGACCGCCTCCGGGGTGTCGCCCTCCACCGCCACCTGGGCGTTCAACCGCCGCAAAGTCGCGAGGTCGAGGCCGGCGAAGAGACGGTCGAGGGCGGGGGCGATCTGGGGATAGCGGTCGAGGACGGGCGTGCGGACGACCGGCGCCGGCTCGTAGACCATCTGCGCCCCGGCCGGATCGCTCATCACCGCGACGTCGAGGGCGGCGATCGCCCCGTCGGTGCCGTAGACCATGCCGGCATTGACCCCGCTGATGCCCTGCGCCGCCGCCCGCAGGGTGACGGCGGTGTCGCCGCCCGGCAGCATCACGATCCGCTCCCGCGGCATCACGAAATCGTAGGCGCGCTCGAAGGACGGCAGGGCCGCCGGGCTCTCGACGAACTCCGCCGAGGCGCAGAGCTCGATCAGGTCGCGGCGGACCGCGCCGGCGAAATCCGCCATCGTGGCGAGTCGCACGGCCCGGGCGAGGTCGCCCTTCACGGCGATCTGCCAGGTGTTGTTGGCGGGCGCGGGCTTCAGCCAGGTGAGGCCCCGCCCGGCATCGAAGGCCCTGGCCGCCGCGTAGGCGGTGTCGGCCCGGCGCCAGCGCGGATCGGCATCGGTGCCGGAGAAGAAGCCGGCGTTGCCGGTATATTCCGGGTAGGCATCGATCTCGCCGGCGGTGAGCGCCGTGCGCACGATGCGGGTCGGGCCGAGCTGGAGCCGGGCCGTCACCGGCACGCCGAGGCGGGTGAGGACCATCACCATCAGGTTGCCGAGGAGCGCGCCCTCCCCGTCGACCTTCGAGGCGACGACGACCGGCTGGTCGGCAAGCGCGGCCGTGGACAGTGCTGCCGTGGACAGCGCCAAGCCGGCGAGCCCCCCCGCGATCAGACCCCTCCGATTCAAGGGGTGGGGAGTATCTGACGGCCGCTGCATCGCGTCCCAGGTCCGTGCGCTTGACATGTCTGGCTTTCCGGGCGACGGCTCACCGGTGCCGGTCCTGGCGGCCGGCGCGGACCCGCCTGGGTTGCGGGCGGATGGAACCCCTGACGGTCGCGCGGGTGCCGCAGCGGCAGGGACAAATCGATCGGGCCTCGATACGGGGCGTTGAGGGAAAGAACTCCGGCGTGGGCACGGACACAAGCGAAGACCTCCTGAACGGTGCCCGCGTCCTCGTGGTGGAGGACGAAGCGGCGATCTCGATGCTGCTGGAGGACATGCTGCTCGATTTCGGCTGCGAGGTCGTGGGTCCGGCGGCCCGGCTGAGCAAGGCGCTCGAGATGGCCGAGAGCGAGAGCTTCGTCGTCGCGATCCTCGACGTCAACGTCGCCGGCGAGCCGATCTACCCCGTCGCCGAGGCGATCGTGCGCCGCGGCCTGCCGCTCGTGTTCTCCACCGGCTACGGCGGCGCCGGCATCCGCGAGCCCTTTCGCGATCGCCCGGTGGTGCAGAAGCCCTTCAGCCAGCAGGACCTCAAGCGCACCCTGATCGCCGCGATCGCGGCGGGGGGCTGAGGGGCGGGCTGGGGCGGCCGCCTCTTCCGAAGCCCGGCGCCACTCGAAGAACTCGACGGACGAAACACCCTCTCCGTCATTCCGGGGCCGCGCAGCGGAGCCCGGAATCCAGACACGCAGGTCGATCAGGACAAGGCGGTGAACGTTCCGCTTCGTTCTGCATCACCTGTGTCTCTGGATTCCGGGCTCCGCTGCGCGGCCCCGGAATGACGTGGAAAGGTGGAAGGCTCGGTCCCTTCCCGACTTCGCCCTGACTCACATCGTGCTCGGCCTCAGCGCCCGACCCGCTGCGCCGCACCCACCGCCCGCCGCTCCGCCGGCTCGCGCGCGTCGGCCGCCTCCTGTGCCTCGACGCGGCGCTTGAACGCGCCCCAGGCCATCAGCGTGCAGCCGCAGCCGTCGCACTGGATCATCGCGTCGTCGGTGAGGTCAGCCGGCAGCCGGACCCCCGGCGAGCCGCAGGACTCGCATCCGAAACCGCTGCGCATCTCGTGCCCCCCTGCTCCCGGCCGCCATCGCGACTGCGAGCTTAAGCATGCTGCGCTGCACGCGAGATGAACGGATTCCGAGAATCCGGGTTAACGGTCCATCTCCAGTTCGAAGGCCGAGACGACGTGGCGGGGCCAGCGGCCCGGCGCCACGAGCACCGCGTCGGCCCGCAGCGTGAGGCCGGCGCTCCAGGGCGCGCGGGCGATCCAGGCCCGGGCGGCGCGGGAGAACAGCCGGCGCTTGCGGGCGTCGATGGCGGCTTGCGCCGCGTCGAGGGTCGGCCGCGCCTTGACCTCCACGAAGGCGATCACGCTGCCGCGCCGCACGATCAGGTCGATCTCGCCGCCGCCGAGGGACACGCGCCAGGCGAGCGGCCGGTAACCCTTGAGAAGGAGGGCGAAAGCCGCCAGGAGCTCGGCCCGCCGGCCGCGGGCGAGATGAAGGCGGCGGCGCGCGGCGTCAGGCGTCGCCGGCATCGTCGGCGCGGCGGGCGAGGACCAGGGCGCGGGCATAGACCTCGCGCCGCTTGAGGCCGGTCTCGTCGGCGACGAGGCTGGCGGCATCCTTGATCGAGTGGCGGGCGAGCGCCGCCTCGATCCGGGCATCGAGGTCGGCGTCGTGTTCCGGGCCCGGCGCGTCCTCGGGCGCGGTGCCGATCACCACCACCACCTCGCCCTTCGGCGGGCCTGAACTCTCGTACTCGGCGGCGAGGCCCGCGAGGTCGCCGCGGCGCACGGTCTCGAACAGCTTGGTCAATTCCCGCGCCACCGCGGCGGGGCGCGTACCGCCCAAGACCTCCGCGGCGTCGGCGAGCATCTCGGGCAGGCGGTGGGGCGCCTCGAACAGCACCAGGGTGCCGGGCACGCCGGCGAGGACCGCGAGCCGGTTGCGCCGCGCCCCGCTCTTCTGCGGCAGGAACCCCTCGAAGAAGAACCGGTCGGTCGGCAGGCCGGCGGCGACGAGCGCGGTGATCGCCGCCGAGGGGCCGGGGATCGGCGTGACGGCGAGCCCGGCCTCGATCGCGGCCTGCACCAGCTTGAAGCCCGGATCCGAAACCAAAGGCGTGCCGGCATCCGAGACCAGCGCCAGGGCCTCCCCGTCCCTCATGCGGGCGATCATCCGCTCGCGCACCCCCTCCCCCGAATGCTCGTGATAGGCGAGGAGCGGCGTGGTGATGCCGTAATGGGCGAGCAGCGTCCGGGTGACCCGGGTATCCTCCGCCAGCACCGCGTCGGCGGCGGCGAGCGTCGAGAGCGCCCGGAAGGTCACGTCCTTCAGGTTGCCGATCGGGGTCGCCACCACGTGCAGGCCGGGGGACAGGGGCTCGGCCTCGGCGGCGAGGCCGAAGGCGGTGTAGACGGCCGGTCCCCGACTGGTCGCGCGGCCGTGGGAACGTGGGCGGGAATCGTCGCTGCGCTGGGTCATCGCCGCCACAATGCCACGGCTCGGTCGCGCCGCGCCACAACCGGGCGGACGGGAGCGGTCGTTTACTTTTCGGCGGCAGACTTTATGCACCGAGGCATGGATGTTGCTGCCGGGTTGCCGGCGCCGATTCGCGGCGCAGGGCGGCCGGACCGGGGGAGCGGGCGATGGGGGGCATCGGCCTCGACAAGGTGAGGCGTCTCGGACGGGGCGCCCTGGCACTCGCCGGCTTCCTCGGGCTCGCCGCCTGCGGCGGGGTCGACAGCCCGGTCGTCGCCACCCGCACGGCGCCGGCGGTCGAGGCGCCGGCCGTCCCGTCCGGCGACGGGGCGACGCTCGGCGCCGGCAGCGTCAAGGTCGCGCTCATCCTGCCGCTCTCGGGCCCCGGTGCGTCCGTGGGTGCGGCCCTGCGCAACGCCGCCGACCTCGCGCTGCAGGAATCGCAGAGCCCCGACCTGAAGATCCTGGTGAAGGACGACCGCGGCACGCCCGACGGCGCCCGGGAGGCGGCCGCGGCGGCGCTCGCCGAGGGGGCGGAGCTGGTGATCGGCCCGCTCTTCTCCGCCACGGTCCAATCCGCCGCCGCCACGGTGCGGCCCACGGGCAAGCCGGTGATCGCCTTCTCGACCGATACCAGCGTCGCGGCGCGCGGCGTCTACCTCTTGAGCTTCCTGCCGCAGACCGAGGTCGACCGGATCATCGACGAGACCACGGCGGCAGGGCGGCGCTCCTTCGCCGCCCTGATCCCGGAGTCGACCTACGGCCACGTCGTCGAGGCGCAGTTCCGCGAGGCGGTGGCCCGCCGCGGCGGCCGCGTGGTGGCGATCGAGCGCTACCCAGCCGGCAACCCCGCCGCCTCGGTCGGGCGCCTCGCCCCGCTGATCTCCGGCCCGGCGCCGCAGGCCGACGCGCTGTTCCTGCCCGATACGCCGGAGGGCCTCGGCGCCGCCGGCGCGGCGCTGACCCGCGCCGGCTTCAGCCCGGCCCGGGTCAAGCCGGTCGGCACCGCGGTGTGGAACGACCCGCGGGTCTTCGCGCTGCCGGCCTTCCAGGGCGGCTGGTTCGCCGCCGCGGATCCGGCGGGCTTCACCGGCTTCAGCCAGCGCTACCGGGCGAGGTTCGGGACGGACCCGGTGCGGGTCGCGACCCTCTCCTACGACGCGGTATCCCTCGCCGCGGCGCTGAACCGCCAGTACGGATCGCAGCGCTTCGCCGACACGACGCTCACCAACCCCTCGGGCTTCGCCGGGGTCGACGGCACCTTCCGGTTCCGCCCGGAGGGCACCAGCGACCGGACGCTCGCGGTGTTCGAGATCCGCGGAGGCGCCGCGACGATCGTCAGCCCGGCGCCGCGGGCGCTGGGACCGTCGGGGACGTAGTCACGCCGCCAGTTCCGCCACCACCGCGTTGAGCACAGGCGCCCCCTTCGGCGTCGCCGCCAGCCGCGCATCCGGCGTCCGGGCGACCAGCCCGGCCGCGACGAGCCCGGCGATACGGTCCGGATCGAGGGGCCGGCCCTTGAGCGCCGCGTAGCGGGCGGGGTCGATCCCCTCGCGCAGGCGCAGGCCCATCATCAGGAACTCGTCGGCCTGGTCGCTCGCGCTCAAGCGCTCCGTCTCGACGATGCCGTGCCCCTCGCCCTCGGCCCGGGCGAGCCAGGCCTCCGGGTCGCGCTCGGTCGAGGTGCCGGTGCGGCCCTCGGGCAGGACCAGGCGGCCATGGGCGCCGGGGCCGATGCCCGCATACTCGCCGTAGCGCCAGTAGAGCAGGTTGTGGCGCGATTCCGCGCCGGGCCGGGCGTGGTTCGAGATCTCGTAGGCCGGCAGGCCTGCGCCTGAGCAGACCTCCTGCGTCACGTCGTAGAGGATCCGCGCCGTGTCGTCGTCCGGCACGGTGAGCTTGCCGGCGGCGGCCAGCCCGTAGAACGGCGTCCCCTCCTCGATGGTGAGCTGGTAGAGCGACAGGTGCTCCGCCGCCCGGGCGATCGCCTCGCGCAGTTCCGCGGCCCAGGCCTCCGGCGTCTGGTCGGGACGGGCGTAGATCAGATCGAAGGAATAGCGCTCGAAATGCGCGGCGGCGGTCTCGACCGCCCGCATCGCCTCCGCGGTGCTGTGTAGCCGGCCGAGCTTCTTCAGCGAGGGGTCGTCGAGGGCCTGGACCCCGAGCGAGACGCGGTTGACCCCCGCTGCCCGGTAGCCGCGGAAGCGGCCGGCCTCGACGCTGGTGGGGTTGGCTTCCAGCGTCACCTCGACGTCCGGCGCCACGCTCCAGGCGCCCGCCACCGCGTCCAGGAGCGCCCCCACCGTCCCGGGCTCCATCAGCGAGGGCGTGCCGCCGCCGAGGAAGATGCTGGTGACCGTCCGCCCGGGCGCGAGCGAGGCCGCGTGGGCGATCTCCCGCGCGAAGGCGGCCCGCCACCGCGCCTGGTCGAGGCGCCCGTGGCGGACATGGCTGTTGAAGTCGCAATAGGGGCACTTCGCGGCGCAGAAGGGCCAGTGCAGGTAGACCCCGAAGCCGACGTCCCGGGTCGGATGATCGATCATCCGGCGGATGTGCCGCCCCTGCGCCTGCGATGCAAGGGGCTGCGGCCCTACACCGGCAGGCCGTGATGCCGCCGGGCGATCAGGCATTCCGGGTCGCCCGGCTCGCAGGTGCGGCAGACCTCGGGGCGGACCGCGTAGACCTTGCACGCCACGCGCTCGCCGACCCGGCCGTCGAGGGCGGAGCAGCGCTCGCCCTCGCAGCGCATCCGCCCGGCCGGATCGTCGACGTAGATCTCCGGGATCCGGGCGATGTCGGCATCGTCCTCGATGCTGAAGCGGGGCCACTCCGCCGAGTAGGCGCAGCAGGCCCCGCATTCCTGGCAAGAGAAACCTTGGCCCGCGAAGGGGGCTGGGTCGGCGTGAGCCGGGCTCACGGCGACAGGCCCGGCGCCGCGGGCGGGATCGGGCGGGGACGGCCGTCGTCGTCGATCGCCACGAAGGTGAACACCCCCTCCGTCACCTTCTCGCGGGTCTGGGTCCGGAATCGGCGGGCCCAGGCCTCGATCTGGAGCCGCATCGAGGTGCGTCCGGTCGACACCACGTGGGTGTAGACGCAGAGCACGTCGCCGACCCGGACCGGGCGCAGGAAGGTCATGCCCTCGACCGCGACCGTGACGACGCGGCCCTGCGCCCGCTCGACCCCGGCGATGCCGCCGGCCTGGTCCATCTGCGACATCACCCAGCCGCCGAAGATGTCGCCGTTGGCGTTGGTGTCGGCCGGCATGGCGATGGTCCGCACCGTCAGTTCGCCCTGCGGCCGTGCCGCGTCGCTCGCCGTGTCCGTTGTCATGATGATGACGCCCCCTGGTCTCCCGCGCGAGCATAGGGCATCGAGGCGCCGGAGCGCGAGCGCCCCGATTCGCGGCCCCTGCGGTTTCTTCCCTCCGCCGACGGCCCTAGTTTCGGCGCCACGCCATCAGCCGGAGGACGCATCATGATCCAGGGCCATCCCACCAGCGGCGCCGAAGCCGACCGCGACTGCCCGGTTCCCCTCGCGACCCTCGGGGAGATCTACCGGGCCGAGCCGGAGGACCTGCCGGACCTCCTCGACGCCCTGCCGGTGGAGACCCGTGCCAAGCTCGCGGGCTACCTCTACGCCAAGAGCCACACCCACAAGCTCGGCCTCGTCGTCGCCCGCACCTGCGGCAAGGACGACCTGGTGAAGGCGCTCGGCGAGATCGGCGCCGTGGTCCACGGTCAGGCCCACCTGCCGCCGCCCAAGCCCGTCCAGGCCGCCCCGGCGGCGCCCCAGGCCCGCAAGATCAGCCTCGGCGGGTCGGGCGCCAAGCGCAGCTTCGATTGAGCCGCTCCCGGGGAGCGGGCGGCCGACGCCGCTCCCCGGATCCCCCGGCGCGGGCCGGGAGCGCGGAAAACACATTCCCGAAAGACGGTGCTGCCCGCGGGGCAGTTTCGCGCGATGATGCGGCGGACCGGGGCCGTCCTGGGCCCCGGAGGCGTTCCGGAAGAGGGCCATGCACGTCGTCATCTTCATCCCCGGCATCCTCGGGTCGCGCCTCAGCCTCGGCACCGAGGAGGTATGGCCGCCGACCCTGGCGGAGATCACCCTCGGCTACGGCCGCGTCGGCAAGCTCGTCGATCCCGCGGTGGTCGCGACCGAGGTGATCGACCGGGTCTGCCTGCGTCCGGTCTACGGCCCCCTGCTCGCCGATCTGGCGACCCTGGCGGGGCCGGGGGGTACCGTCATTCCCTTCGCGTATGACTGGCGCCGCGACATCCGCGAAACCGCCGCCGCCCTGGCGCGGCGCATCGCCGAGGCGGTGGCGCAGGGGGCGACCCGGGTGAGCCTGGTCGCGCACTCGATGGGCGGCCTCGTGGCACGGCTCGCCGTCGAGGACCCGGCGCAGGCTGGCGCGCCCTGGCTCGCCAAGGTCGCGGACCTGCTGCTCCTCGCCGTGCCGCAGCTCGGCGCGCCGCTGGCGCTCGCCCGGGCTCTCGGCCTCGAGGGCACGCTCGGCCTCGCGCCCGACGACCTGCGCACGATCGCGGCCGATCCGCGCTACCCGGCGCTCTACCAGCTCCTCCCGGCCCCGGGGCAGCAGGCGCTGTGGAACACCCGCCGCGACGCCACCGACCCGCTCGACCTCTACGACGCGGCGGTCGCCGCCACGCTCGGGCTCGCCCCCGCGAACCTGGCTGTCGCCGAGGCGACGCACCGGCGCCTCGCCGCCGGGTCGCGGCCGGCCCACCTGCGCACGGTCCATCTCGGTGCCTCGGGGCACGCGACCTGCCTGCGCGTCGAGGCGGCGGGCCCCCGCCTGCGGATGATCGCGGCGGAGGAGGCCGGCGACGGGACGGTGCCGCTGTGGAGCGCGGTGCCCGGCAGCGCCCAGAACGACGTCACCCCGGGCGACCACGCCGGCTTCTTCACCGACGACCGGTTCCGGACCACGCTGTACCGCCTGTTCGACACGCACCTGCCGGCGGTGCCGTTCGCCAGCGACGATGAGGCGCCGCGGCTGCGCCTCTCCGTCGACGCCTTCACCTACGCGCCCAACGCCGAGATCGACGTGCTGGTCGTGCCGCTCAACCCGGCCCGGCGGATCGACGGCACGGTGGCGGTGCGCGGCTCGGCCGCCACCGGGCCGGAGGCGCCGGCGAGCCCGCCGCAGCCGGTCCGCTACGACGGTCCGCGGGTCACGGCGCTGCGGCTCAAGCTCCGGGCGCCGACGGTCCCGGGCCAGTACCGGCTGGTCTTCGCCGGCTCCCACGCCACCGGCCCGGACGACGCGCCGGCCTTCGCGGTGAGCCGGGCGGTCTGATGGCGGCCGATCGACGGATCCGTGCACTGCGCGAGCGGGCGCTCGCGGTGCGGGCCTGGGCCGAGGGCAACCGGCTGCTCCATGCCGGCCGGCTGCCGATCGCCGGCGGGCCGGAGATCGCGATGGCGACGACCGCCTTCGCCGAGGCCGCGGTCCCCGCCTTCACCCGCAAGCCGATCGTGGCGGTGGGCATGAACCCGGGCCGGGGCGAGGACGGCGCGGTGGTGATCTACACCGCCCGCCCGCTGACCGCCGCGGAGGGCGCGCAGGCGGCGGAGAGCTTCAAGGGCACGGGCGAACTCCTGTTCCGGGTCGCCAAGCCCCCGGTGCTCGACGCCGCGATGCCGGCCGCGCTGGCGGCGCCGCTGCCGCAGGCCGGCCTCGCCGGGCGCTACCCGTGCGGCAGCTCGATCAGCCTCGGCAACGTGCGCGAGGCCGGCACCCTCGGCTGCCTCGTGCGGGACGCCGGCGGCGTGCTCTACGGCCTCTCGGCCAACCACGTCACCGGCGGCTGCTCGAACGCCCGGCCCGGCGCGCCGGTCGTCGGCCCCGGCATCAAAGATGTCGGCGCCGGCCTGCCCGACCCGCGCACGCTCGGCCACCACGCCCGCGCCCTGGCGCTGGTGCCGGGCGACCCCGCGAGCGTGGCGCCGGGCCGCAACCGCGACGCGGCGGTGTTCCGCCTGAGCGATCCCGACGCCCTGTCGTCGAGCCAGGGCGGCCACCACGACACGCCGGCAGCGGCGGCCGAGCCGATGGAGGAGGCGGTGGTCGAGAAGGTCGGCCGCAGCACGGGCCTGACCCGCGGGGTGATCGAGTCGCAGATCGTCGGCCCGTTCCCGGTGAGCTACCGCACCACGATCTACCACTCGGCGGAGGAGGACGCGGAGTTCCGCGGCCAGGTCTTCTTCGAGCCGGTCTACGTGGTGCGCGGCGAGGGCGGGCCGTTCGCGCTCGCCGGCGATTCCGGCGCTCTCGTCACCGCCGGGACGGGAACCGCCCGGCGGGCGGTCGGCATTGTCTTCTCGGGGCGCGGCGCCGAGGAGAGCTACATGCTGCCGCTGAAACCGATCCTTGACGATCTCGGCATGACCCTGGTCTCCGGCCACGGGACGAGCGAGGCGTGACGATGGTCGAGATGGTGCGGGATCCGGCGGAGCGAGCCTCGGTCGCCCTGCGCCGCGCGCTCCTCGACCATCTCGGGCTGCCGCCGGGCCAAGCCACGGTGACGCGCCGGCGCGGCGAGGCCGGCGAGTCCCTGGTGGTGCGGCTCTCCCCCGGCGCCCGGCCGGCGAGCCGGCCGGAGACGTTCGGCGGCCTGCCGGTGACCTACGAGGGCGCCCGCCCGCCCCGGGCCGGGCGCTGGTAGGGTGCGTCAGGCGCTCTCCGTCCCGCACCACTCGGCGACGAACAGCGCCATCGCGGTGGTGATGCGCTTCAACGAGGCGAGGCTCACCCGCTCGTCGAAGCCGTGGATGTTCTCGCTCTTAGGGCCGTAGCAGAGCGCCGGCACCCGGTCGTAGAGGGCGTGGACGCGAGTATCGAGGTAGCCCGCGGTCATGAAGCTCTTCAGCGCGCGGCCGGTGGCCGCCTCGTGCGCCCGGCCGAGCACGGCCTCGGCCTCCGAGCCCTCGTCGAGCACGTAGCCTTCCGCGAAGAAGCCGTGGAAGGTGACGCTCGGCGGGCTGTTCGAGAGAAACGCGTCGTCGCGGGCGAAGGCGGCCACCGCCGCCTCGATCTCGCGGGCGGCCTCCGCCGCGCTGGTGCCCGGATAGATCGCGATGCGGCAATCGATCCGGCACCAGGCCGGCACCGAGGAGGCCCAGTCGCCGCCCTCGATCCGCCCGATATTGAGGTTGATCGGGTGCGCCTCGCCCTCGAAATGCGGGCGCCCGGCCTTGTCCTCGTTCCAGCGCGCCTCGATCCCGCGCAACGCCCCGATCACCCGGTAGGCGGCGTCGATGGCGTTGGCGCCCGTGCCCATCTCGCGCACGTGGACCGGCCGGCCCCGGACCTCGACCCGGAACCACAGGACGCCGGTATTGGCGCGCACCAGCATCTCCTCCTCGGGCTCGGGGATCAGCACCGCGTCGGCGCGGTAGCCGCGCAGGTGGGTCATCAGGGCGCCGTTGCCGGTCGATTCCTCTTCCACCACCGATTGCAGCGTCACGGTGGCGGCGGGCTGGAGCCCGATGCGGCGGAGCGCGTCGAGGGCGTACAGGTTGGCGGCGTGGCCCGCCTTCATGTCGGCGCCGCCGCGGCCGTAGAGCCAGTCGCCCTCCACCACCGGCTCGAAGGGCGGGTGGGTCCAGAGGTCGGCGGGGCCGGCGGGCACCACGTCGACATGGGCCTGGAGGATCAGCGAGCGCCCCGTCTCCTCCCGCGGCCGGTGGATGCCGACGACGATCGGTGCCTCGGAATGCTCGGGACTGAATTTTGCTCCGCCCGGATGCGCCTCGATCCGCTCCCGGTCCATCGCGAAGCGGTCCATGGCGTAGCCGCGTTCGCGATACTCACGGAACACGAAATCCTGGATCGCCTGCTCCTGCCCGCGGGTCGAGGGGAAGCGGATCAGCGCCTGGGTATGGGCGATCTGATCGGAGAAACCGTCGGCGACGGCCGTGATGATGCGGTCGCGCAGGGCGGGGTCCAGGGGCATCGGGGGCTCCGTAAAGGCGGCGTTCCCGTCATAGCCCGTGAGGGGGTGCAGCATCTATGCGCTGGAGGCGTAGGGGCTTGCGCGCTGCAATGACATCAGCCTCCCCACCCTTTCCCGGACGACTGAAGCGAAGCGGAAGGAGATCCGGGATCCAGCGGAGGAAGTGCCGCGAAGCGGCTCCATAGTTGCGCCGTTGCAGACACACGGACGCTTCACGGCTTTTTGCGCTGGATCCCGGATCTCCTTCCACTTCGTTCCAGTCGTCCGGGAATGGGGTTGAGAGTATCACGCCCCCAACCGCCCGATGATGTGGTCCGCCACGCGCAGCGAGTTGGCGATGATCGTCAGCGTCGGGTTCACGGCGCCGATCGACGGGAAGAAGCTCGCATCGGTCACGTAGAGGTTGTCGAGCTCGTGCGCCTTGCAGTCGAGGTCGAGGACCGCGGTCGCCGGGTCGGGACCGAAGCGCAAAGTCCCGGCCTGGTGGGCGGTGCCGCCGATCGGCACGTCCTTGCCGAGGTAGAGCGAGCGATCGAACAGGTGCGGATGGATGTCGAGCTTCGCGCACAGGTCGCGCAGCTTGGCCTTGAGCCGGTGCAGCGCCTCCTCGTTGGTCTGCTGCAAGTCGAGCCGCACCTTGTCGCCGTCGTAGAAGATCCGGTTCCCCGGGATCGGCAGGTCCTCGGTGGTGAGCCAGAAATCCAGCGAGTGCTTGGCGAGCCAGTCGAACGGCTTCTCCGGGAACCATTGCAGGAAGCCGGGCAGGCCCTCGCCGTGGATCTGCGTGCCGTCCGACTTGCCGACCATCTGGATGTGGCCCAGCGGGAACTCCCAGTCGTCGGCGCCGAAGTAGAAGTCGTTGAGGCCGAGCGTCTTCTGGAACTTGGTCGGGTTCGGGGTGCGGGAGATCGCCAGCACCGT
Organism: Methylobacterium sp. 174MFSha1.1; assembly: GCF_900116815.1. Classification (NCBI taxonomy): domain Bacteria; kingdom Pseudomonadati; phylum Pseudomonadota; class Alphaproteobacteria; order Hyphomicrobiales; family Methylobacteriaceae; genus Methylobacterium; species Methylobacterium sp. 174MFSha1.1. The sequence goes on along the minus strand of NZ_FPCB01000004.1, from coordinate 207,315 downwards.
CGAGTTGTTGTGCCGCATGTAGTTGCGGCCGACCTGCCCCGAGCGGTTCGCCAGCCCGTGCGGGTGGGCGTCGCTGGCGGAGCGTAGCAGCAGCAGCGCCGAGGACAGGGCGCCGCAGGCCGCCACGACGATGTCGCCGGTGAAGGTCTCGGTCGCGCCGCCGCGCCTGACCTCGACGCCGGTCACCGTCCGCCCGGACGGGTCGGTCAGCAGCCGGTCGACATAGGAATTCGTCATCAGGGTGAGGTTGTCATGCGCCGCCAGCGCCGGGTCGACGCAGACGATCTGCGCGTCGGCCTTGCCGTTGGTGATGCAGGGATAGCCGTCGAAGGCGTCGCAGCGGATGCAGGCCGAGTGCGGCAGCGGCTTGCCGTCCCGCTCCTCCAGCCGCACGCCCACCGGCAGGTGGAACGGGTGGTGGCCCTCGCGCTTCAGACCGTCGAACAGCTCCTGGATCCGGGGTTCGTGGGTGATCGGCGGGTAGGCGTAGGGTTTTGGGGCGGGCGGCTCGGTCGGGTCCTCGCCGCGCAGGCCGTGGACGGAGTAGAGTTCCTCCGCCGCCTGGTAGTAGGGCTCGAACACGTCGTACTTCACCGGCCATTCCGGCGAGATCCCGTCCGGGTGGCGGATCTCAAAAAAGTCCTTCTCGCGCAGGCGGAGCAGGACCGAGCCGTAGACCTTGCTGTTGCCGCCGACGAAGTAGTGCAGGCCGGGATGGAAGCTGGAGCCGTCGGCGCCGTACCACGTCTCCGGCGCCTGGTAGCGCGCCTCGACGAAGACCGCCTGGCTGTCCCAGTTCTCCCGCTCGCGGGGCAGGTAGTCGCCGCGCTCGAGCAGCAGGATGCGCTTGCCGGTCTGGGCCAGCCGCCACGCCATGGTGCCGCCGCCCGGCCCCGAGCCGATGATGACGACGTCGTAGTGCCGGTTCTCGCTCATCGGCGGTCGTCCCTCCTGCGGCCGGCGCGGGATGATCCGGGCCGCTCGATCGCGCGAGGCGGATATGGCGGGGCTGGCGCGAACGTCGACCCGCTCCAGTTAGCTTTTCGCAGTGCGAAACGAAGGCAGCGGGGTTCCGGATCGATGGCCAGCTTCAGCATCGCAGTCGCCTTCGGGGTCCGGCTCCTCCTGGTGATGCTGTTCCTGCCATTCAGCGCCCTCGACAAGATCCTCAACTTCCGCGGCGCGGTCGGCCAGGCGAAACAGGCGGTGCACGCCACCGCACCCGCCACGGCGCTGATCCTTGCCGGCCTGTTCGTCGAGATCGTGATGTCCCTCGGCATCCTCACCGGCATCGCCGACCGCTTCGCCGCCTTCGTGCTCGCCGGCTATTGCGGCGTCACCGCGCTCCTGTGGAAGCAGTTCTGGAAGCCGGGCGATTTCTGGTCCGGCGGCAAGGGGCGCGAGCTTTTCTGGGATTTCTGGAAGAACCTCGCGCTCGCCGGCGGGTTTCTGCTCGTCACCTTCGGCACCGGGGCGAGCACCGTCGAGACCTTTTTCTCCGACCCCTTCGCCTCGTCGAAGCCCTACAGCGTCAGCGAGACCGCCCGATGAGCGACGACAAGCCCAAGATCCCCTACTGGCACCTCTGGGCCGACGCGGACGGGATCAGCCACCAGACCCGGTGCGCCTTCACCGAGTTCGAGGAGAAGTCGATGTCGCCGCCGGCCCCGCCGCAATGGCAGGGGCAGAAGACCCATGACGGCGCCACGGTCTTCGTCACCGTGCAGCCGGTCGGCTGGACCGGAGACTGGCACCCGAACCCGAAGCCGCAATGGATCATCCCGCTCTCGGGCCGCTGGTTCGTCGAATCGATGGACGGCACGCGGGTCGAGATGGGTCCGGGCGAGATCTCGTTCGGCGAGGACCAGAATGTCCGCGAGGTCGACGGCAAGAAGGGCCACCGCTCCGGCACGATCGGGGACGAGCCGGCGGTGCTGATGATCGTCCAGTATGATTCGCCCCCGACGACGGGCGCGGCCTGCCGGTTCCGGTGACGCCATGGACGGGTTCGAGATTCATGACGAGCGCTTCAAGCACTACATCCTGGGCAACGCGCCGCTCGAGATGCTCGGCTCCGGCTTTCGCTGGATCGAGGGCCCGGTCTGGATGGGTGACGCCGATTGCCTGCTGTTCCAGGACCTACCGCGCAACCGCACGATGCGGTGGATCGAGGGGGCCGGCTTCTCGGTCTACCGCGCGCCCTCGAACTACGCCAACGGCCAGACCCGCGACCGGCAGGGCCGGCTGATCGCCTGCTCGCATCGCGGCCGCTGCCTGTATCGCACCGAGTACGACGGCACGGTCACGACGCTGGTCGAGCGCCATGCCGGGAAGCGGCTGAACTCCCCGAACGACGTGGTGGTGAAGTCCGACGGCACGATCTGGTTCAGCGATCCGGTCTACGGCATCGCGAACGACTACGAGGGCGGACGCCAGACCTCCGAGCAGCCGCCGGCGCTCTACCGCTTCGATCCGGCGACGAACGAGATCCAGGTGATGGCCGGCGATTTCGACGGTCCGAACGGCCTCGCCTTCTCGCCCGACGAGCGCCGGCTCTACGTGGCGGAGACCGGCGACCAGTCGAAGCCGAACCCGCGCCAGTACATCCGGGTCTTCGACGTCGCGCCCGACGGCGCGCTGTCGGGGGGCGACATCTTTCATAAGATAGAGCCGGGCTATTGCGACGGGATGCGGGTCGACGAGGACGGCAACGTCTGGTCGAGCGCCGGCGACGGCGTGCATTGCCTCAGCCCCGAGGGCAAGCTGATGGGCAAGATCCTGGTGCCCTACACGGTCTCGAACATCACCTTCGGCGGGCCGACCAAGAACCGCCTGTTCATCGGCGGCTCGCACACGCTCTATTCCATCTTCCTCGACAGGCGCGGGGTGCAGACGCCGTGACGGCGCCTGCCCCTCGGGCCCTGCGCCTCGCCCGCATCGTCCTCGTCTCAGGCGATCCGGACGCGCTGGCGGACTTCTACCGCATGGCTTTGGCCTTCACCGATGCCGAGGCGCCGCCGGATTCGGGCGTGGCCGGGGTACGGATCGTACCGCTTCGCCTCGGCGACCAGCGCCTCGACCTCGTCGCGGCGACGCCGCCGGGCCGGCCCTATCCGGGCGACGTGCCGGGTTTCAGTCCGCTGTTCCAGCACTGCGCCATCATCTTGTCCGACATGGCGGCGGCTCATGCCCGCCTGTCGGCCCATCCGGGCTGGCACCCGATCTCGACCGACGGGCCGGTGCGGCTGCCCGACTCGTCCGGCGGCGTGACCGCGTTCAAGTTCCGCGACCCCGAGGGCCATCCCCTCGAATTCCTGGCCTTTCCGCCCGCGGCGACGCCCGAGGCGTGGCGGCGGCCGGATGCGGCCGGTCCCTGCCTCGGCCTCGACCACTCGGCGATCTCGGTCGCCGACACCGCCCGCAGCGTCGCGTTCTACGAGTCGCTCGGGCTTCGCGTCGCGTCGCGCTCGCTCAATACCGGACCGGAACAGGCCCACCTCGACGCCGTCGCCGACCCGACGGTCGAGGTGACGGGTCTCGGCTTCCCGGACGGGCGGCCGCCGCATGTCGAGCTGCTGTGCTACCGCGGAGACCTCCCCCGTCCGACCTCCGACCTCGCGATGAACGACGTCGCGGCGACCCGGCTGGTGATCGCGATGGCGGATGAGGGGGCTCTGGCGGCGGCCTGCGCAGCCCATGCCGGGCGATTGATCTCGGGCGGAGTCGGCCCGCAGCCAGGCGGCGGTGCGGATGCGCTGCTGCGCGACCCGGACGGGCATCTGGTGTGGCTGACGGTGGAATAGAAAACTAGCCGATCACCTGTGGAGATCCAAGGCGCGTCAATCGCAGTCGCGATAGACCGAATATTCTCCGTGTCATCCCGGGGCTCGCTGCAAGCGAGAACCCGGGATCCATAACCGCTGGCGGGAGACAATGAGGTGGATCGCGTCCCTCTTCATCCTGGAGCGTCAGCGGTTATGGATCCCGGGTTCCGCTTCGCGGCCCCGGGATGACCAGGAGAGCAACATTACCGTCGATCGAGCTGACACACGTGTCAGAACAGGCACGCGTCTCCGCTCAACGGCTCACGCCGACCTCCCTCCTCGACCTGCCGATGCCGCACCACCGTGAACCCCTCCTCTTCCGCCGGCGGCACGAAGTAGCGCGTGAACAGGTCGAACTCCTCGTCGCTCACGGTGAATTCATGCGTCCCGGCCGCGTTGTGAGCGTCACGGGGATGCAGACAGCCGAAACCCGGCCCGACGGATCAGGCCGGGAGGTTAATTCGGCGCGGCAGCGCGACGGGACGCGGGAAGGTCATGGGGCGATCGTGACCGCGGCTTGTCCCCGGGGTCAAGCGGCCGGGACGATGTCGGGCCGCCAGGATCCGGCGGGCTGGGCCCGGCGAGCGAGCGGCGCGGGGGTGCCGTGCCCGCTGTGGCGCTGCAGCGCGAGCTCGGCGCCGCGGCGCGACTGCTTCAGGGCGACGAGGCCCGACCAGCGCATCGCCACCTCGTGGCGCGCCACGAGCCGGCCGGCGGCGTCGTAGCGGCGCCAGCCGCAGCGCTCCCGGCCGTCGTCGTCGTTCTCGTCGTAGGTCTCGTAGCGGGCGACGAGCGTGCCGGCGGCGTCGAACTCGTCGTGGTACCAGCACACGCCGTCGGTCGGGGCGCCGCGGCTGCGCGAGCCCCGGATCACCAGGCGATGCTCGACGGGGATGCGGAAGATCGTCTCGAAGACGGGCGGCTGGAACAGCATGACCGTCGATACCCCCCTGACGTCGTGTCGCCGAATGGTTAGCGAGCGACAGGGTGCGATGCAGCATAACCGCCGTCAAGAGCACGGCGTTGCGGCAGGCGATGCTATTCGGGAGTCGACGGGTGCTCCTTTGGTCCAAGATGCCCTAGCTTCCGCGGCGGTGAGGCAACGGCCAAGGAATTTCGACGATGCGGGGCGGGACACGGCGCGGCCGGGAGCGAATCGTTTCGAGGCTGATCGCGCTGGCCTGGTTCGCGGGCGCAGGAAGCGCGCTCGCCGCCGAGGGCGATTGCTACGATTACGGTTCGCTCGGGGCCGGCTCCGGTCCGAGCCTCGGCACGATCAAGCCCGGCGAGGCGCGGGTGCCGTTCGTACAGGGCGCATCCGGCCGCAAGGGCTGCCCCGGGGCCGATCCGGCCTGCCGCGAGAAGGCCTTCCTGGTGCCGGGCAACACCGTGATCCTCGGCGGCACCGTGCCGGGCTTCGTCTGCGCCACCTACGTCGGGCAGAAGGGCGCGGTCCGCGCCGGCTGGCTGCCGGAGAACGCGGTGGCGCGGGAGCCGACCCCGCCGGCGCCGGCGCCGAAAGACTGGACCGGCACCTGGACGGCGCCGGAGCAGACGATCAGGATCCGTCCGGGGAAGACCGCCGGCACCCTTGCGGTCGAGGGCGACGCGACCTACGGCACCCTCGATCCCGACCGGGTCCGCCGCGGCGCCGTCAACATGGGCAGCGTCGCGGGCGAGGCGGCGCCGAGCGGTCACACCCTCGCCTTCACGATGGGGGACAAGGGCACGCTTCCCTTCACGGCCGGCGCGCCGACCGATTGCCGCCTGCGCCTGCAGCTGCTGTCCCCGTTCCTGCTCGCCGAGGACAACAGCGCCTGCGGCGGCCTGAACGTCACCTTCGCCAATGTCTATCGCCGCACCAAGCCCTGACCCGGATCAGCAAGGAGCGACCCCCATGCGCCGCCACCGCCACGCCAAGATCGTCGCCACCGTCGGCCCGGCCAGCAACACGCCGGAGCGGCTGAAGGCCCTCTTTCTCGCCGGGGTCGACACCTTCCGGCTCAACTTCTCCCACGGCACTCACGACGACCACGCCAAGGTCCACGCCGCGATCCGGGCGCTCGAACAGGAAACCGGCCGGCCGATCGGCATCCTGCAGGACCTGCAGGGGCCGAAGATCCGCATCGGCACCCTGCGGGGCGGCAAGGCGGAGCTTGCCACCGGCGACAGGATCCGCTTCGTGCGCGAGGGCCGGGAGGGCGGCACCGACGCGATCCCCCTGCCCCATCCGGAGATCTTCGCCGCGGTGGCGCCCGGCCAGGAGCTGCTCATCGACGACGGCCGGGTCCGGGTGCGGGTCGTCGGCGTCGACGACGCGGCGATCGACGCCGACGTGGTGGTGGGCGGGCCGATCTCCGACCGCAAGGGCGTCAACCTGCCCGGCACGGTGCTGGCCCTCTCGCCGCTGACCGAGAAGGACCGGCGCGACCTCGATTTCGGGCTCTCGCTCGGGGTCGACTGGGTGGCGCTCTCCTTCGTCCAGACCCCCTCCGACGTGATGGAGGCGCGCGGCCTGATCGCCGGCCGGGCCGGTCTGATCGCCAAGATCGAGAAGCCGTCGGCGCTCGATCACATCGAGGACATCATCCGCATCGCCGACGGGATCATGGTGGCCCGCGGCGATCTCGGCGTGGAACTGCCGCCGGAGGACGTGCCGGGGCGCCAGAAGGAGCTGGTGCGGGCCTGCCGCCACGCGGTGAAGCCGGTGATCGTCGCGACGCAGATGCTCGAATCGATGGTCTCGGCGCCCTCGCCGACCCGGGCGGAGGCCTCGGACGTCGCGACCGCCGTCTATGACGGCGCCGACGCGGTGATGCTCTCGGCCGAGTCCGCGGCGGGGCGGTACCCGATCGAGGCGGTCTCGATCATGGACCGGATCATCCGCCGCACCGAGCAGCACCGGCTCTACCGCTCGCTGGTGCGCGCGAGCGAGCCGGAGGTCGAGGACAGCCCTCCCCACGCCGTGGCGGCCGCGGCCGCGACCCTCGCCGACGCGATCGAGGCGGCGGCGATCGTCGCCTTCACGTCGAGCGGCACCACCGCCGCCCGCATCGCCCGCAAGCGCCCCAACGTGCCGATCCTCGCCGCCACCTCCGACACGGCGGTGTCGCGCCGCCTCAGCCTGTACTGGGGGGCGCATTCCGTGCTCGGCCCGGAGATCGACTCCTACGAGGCGATGGTCGACCGCGCCGCGGAGGTCGCGGCCCAGGAAGGCTTCGCGCAGGCGCCCGACCTCGTGGTGGCGGTGGCCGGCATCCCGTTCGGCCGGGCCGGCACCACCAACAACCTGCGGGTGGTCGAGCTGGGGCGGAAGGCGAGCGGGGTGTAGGCGTCCGGCTTCATACGAGAGCATCGGCATCCTTTGCACGACGTTCTCTGCTTCCACCTGCAGCCTTACCCTGGGGTTGCAGGTGGGATCATGCCCCGTCACGGACATCGCTGCTCCGTACCCTTTCCCGGACGACTGTAGCGAAGCGGAGGGAGATCCGGGATCCAGGGGATATGTGCCGCGAAGCGGCTCTGTATGCTGCAACGTTGCAGACGAGCGGACGCTTCGCGACTTCTTATGCTGAATCCCGGATCTCCTTCCGCTTCGCTGCAGTCGTCCGGGAAAGGGGCGGGCGACGATGGAGGCATGCCGCTCCCGCGACCCTCCGTCACCCCCAAAAGGTTCGGACGACGTCAAGTTGTGCGCATCGGATCGGCCTGCTACGCTGCGGCATCCGGACGAGCCCGATCGTCCCGGGAGGGCTGAAGCCCATGCGCACCCTCGTCGCCCTGATGACCCTGCTGGCCGTCGGCCAGGGCGCGCTCGCCGCCGGCAGCGGCGACCAGGATGCGGTGCGTGCAGTCATCCTGCGCCAGCAGGACGCGTTCCGGCACGACGATGCGGCCGCCGCCTATGCCGAGGCGGCCCCCGCGATCCGGTCGATCTTCACGAGCCCCGAGACCTTCATCGGCATGGTGCGGCAGGGTTACGCCGCCATCTACCGCAACCGCCGCTTCGAGTTCGGCACCGACGAGGAGATGCCCGACGGCAGCCTCGCGCAAGGGGTGCGCATCCAGGACCAGGACGGCGCCGACTGGGAAGCGCTCTACACCCTGGAGCGCGACGCGGACGGGGCGTGGCGGATCACCGGCTGCCGCCTGCGCAAGGCGCCGGGCGCCAGCGCCTGATCGCCCTGCCCGCACGCACGCACGGCTGACGCGCGCGCCGGATTCGTGTAGGGCCTGCGGCAGCCTCAGGACTGATCACCGTGCTTCATGTTTCGACCCGCGGCGCCGCCGCGCCGCTGACCTTCACCGACGCGCTGCTCGCCGGCCTCGCCCGCGACGGCGGCCTGTACATCCCGCAGGCCTGGCCGCAGATCTCCCCCGGGACGATCGCGGGGCTCGCGGGCCGGCCCTATGCGGAGGCCGCCAAGACCGTGCTGTCGCCCCTCGTCGACGGCGAGATCGCGCAAGCCGATTTCGACCGGATGATCGACGAGGCCTACGCCACCTTTCGGCACCCGGCGGTCTGCCCGCTGACCCAGCTCGGCGACAACCTCTTCCTGCTCGAACTCCACCACGGCCCGACGCTCGCCTTCAAGGACGTGGCGATGCAGCTGCTCGGCCGGCTGATGGACCACGCGCTCAAGGCCAAGGGCAGCCGGGCGACGATCGTCGGCGCCACCTCGGGCGATACCGGCAGCGCCGCCGTCGAGGCGTTCCGCGGCCTCGACAACGTCGACGTCTTCATCTTGTATCCCCACGGCCGGGTGTCGGAGGTGCAGCGCCGGCAGATGACCACGGTCGACGCGCACAACATCCACGCCCTCGCCGTCGAGGGCACCTTCGACGATTGCCAGGCGATCGTGAAGGCGCTGTTCCAGCACCCGCTTTTCGCCGAGGACGTGCGCCTGTCGGGCGTCAACTCGATCAACTGGGCCCGGGTCGCCGCGCAGGCGGTCTACTACTTCACCAGTGCGGTGGCGCTCGGCAGCCCGCACCGCCCGGTCTCGTTCTCGGTGCCGACCGGCAATTTCGGCGACATCCTCGCCGGCTGGGCCGCCAAGCGCATGGGCCTGCCGGTCGGCCGGCTGATGATCGCCACCAACGCCAACGACATCCTGGCCCGCACGTTGGCGACGGGGGCGTACGAGGTCCGGGGCGTGGCGCCGACCACTTCGCCGTCGATGGACATCCAGGTCTCGTCGAACTTCGAGCGCCTGCTGTTCGAGACCCTCGACCGCGACGCCGCCGCGGTGAACCGGCTGATGGCCGGCCTCAAGCAGTCCGGCGCCTTCACCCTCGACCCTGCGACGCTCGCGCGAATCCGGGCCGAGTTCGACGCAGGCGCCGTGCCCGAGGACGAGGTCGTGGCCGAGATCCGCGACGTCTACAAGGGCACCGGCCAGATCATCGATCCCCACAGCGCCATCGGCGTGCGCGCCGCCCGCAAGCTCGTGGCCGAGGATCCGGCGACGCCCGTCGTGGCGCTCGCCACCGCGCATGCGGCGAAGTTCCCGGACGCGGTCGAGGCCGCGACCGGCATCCGCCCGGCCCTGCCGCCCCACCTCGCCGACCTCCTGGAGCGCCGCGAACGCTTCACCGTGCTGCCGAACGACGAAGGCGCCGTTGAGCGGGCGATCCGCGAGCGCGCCCGCATCCTGGGACACGCCGCATGAACCAGCATTTCGCGACGCTCGGCGCCTCGCCGGACCTCAAGATCACGCGGCTCGCCAACGGCCTCACCGTCGCCACCGAGGCGATGCCCGGGGTCGCCACCGCGACCCTCGGGGTCTGGATCGGCGCCGGCTCGCGCAACGAGCGGCCGGAGGAGCACGGGCTCAGCCACCTGATCGAGCACATGGCGTTCAAGGGCACGGCGACGCGCTCCGCCCGCCAGATCGCCGAGGACATCGAGAATGTCGGCGGCGAGATCAACGCCGCCACCAGCGTCGAGCAGACGAGCTACACCGCCCGGGTGCTGGGCGAGGATGCCGACGTCGCCCTCGACGTGCTCGGAGACATCCTGACCCGCTCGACCTTCGAGGCCGGCGAACTCGCCCGCGAGAAGGGCGTGATCCTGCAGGAATACGCCGCCGTCGAGGACACCCCCGACGACGTCGTCTACGATGCCTTCACCGAGGCCGCCTTCCCCGACCAGCCGATCGGCCGGCCGATCCTCGGGCGCCCGGAGACGATCAAGAGTTTCGACAAGGCCGCGATCGAGGCCTACCTCGCCCGCGAATACACCCCCGGCCGGATGGTGCTGGCGGCGGCCGGCGCTGTCGAGCACGAGGCGATCGTCGCCGCGGCCGAGAAGCACTTCGGGGCGATGCCGGCGGCATCCGCACCCGACTCGGTGCCCGGACAGTATCGCGGCGGCGAGCGCCGGATGCCGCGAAAGCTCGAACAGGCCAACCTGGTGCTCGGCCTGCCCGGCCTGTCGTTCCGGGACGAGTCCTATTACGCCACGCATCTGTTCGCGCAGGTGCTCGGCGGCGGCTTGACCTCGCGGCTGTGGCACGAGGTGCGCGAGACCCGCGGCCTCGCCTACGAGATCCACGCCTTCCACTGGCCGTTCAGCGATTGCGGCCTGTTCGGCATCGGTGCCGGCACCGCCGGCGCCGACCTGCCGGGCCTCGTCGAGGTGACGCTCGCCTGCCTGCGCGAGGCCGCCGACACGGTCGATGCCGCCGAGCTCGCCCGGGCGAAGGCCCAGCTCAAGGTGGCGCTGCTCTCGGCGCTGGAGACGCCGGGCGGGCGCATCGAGCGCACGGCGCGGCAATTGCTGGCATGGGGCCGGGTGATCCCGGCCGCCGAGGTGATCGCCAAGGTCGACGCGGTGACCCCCGACGACGTCCGGGCGGCCGGCCGCGCGCTGATCGCCGGAGCGCCGACGATCGCGGCGATCGGGCCGATCAAGAAGCTGCAGAGCCTGGACGCGGTGAGCAAGGTGCTGAAGGCGGGGTGATGCTGCCCTGACGCGCGCTACGGCATGAACCCTCCCCCCTCTGCGGGGGAGGGTGGTCCCTGCGTCAGCAGGGGCCGGGAGAGGGGCAGCGCGACGCTGATCCAGTGGGCGTCCGTCATGACGGACGCGACCCTTCCGGAAGCGGCGTCCCCTCTCCCGCCCGGCATCCGCCGGGCACCCTCCCCCGCAGAGGGAGGAGGGTTCAGGCGGGTGTCGTCGCGGCTTCTTCCGTAGTGATCCGCCCAAAATCGACAATCGAACCGACAGCGCCCTGCGCGCAGCAAGACGTCTCGTCTACCGCCCCCGTCGCCCGAACTAGGCCGAACGGTCGAGTGTCGGCCCCCCGCCAGTCTCCGTAGAACCAACCGGCAGTCGAGCGCGCGAGCGCCCGGAGGCAGGTCCTGCGCGGCCGAAGTCCCGGGGTCGAGGAGATCGGCGGCTCACGCCCTCCCGCCCACGGAACAACCGCGTCAGCGCCTTGGGGAAAGCACACGACGGCCGGGGGCGGCCGGCGGAACGGTCGGGTGCGAGACATGGGATTCGAGGGCCTCGCGTGGCGCGAGGCGACGCTGGGCCGGAGCGTGTCGGTGCGCGGGCCCGGGCTGCATACCGGCCGGGTCGCCCGCGTCACCCTGGCTCCGGCGCCCGCCGGCCACGGCATCCGCTTCGCGGTGCGCTGCTCCGGAACCTCGGCCGAGGTGCCGGCCGGCACGGCGGACTGGGTCGCGAGCCGGATGAGCACCGCCCTCGCCGTCGGCGGCGGACGCAAGCTGCGCACCATCGAGCACCTGATGGCAGGCCTCGCGGCCTCCCGCATCGACAATGCGGCGATCACCGTCGAGGGGACCGAGATCCCTATCCTCGACGGCTCGGCGGCGCGCTGGTGCAAGCTGATCGACTCTGCCGGCCGGGTGCCGCAGGACCGGCCGCGCCAAATCTTACGCATCCGCGCACCGTTCCAAGTCGACGGAATGCACGGCTTCCTGCGCGCTGAACCGGCCGACGCCTTCGAGGTCGATGTCAGCACCGACCGGCTGCCGGGCTTCGGCGTGCTGCGCTGGTCGGGCCCGATCGATCCGGGCACGTTCCGGGCCGAGATCGCCCCGAGCCGCAGCTTCGGCAACGCATCGCTGATCTGGCGCACCCTGCTCAAGACCCGCCTCGCCCGCACCCTCCTGCCGGCGCCGACCCGCGAGACACTCTGGGCCCGCTCGTTCGAGTCCCAGACCGTGCGGGCCGACGGGCTCGCGCCAACGATCGCGCGGCCGGAATGCCGGCGCCCGATCTGCCCCGGGACGCAGGAGCGGATGCACCCGCGCGACCGCGAGCCGCTGCTGCGCGGCGCCCGCCCCGGGCGGGTCGCGATCCTGCTCGGCGGCCGGGTGCTCGGCGGCGCGCGCTTCCCCGACGAGCCGGTGCGGCACAAGATCCTCGACCTCGTCGGGGACCTGGCGCTGGCCGGCCGGCCGATCCTCGGGCGCATCGTGGCGAATTGCCCGACCCACGCGCTGACCTTCGCGTTCCTCACCGAGCTGATGCGCCATCCGGAATGCTGGGAGGTGGTATCGCTCGCCGAACCCGGTCGCCCGGCGATCGGCACAACTTGATTTGGCCGCAAAGGGGAGCGATCGAAGCCCGACGACGGTCGCGCTCGTAGGCGACAGGGGAGATCCAGGACCTCCGCCTTGCTCGGAAGCTTGGGCGTCAGTACGGTCCGGCACCTCCCCGAGCCGCCCCGTGGCCGTCCCTGTCCGGTCGGAAGACGCCGAAGCTTGCGCACGTACTCACTCGTCCTCGCCTGCCTCGCGGCCCTTGCCGGGCTGCTCCTCGCCGCGCCGGAGGCCCGCGCGGTCGAGGCCGTGCGCGTCACCCTCGATTCGCAGGCCATCGATCTCACTCCGGCGATCGAGCGCTACCGCTCCGACGGCGACCTGATCCAGATCTCCACGGCCCCCGGCAAGGACGGCATCGTGCGCCGGATCGCCGTGAAGGCGCGCGAGACCGGGGCCAGGCCGGACTGGATGGTGTTCGCGCTCACCAACGACACCGACGAGCAGATCGACCGCGTCCTCGTCGCCCCGCATTTCCGCCTCGTCGGCTCCGGCGTGGTCTGGCCCGATCTCGGCGGCTCGCGCATCGCCGCGATCACGGCGAGCCAGGGCATCCGCCCTGAGCGCGACGAGAGCCCGGACGCCGACCAGTTCGTCATCACGCTGGATCCCGGCACCACCGTCACCTTCGTGGCGGAGCTCCGCACCCCCAACGTGCCGCAGGTCTACCTCTGGGACCAGGACGCCTACCGCAAGAAGGCGACCGGGCTGACCCTCTACAAGGGCATCATCATCGGGATCGCCGGATTGCTGGCGCTGTTCCTGACCATCGTGTTCGTGGTCAAGGGCGCGATCATCTTCCCGGCCGCGGCGGCCTTGGCCTGGGCGGTGCTGGCCTATGCGTGCATCGATTTCGGGTTCTTCCAGCGCATCTTCCCGGTGACCGAGGCGGCGGAGCGGATCTACCGGGCCTCGGCCGAGGCGGTGCTCGGCGCGACGCTGCTCGTATTCCTGTTCGCCTATCTCAACCTCGCCCGATGGCACGTGCGCTACAGCCACGTCGCGCTGATCTGGCTCCTGTTCCTCGCCGGACTCGTCGGACTCGCGGTCATCGACCCGCCGGTGGCGGCGGGCGTGGCGCGGATCTCGGTCGCCACGGTGGCGGGCGTCGGGCTGCTGCTGGTGGTCTACCTCGCCATCCACAACGGCTACGACCGGGCGATCCTGCTGATCCCGACCTGGCTGCTGCTGCTGGCCTGGGTGGTGGCGGCGGGCTTCGCCATCACCGGCCAGCTCCACAACGACCTCGTCCAGCCGGCGCTGATCGGCGGCCTGGTGCTGATCGTGATGCTGATCGGCTTCACGGTGCTCCAGCACGCCTTCGCGGGTGGCGGGATCGGCAACAGCCTCGTCTCCGACACCGAGCGGCGGGCGCTGGCGCTGACCGGCGCCGGCGACGTGGTGTTCGACTGGGACGTGCCCGGGGACCGGGTCTTCGCCGGACCCGAGATCGAGGGGCAGCTCGGCCTCAAGCGCGGGGCGCTCGAGGGGCCGCAGGCGAACTGGCTCTCCCTCCTCCACCCCTTCGACGTCGAGCGCTACTCGGCCGCCCTCGACACGGTGATCGAGGAGCGCCGCGGCCGCATCTCCCAGGATTTCCGCCTGCGCTCGGCGGCCGGGCCGTATTACTGGTTCCGCCTCAAGGCGCGCCCGGTGATCGGCACCGACGGCGAGGTGGTGCGCATCGTCGGCACCATCGCGGACGTGACCGAGGCGAAGATCGCCGAGGAGCGGCTGCTGCACGACGCCGTCCACGACAACCTCACCGGCCTGCCCAACCGCGAATTGTTCAACGACCGGCTCGATGCGGCGCTGGCCCTGGCGAGCCAGGACCCGCGCCTCAAGCCCACGCTGTTCGTGGTCGACATCGACCGGTTCAAGCAGGTCAACGACGCGATCGGGCTCTCGGCCGGCGATTCGATCCTGCTGACGCTCTCCCGCCGCCTCAACCGGCTGCTGCGGCCGCAGGACACGCTGGCGCGGGTCGCCGGCGACGAGTTCGCCATCATCCTGCTCTCCGAGCGCGATCCCGACCGGATCATCGCCTTCGCCGACAGCATCCGCCGGGCGATCACCACGCCGATCACCTACGCCGACCGCGAGATCTTCCTGACGCCCTCGATCGGCGTCGCCCTGCACGAGGCGGGCGCGGTGGTGAAGCGCGACGACGTGGTCAAGAACGCCGAGCTCGCCATGATCAACGGCAAGCGCCAGGGCGGCGACCGGATCGAGGTCTATCGCCCGACCATGCGCTCCGACCGCGGCGAGCGGATGATGCTGGAGAGCGACCTGCGCCGGGCGCTGGAGCGCAACGAGATCAAGGTGCTCTTCCAGCCGATCGTGCGGCTCGAAGACCGCACCGTGGCGGGGTTCGAGACCGTTCTGCGCTGGGACCACCCGCGGCTCGGCCGCGTCGCCCCCCAGGTCTTCCTGCCGATCGCCGAGGAATCCGGGCTCATCGTCAATCTCGGCGTCTTCGCGTTGGAGCGCACCGCCGCGGAGCTCGCCGCCTGGCAGCAGGCGCTGGTGGTCGAGCCGCCGATCTTCGCCTCCGTCAACCTGTCCTCGCGCCAGCTCCTGCGCCACGACCTGCTGCACGACGTGAAGACCGTGCTCGCCCGCACCGGCGTCGTCCCCGGCTCGCTCAAGCTGGAGCTGACCGAGGCCCTGGTGATGGAGAACCCGGAATACGCCGCCCAGATGCTGGCCCGCATCCACGAGCTCGGCGCCGGCCTCTGCCTCGACGATTTCGGCACCGGCTACTCGGCGCTGACCTACATGCAGCGCTTCCCCTTCGACACGATCAAGATCGACCATTCCTTCGTGCGCCAGATGGCGAACGGGCGCTCCGGCATCCTGCGCTCGATCGTCCGGATGGCGCAGGAGCTGGGGCTCGAGATCATCGCCGAGGGCGCCGAATCGGAAGCCGATGCCCTGGCGCTGGCCGAGATCGGCTGCGACTACGCGCAAGGCTTCGCCTTCGGCGAGCCGATGTCGGTCCTGCAGGCGCGGCAGCTGGTGGGGGCGGCGCCGGAGGCGGCGTGAGAGATCCCGGGTCTGGATCGCGTGTCATGGGGACGGGCTATCCGCCCGTCAGCCGCTTCTCCATGATGATCGTCCGCTCCTCGCCGTGCAGGTTCTCCCGCGCGGCCCGGTAGCCGAGCCGGTTGTAGAAGCCTGTCGCGGTCAACGACGATTGCAGGGTCAGGGTAGCGACGCCCGCCTCCTCGGCCGCCCGCTCCACCGCGGCCATCAGCGCTCGGCCAATGCCACCCGCTTGCGCGTCGGGGGCGACGAAGACGGCGCGCACGACATGGCCGTCGCGGCTCGCCGTGCCGACGAGGCGCCCCCCCTCCATCGCGACTAAGACCTGTCGCTCCGCGATCTGCGCGGTGATTCCATCCGGGGTGAAGTTCCGGGCGAACCGCGCGATGGTCTCCGGGCCGTAATCGCGCGCATTGCTCCCGTGCAGCGCCGAGAGGACGACGCGGCTGATCTCCGCCGCGTCGTCCCGCAAAGCCGGGCGTATCGTGAAGGCCATCGCCAACCCTCCCCCGGCGCCGCGCACCGGGGGCGCCGCGACCGGCCTAGAACACCGCCTGCCCCATCAGCACCGCAGCGATCACGATCACCACGGCGATCACCAGGAACAGCCCGAACAGCAGCCGCGCGATGCCGCGAGCGCCGGACGCCACGTTGGTGAAGCCGAGCGCGCCGGCCACCAGCGAGATCACGAAGAAGATGATCGCCCATTTCAACATGGCGGGAGCACTCCGGTCCGAGAAAAAGTCGCTGCGATAACCGCCACCGCCACGCTTCGTTCCGGGCCGTCCACCGCTCCCTGCCCGACCCGGCTGCGCCGTTCGTCCGCATTGCTGAAGGGCGCCTCCGCGCGCTACACCCAGGCCCGATGTCGATGGATGCCAAGGCGATGGGTCCCAAGGCGATGGGTCGTCTCACGCGGCTGGCGCAGCCCGGCCACTTCATGCGCTGGTCCGGGTCCCTCCTGCCCTGGGTGGCGGGCCTCGCGGTTCTGCTGCTGGCGGTCGGCCAGTACATGACCTGGTTCGTGGCCCCGCCCGACTACCAGCAGGGCGAGACGGTGCGGATCATGTACATCCACGTGCCGGCGGCCTGGATGGCGGTGTTCTTCTACGGCACCATGGCGGTCTCGGCGCTCGGCACCCTGATCTGGCGCCATCCGCTGGCCGACGTGGCGCAGCGCGCCGCCGCCCCGATCGGCGCTGCCTTCACGCTGATCTGCCTCGTCACCGGCTCGCTTTGGGGCAAGCCGATGTGGGGCACCTACTGGGTCTGGGACGCGCGCCTGACCTCGATGCTGGTGCTGTTCCTGATCTATTGCGGGCTGCTCGCCCTGTGGCGGACGATCGAGGACCCGAACCGGGCCGCCCGGGCGGTGGCGATCCTGACCCTCGTCGGCGCCGTCAACCTGCCGATCATCAAGTTCTCGGTGAACTGGTGGTCGACGCTGCACCAGCCCGCCTCGATCCTGCGGATGGGCGGGCCGACCATCCACCCGACCATGCTCTATCCCCTGCTGGTGATGATCGCCGCTGCCTCCGTGCTCGGCATCGCCCTGCACCTCCAGGCGATGCGCACCGAGATCCTGCGCCGGCGCGTCCGCACCCTCACGATCCTCGAGGCCGAGCGGCTCGACGCCGCGCTCCTCGCGCCGCAGGCGGCCTGACCCGCATGGATCTCGGACCTCACGCCGCCTTCATCCTCGGCGCCTACGGCTTCACCGCCCTGGTGATCCTCGGCCTCGTCGCCCACGCATTCCTCGACCGGCGGGCGCAGGAGCGGGCGCTCGCCCGGCTGGCACAGGAACCGGCACCGCGGGGCCGCCGGTGAGCGACGCCCCCGTGCAACCGGTCGAGGAGACCGAGGAGGCACCGCGCCGCGGCCGGCTGCTGTTCCTGTTGCCGCTCCTGGCTTTCGCGGCGCTGGCCGGGATCTTCCTCGGCAAGCTCCTCACCACCGGCTACGACCCCTCGGCCATCCCCTCGGTCCTGATCGGCCGCCCGGTCCCGGATTTCGCCCTGCCGCCGGTCCCCGGCCTGACCCGGCAGGACGGCGCCGCGGTGCCGGGCCTGTCCGCCGCCGACCTCAAGGGCAAGGTGACGGTGCTGAACGTCTGGGCCTCGTGGTGCGCGCCGTGCCAGGTCGAGCATCCGATGCTGGTGCGGCTGTCCCGCGACGGGGTGAACCTCGTCGGCATCGACTACAAGGACCAGCCCGAGAACGGCCGCCGCTTCCTCGGCCGCCACGGCAATCCGTTCCGGGCGGTGGGCGCCGACGAGGCCGGCCGCGTCGGCATCGATCTCGGGGTCTACGGCGTGCCGGAAACCTTCGTGATCGGGCCGGACGGGCGCATTCGCGAGAAGCTCGTCGGGATCCTGACGCCGGAGAACTACGATGCGTTCCTCGCCCGGGTGCGGGCGATGCAGTAGCGGAGGGCGGGCGCTGTGGCGGCCCTTCGATGTCTCGAGGGATCCTAATCCCTCGGTGTCAATCCCGGGGCCGCGCAGCGGAACCCGGGATTGACCCTGTGGGTGTGAATACTGTCGCAGCAAGACGCGGGCTGTCTCCTGAACGTCCATCATCTTGCAAACGCCCGTCATTTGGGCAGCGCGTAGATATTCACCTCCAGCGCATCGTCCGACGCACCCCCGAGCGGGGTCAGGTACTCCTCCACGAAGGCGTCCTGGACGAGGATGCCCTTGGCGTCGAGATAGGCCGTCACCGTCTCGTAGGTCTGGTCGATGCCCTCGTAGGAGCCCTTGTGGGTGAAGCGCAGGGCCTTGCCGCTCGGCGTCGCGCCGAAGCGCAGGTCGTCCGGCAGGCCGGCCGGGCGCGGAGTCGGGGCGGCCTCGACCGGCACCATGACCTCGAACTGGAAGCCGTCGTCGTCGGTGCGGGTGAAGACCGAGATCGGCTTGCCGTTGGCCTTGATGCCGGCTTGGGCGAGCGCCGCCTCGACCTTGGCGATGGCGTCCTTGAGGCTCGGCAGCGCCTGGTCCCACTTGGCGTTGCCGGAGAGGATCGCGGCGGGCTTGGCCGGCAGCGTCACCTCGTCGACGTCGGAGGGGTCGCCCGGATTGGCGACCAGCGGCGGGCGCCCGGCGGCCGGGGGCACTTGCGTGGAGGGGGGCACTTGCGCCGCGGGCGGCAGCGCCTTCTCGGGCGCTGGCGGGGTCGGGGCCTGGTTGGTCCCCGGGCCCGGGCCGGGTGCCGTCGTGGTCGGCAGCGGGGTCGATTGCGCCGGCGACGGGGTGCCGTCCGGTGGCGCGGCCGGCGACGGCGCGGGCGCCGGGGCGGGCTGCTGGGCCAGAACCGGCGCGCCGCAGGCCAAGCAGGCCGCGAGGCCGAGAGCGATCGTCGGGAAGCGGGTCTTCATCACGGGCGGAGCGCTCCGGGCGGCTTCAGCGTGGGCCGGCATCGCCGGCCGGATCGAACGCGTCAAGCGCAAAGCCGTTGCGGGCACATCGCGAGAGCGTGAGGACACCGTTTTCGAACCGAAGCCCGCCCGGCTCGCCCCCGCGCCGGTTCTGGTCCATACACCGCCCCGACCCCATCTCAGCCCCGCCTGCCGGAGAATCCCGCCCGTGTCCCCCCTCGCCCATCGCCGCTTCCTGAAGATGAACGGGCTCGGCAACGAGATCGTGGTGCTGGACCTGCGCGGCAGCGACATCCGGGTCCGGCCGGAGGAGGCCCGCGCCATCGCCGCCGACCCGGCGTCGCGCTTCGACCAGATGATGGTGCTGCACGATCCCGTCACCCCGGGCACGGACGCCTTCGTGCGGATCTACAACACCGACGGCTCGGAGGCCGGCGCCTGCGGCAACGGCACCCGCTGCGTCGCCTGGGCGATGCTGGACGATCCCGTCATCGCGCGTCCGACCCTCGGAGAGCACCTGGTGATCGAGACGCGGCCCGGGCTCCTCGAGGTCGTGCGGGTGTCGGCGGTGGATTTCACCGTCGACATGGGGGCGCCGCGGCTGGCCTGGCACGAGATCCCCCTCGCCGAGCCCTTTCCCGACACCCGCCGCATCGAATTGCAGGTCGGACCGATCGACGATCCGGTGCTGCACTCGCCGGGCGCGGTCAGCATGGGCAACCCGCACGCCGTGTTCTTCGTCGAGCGCGATCCCGACACCTACGATCTCGGCCGGGTTGGCCCGCTGCTCGAATCGCACCCGATCTTCCCGGACCGGGCCAATATCTCCATCGCCCAGGTGATCGATCGCGCCCACATCCGCCTGCGGGTCTGGGAGCGCGGCGCCGGGCTGACGCGGGCCTGCGGCACCGCCGCCTGCGCCACCCTGGTCGCGGCCGCGCGCCTGCGCCTCACCGGCCGCGACGCCACCGTGACGCTGCCCGGCGGCGACCTGCGCATCGTCTGGGGCGAGGACGACCACGTCCGCATGACCGGCCCGACCGAGCTGGAACACGAGGGTACCTTCGCGCCCACGCTGTTCGAGGCGGCCGCGTGAGCGTCGAGGTCCTGAGCTTCGGCTGCCGCCTCAACGCCGCCGAATCGGAGGCGATGCGCCGGCAGGCGGAAGACGCGGGACGCACCGACCTTCTCCTCGTCAATACCTGCGCGGTCACGAGCGAGGCCGGGCGGCAGGCCCGCAAGGCGATCCGGGCCGCCGTGCGGGCCAACCCCGCGTCGCGGGTGGTGGTGACCGGGTGCGGCGCGCAGGTCGAGACCGAGGCCTACGCCGCCATGCCGGAGGTGGCGGAGATCCTCGGCAACCGGCGCAAGCTCGATCCCGCAATCTGGGCCGATGCCTCGCCCGAGCGGGTGCGGATCGACGACGTGATGGCGCCGGGTGCCGACCCGCTGCCCGAGGCGACGCCGATGCGGGCGCGCACCCGCGCCTTCCTGCCGGTGCAGAACGGCTGCGACCATCGCTGCACCTTCTGCGTCATCCCGTTCGGCCGCGGCAACTCGCGCTCGGTGCCGGTGGCGGCGGCCGTGGCGCAGGTCCGCGCCCTGGTCGAGCAGGGCACCCGCGAGGTGGTGCTCACCGGCGTCGACCTGACGGCCTATGGCCGCGACCTCGGTGAATTCACCCTCGGCGGCCTGGTGCGGGCGATCCTGCGCGCGGTGCCGGCGCTCGACCGCCTGCGCCTGTCCTCGATCGATTCCGTCGAGGCCGATCCGGATCTGGTCGCGGCCTTCGCCGAGGAGCCGCGGCTGATGCCGCATCTCCACCTCTCGCTTCAGGCCGGCGACGACCTGATCCTCAAGCGCATGAAGCGCCGCCACGGCCGCGACGACGCGATCCGGTTCTGCGCCGAGATCCGTCGTCTACGCCCCGACGCGGTGTTCGGCGCCGACCTCATCGCCGGCTTCCCGACCGAGACCGAGGCCCAGTTCGCCCGCTCCCTCGCCCTCGTCGAGGAATGCGGCCTCGCGCAGCTCCACGTCTTCCCCTACTCCCCCCGCCCCGGCACCCCGGCCGCCCGGATGCCGCAGGTCGCCTCGGCCGAGATCCGCGACCGGGCCGCGCGCCTGCGCGAGGCCGGCGCCGCGGCCTTCGCCCGCCGCCTCGACCGCGAGGTGGGCGAGACCCGCCGGGTGCTCGCCGAGCGCGGCGGCACCGGGCGAACGGAAGGTTTCTTGCCGGTGCGGCTGCCGGAGGGGGTGGAAGCGGGCGTGCTGGTCGACCTGCGGATCGCCGGGCATGACGGGCGGGTGTTGCGGGCGGCGTGAGTCATGTCCTCTACGCCAGTCTTGCAGTTTTCCATCGTCATCCCGGAGCTCGACGCAGTCGAGAACCCGGGATCCATAACCGCTGACGCTTCAGGATGAAGCGGAGCGCGCCGAGCTGGGTTCTGCACTCTCGGCGGTTATGGATCCCGGGTTCCGCTACGCGGCCCCGGGATGACGAAGAGAGTAGTGGAGTGGCGCGGGTGGGACGAAACGGCGAGGGTCGAAAGCACCCCGAACCGTCACCCCTCCCCCATCCCGCACCCCCGCAACCCCTCCCGCATGTGCCCCGGCGCCGGCGCCTCGACCGTGATCGCCGGCTTCTTCGGATAGAGCGGCAGGGCGAGCGCCCGCGCGTGGAGCTGCAGCCCCGGCCCGCCCTGGCGCGGGGCGCTGCCGTAGATCGGATCACCGAGGATCGGCCAGCCCATCGCGGCGCAATGCACCCGCAGCTGGTGGGTGCGCCCGGTCACCGGGGTCAGCGCCAGCCAGGTCCGCCCGGCGGCCGGATCGCGCCCCATCACCCGCCAGCGGGTGAGCGACGGGTCGCCGGCGGGATCGGTCTTCATCCACCAGCTGCGCGGATCGTCGGAGCGGCGCATCAGCGGCAGGTCGATCTCGCCGGTCTCCTCCGACGGACCGCCCTCGACCAGCGCCCAGTAGGTCTTCTCCGCTTGGCCCCGCGCGAACAGGGCGTTCAGCCGGGCCAGCGCCTTGGCGTGGCGGCCGAGGGCCAGGCAGCCGGAGGTGTCGCGGTCGAGGCGGTGGGCGGCCTCCGGGCGGCGCGGCAGGCCGAAGCGCAGGGCGTCGAGGTGCTGGGTCAGGGTCTCGCCGCCCTTCGGCCCGGGATGGACCGGCAAACCCGCCGGCTTGTCGATGACGAGCACCAGGGCATCGCGGTAGAGGAGCCGCGAGAGTATGTCGTCGACGATCATGGGCCTTTCAATCATGGGCCTTGGGATCATGAGCCTGTCGCAGTAGCGGCGGATGGCGGGCGAAGTTCGGGGCAGGCCGCCCTAGATCGTCCGGTGGGTCGGGAGCAAGTGCGGATGAGTGACACCAAGAAGCCGGGCTGGTTGGGCCGACTGCTCGGACGCAAGGCCGAGACGCCGGCGGAGACTCCTGCCGAGACGCCCGCCGCCGCTCCCGAGACGAGTGCCGCGCCCGATGCCGCCGAAACGATGCCGACGGAGCCGACCGGCACCCTGTCGGAGGGCGTGCCCGATTTCGCCACCGGCGCCGACGAGGTGCTGCCGGCGCCGCCGACCGTGACGGAAGCCTCGCCCGACACCGAGCCGGAGCACGACCTGCCCGACGAGCTGGCCGGGGCCGACCTGGAGCCGGTCGAGGGCGTGCAGCCGGAGGGCCAGGTGCCGGCGGCTCCCGAGCCCGCGACGGACGACACGCCCGAGGCCGAGATCCAGGAATTCGAGGTCCAAGAGGCCGGGGTCCAAGAGTTCGGGGTCCAAGAGGCCGGGGTCCAGGAGCCCGGGATCCAAGAGTCCGAGGTTCTGGAACCTGAGCTTCAGGAATCCGCGATCCAGGATCCCGAGACCCTCGACTCCGAACCCGCCGCGCTCGTGATCTACCAGCCCCCGGCGGAGACCGAGGCGCCGGCGGAGAAGCGCAGCTGGTGGGGCCGGCTGACCGGTGGCCTCAAGCGCACCTCCTCGGCCCTGTCCGACCGGGTGACCGGGCTGTTCACCAAGCGCAAGCTCGACGCCGACACCCTGGAGGAGCTGGAGGACGCGCTGATCCAGGCCGATTTCGGCCTCGAGACCGCGACCCGCATCGCCGAGGCGGTCGGCAAGGGCCGCTACGAGAAAGGTATCGCCCCCGACGAGGTGCGGGCGATCCTGGCGACCGAGGTCGAGCGCGCCCTCGCCCCGGTGGCCCAGCCGCTCGTCATCGACACGACGAAGAAGCCGTTCGTGATCCTGATGATCGGCGTCAACGGCGCCGGCAAGACCACGACGATCGGCAAGCTCACGCAAAAGTTCCGGGCGCAGGGGCACAGCGTGATGCTGGCCGCCGGCGACACCTTCCGCGCCGCGGCGATCGAGCAGCTGCGGGTCTGGGGCGAGCGCACGGGCGCGCCGGTGGTGGCCCGCCCGCAGGGCTCGGACGCCGCCGGCCTCGCCTACGACGCCCTCCAGGCCGCCCGCGACGCCGGCACCGACATCCTGCTGATCGACACCGCCGGCCGGCTCCAGAACAAGGCCGGGCTGATGGCCGAGCTCGAGAAGGTGATCCGGGTGATCCGCAAGCTCGACGCCGAGACGCCCCACGCCGTGCTCCTCGTCCTCGACGCCACGGTGGGCCAGAACGCGCTCAGCCAGGTCGAGACGTTCCAGAAGATGGCGGGGGTCACCGGTCTCGTCATGACGAAGCTCGACGGCACGGCGCGCGGCGGCATCCTGGTGGCGCTCGCCGCCAAGTTCGGCCTGCCGGTGCACTATATCGGCGTCGGCGAGGGGGTCGACGACCTGGAGCCCTTCGCGGCGCGGGACTTCGCCCGGGCGATCGCCGGTCTCGACAAGGGGTGAGCCGAAAGGCGCCCTCGCTTACGCGCAATAGGCCGCCATCCCCTCCGCCAGCGCGTCGAAGGCCACCCGGCAGCGGCGCAAGGCGCGCAGGTCCTCGTGCATCGCCACGAAGGTCGGCAACGCCCAGACCAGCTCCGGCAGCACCCGAACCAGGTCCGGGTCGCGGGCGGCGAGCGCCGTGTGGCAGGCACCGAGGCCGAAGCCGGCCCGGAGCGCCGCGAGCTGCGCCAGCGTGCTGTCGCTGCGCCAGGCAAAGGGCGTCTCGCCGAGGGCGGGCGCCGCCCGCATCATCGCGCGCAGGAACGGCGTCTCGGCGTCGAAGCCGATCACGCTGTGGCGGGCGAGATCCGCCGGATTCTCCGGCACGCCGCGCCGGTCGAGGTAGCGGCGATGCCCGTAGAGGCCCAGATCCACCGTGCCGACCCGGCGCGCCACCAGTGCCCCTTGCGTCGGCGGCGCCATGCGGATCGCGATGTCGGCGTCGCGCCGCAGCAGGTCCTGCATCCGGTCGGAGAGCACCACGTCGAGGGCGAGGCCGGGATGGCGCGCGTGCAGCGCGGCGAGGATCGGCGGCAGCACCTCGGCGCCGACCACCTCCGAGGCGGTGATCCGCACCCGGCCCGACAGGCCCTCGGCTTCCCCCGTCACCGCCCGGCGCAAGGCGCCCGCGGTCGCCTTCAGGGAGGCGGCGTAGGGCGCCAGGGTCAGGGCCGCCTCGGTCGGTGACAGCCCGGTGGGCGAGCGGGTGAACAGGGCGACGCCGAGCGCCTGCTCCAGGGCCGCGATCTGCCGGCCGAGGGTCGGCTGGGTCAGGCCGAGCGCCCGCGCCGCGCCGGAGAGCGAGCCCTCCTCCAGCACGGCGAGCGCGGCGCGATAATGGTCCCAGCTCGGCTCGGTCATGCGAAACCGTATAGCCGATCGTCGGACTTCGGCAATTTTCGTATCCCCGCCGCCCTGGCACATCCCCCTCGTGGCGAACGAGGAGCGCGCGATGACGACGAGATTGGCCCTGGTGCTGGGCGCGACGGGCGGGGTGGGCAGCGCGGTGGCGCGGTGCCTCGCGACGGAAGGCTGGACCGTGCGGGCCCTGCACCGCGATCCCGCCCGGGTGCGGCGGGAAGCGGATGGCTTCGCCTGGATGCGGGGCGACGCGATGGTGCCCGCGGACGTGGTCGCGGCCGCCGCCGGCGCGGCGCTGATCGTCCACGCGGTCAACCCACCCGGCTACCGCGACTGGGACCGGCTGGTCCTGCCGATGCTCGACGCCTCGATCGCGGCGGCCGGGGCCGCCGACGCCCGCCTGCTCCTGCCCGGAAACGTCTACGTCTACGGCCGCGACGCAGGCTCGAACCCGGGCGACGGCGCCCCCCAGACGCCCCGTACGCCCAAGGGCCGCATCCGCATCGCCATGGAGCAGCGCCTGCGGGATTCAGGGATACGTAGCCTGGTCGTGCGGGCCGGCGACTTCTTCGGGCCGCGCACCACCGCCAATTCCTGGTTCTCCTCGGCCCTGGTGCGGCCGGGCCGGCCGGTGCGCCGGGTGCTCGATCCCGGCACGCCGGGCATCGGCCACCAATGGGCCTACCTGCCCGACGTCGCCGAGACAATGGTGCGGCTGGCCGCCCGCGAGGCCGAGCTTCCCCGCGTCGCGGCCTTCAACATGGAGGGCCACTGGGACCCGGATGGCCGGCAGATGATCGCCGCCATCGCCCGCGTCGTCGGCCGCCGGGTGCCGGTGCGGCGCTTCCCCTGGGGCCTCCTGCCGCTGGCCGCGCCAGTCTGGCCTCTGGCGCGGGAGATCCGCGAGATGCGCTACCTGTGGCGGGAGCCGTTGCGGATGAGCAATGCCGGGCTGGTGGCGTTCCTCGGGAGCGAGCCGCACACGCCGCTGGACGAGGCGGTGCGCGAGACGCTGGCGGGGCTCGGCTGCTTGCCGGAGCAGAGGTGAGTCGAGACCAGATCAGGCCCCGACGCCGCGCCACGGCTCCCCCCAGCCACGGGTCCTTTCGCGAGGCGGGAGCCATACCGATCGGCGCCTCGCCCTCGCTCGCGATCCCGTGCAGGATGATGAGCAGGGAGATGAGGACAGACCCGGAATGGGATCGCTCAGGTTACGTTTCGGCCTGCTCGTCGGCAGCGCCGCCGCCCTCGTGGTGCTGGCGGCCCTCGGCCTCTACGGGGCGATGCATGCCGCCGAGCGCACCCTCGACGCGACGCTCGACGCGCAGGTGAGGCTCGAGCTGATCGCGGAATTGTCCGGGCGCCTGACCGAGTTCGGCCTCGCCTCGGTCGAGGCGGTGAGCGACAATCCGGGTCGGCCCGAGCGGCTGGCCAATGCCCGCAACGAGGTCGACCGGGCGCTGAACGCCGTCGACGAGGGGTTGAGCCGGGCGGTCGCCGGGGCCGGCGGCGTCCTCGACCGGGCGCAGTACACCGCCCGGTCCCGGCCGCTCGCCCGCCTGCGCGCCGCCCGCGCCATGCTCGACCGGCAGGTGGCGCAGATCCAGCGCGAGCCGGATTCCGGCCGGCGCGCCGACGGGATCCGGGGGGCGCTGAACGCCTTCGGGGCGGTCACGGGCCAGCCCCTCACCTTCCTGGTCGAGGCCGAGCGCCGGGCGGTCGAGGCCTCTGCGGCGGAGGTCCGGACGCTGGCGGCGCGGATGCGCGGCGTCGCGGTGGCGGCGGCCCTGGTGATCGTGCTGCTCCTCGTCCTGCTGCACCAGAGCCTGACCCGTCCGATCCTGCGCCGGATCGAGGCGATCCGGGCCGGCGCCGCGGCGATCGGCCGGGGCGAGCTCGACACCCGCCTGACCGTCGCGAGCCGCGACGAGCTGGGCCTGCTCGTCGCGAGCTTCAACCGGATGGCGGCGCGGCTGAAGCGGCGCGAGACCCGGGTCGCCGCCGACCGGGCGGCCTTGGAGGAGATCGTCGCCCGCGCCACCGCCGACCTGCGCGGCGCCAATGCGCGGCTGGAGGAGATCGACCGCTCGCGCCGACGCTTCTTCGCCGATGTCAGCCACGAGCTGCGCACGCCGCTCACCGTGATCCTCGGCGAGTGCGACCTCGCCGCCCGCTCCCCCGACACGCCCGACCCGTTCCGGCCGGTCATCGCCACCATCCGCAAGCGGGCCCTGCGGCTGCACCGCCGGGTCGGCGACATGCTGCGGGTCGCCCGCTCGGAATCCGGCCAGATCGCGCTGGAGCGCCGCCCGGTCAGCCTCGCCGCCACCTTAACCGAGGCGGTGGAGAGCTGCGCGCCGGAGGCCGGGCGCCGCCGCGTCGCACTCGTCCTGGAACCGAGTGCCGCCGACGTCGAGGTCCTGGCCGATGCCGAGTGGCTGCGCCAGATCGTCGAGGGGCTGATCGACAACGCTCTCCGCCACGCCGCCGGCGCGACCCGGGTGAGCGTCGGCTTCACCGCAAACGGCCACGGCGCCGCCATCACGGTGACCGATGACGGCCCGGGCTTTCCGGCCGAGGCCGACGTCCTGTTCGAGCGCTTCCGTCGCGGGGACGGGCCCGGCTCGGGCTCGTCCGGCTTCGGCATCGGGCTCGCACTGGCGCGCTGGGTGGTTGAGCGCCATGATGGGGCGATCCGCCTGGAATCGGGGGATCCAAGAGGCCGGGACGGTGGCCGGGACGGTGGCCGGGCGTTCGGCGCCAGGGTCACCCTGGAGCTGCCCGGCGAGGAGACGAGGGAGGATGCGGCATGACCGGGCGACCGGGGCGGCGCGCATGACGAGCGTGCTCATCGTCGAGGATGACGGCGACATCCGCGCCATGCTGGCGCGGGGGCTCTCCGCCGAGGGTTTCGCCGTCGACCTTGCCGGCGGGGTCGACGAGGCGCTGGCGGCGGCCCGCGAGCGGGTGCCGGAGGCGGTGCTCCTCGACAACATGCTGCCGGACGGTTCGGGCCACGACGTCTGCCGGAGCCTGCGCGAGGGCGGCTATCCGGGGGCGATCCTGTTCTTGAGCGCCAAGGACGAGGTCGGCGACCGGGTCGACGGCCTCGCGGTCGGGGCCGACGACTACATCGTCAAGCCGTTCGTGTTCGACGAATTGCTCGCGCGCCTGCGCACCCACCTGCAGCGGCGGCGCGTCACGGGCGAAGCGCGCACGCTCGTCAGCGCCGGGCGCCTCTCCCTCGACCTCGCCACCCGGCAGGTCCGCTTCGGCGAGGTCACCGCCCGCCTGACCCAGCGCGAGGCTGAATTGCTGGCGATCCTGATGGAGCAGGCGAGCCGGCCGGTGACGCGGGGCGACATCTTCGACCGGCTCTGGGCGAGCCAGGGCGGCCTCTCCCTCAACGTGGTCGACGTCTATGTCGGCTACCTGCGCACCAAGCTCGCCGACATCGTCCGGGCCGGCGGCCCGAGCCTCGTCACCGTGCGCGGCCGCGGTTTCATGCTCGACCTGCACGAGGCCGGATTCCGTCAGTGACGAAATTATTTTGGGCGCGATCGATGCTGGCCAAGCCGCTGGCCGTCATGCACAATAAGACCGGTCTGAGAAGACCCGACCCCGTCCGTCCCGGGAATTCGGCAAAATAGCGCTTGCGCTCCGAGCACTGATTGCCGATATATCCCGGGGTGACGGAAAACACTGTCATCTCAAAGTCTTAGGAACCTCTTAGAGGGTTCCGCCGCTCAGGAGAAGCGCCATGAAGTGGTCGATGCCCGTCGTCGCCGAGGTCTGTGTCGGCATGGAAGTCACCTCGTACGAGTCCGCCGAGATCGATCCCTTCAACTAAGGGCTCGCCTGATTCGCGCCTCCGGCGGTCTCCCGCCGGATGGCGCTCGACACGGACATCTTCAGAAGCCCGGCGCCACAAGCCGGACCGTCCGCCGAAGTCGCAGGAGGAACGCCATGAAGTGGTCGCTGCCCGTCGTCGCCGAGATCTGCGTCGGCATGGAAGTCACCGCCTACGAATCCGCCGAGATCGATCCCTTCAACTGAGCGGGATCGACGGTCGATCATGCACGCCATCGTTCTGGGGTCCGGAGCGGGCGGGGGCGTGCCGCAGTGGAACTGCCGCTGCCCGATCTGCGCCCTGGCCCGGGCGGGGGACCGCCGGGTCCTGCCCCGCACCCAGTCGAGCCTCGCCGTCTCAGCCGACGGTGACCATTGGCTCCTGGTGAACGCCTCGCCGGACATCCGCCAGCAGCTGTTCGACACGCCGGCCCTGCACCCGCGCGAGGGCTTGCGGCACTCGCCGATCCGGGCGGTGCTGCTCACCAACGGCGACGTCGATCATGTCGCGGGCCTCCTCACCCTGCGCGAGGGCCAGCCCTTCCGCCTCCACGCCACGCGCGGCATCCTCGAGTCGATCGGCGCCAACCGCGTCTTCGACGTGATGGCCTCCGGCGTGGTGGAGCGCGTCGAGATCGCGCTGGACCGGCCGTTCGCGCCGGTGCCGTGCCTCACCGTCACGTTGTTCCCGGTCCCCGGCAAGGTGCCGCTCTGGCTCGAGGACGGCACGCCGGAGATCGGCGCCGAGACCGAGAGCACGGTGGGGGCGATGATCGAGGCTTCGGGCAAGCGCCTCGCCTACGTGCCGGGCTGCGCCCGCGTCACGGACGGGCTGAAGGCGCGGATCGCCGGGGTCGACGCGCTGCTGTTCGACGGCACGGTGCTCGCCGACGACGACATGATCCGCGCCGGCGTCGGCACCAAGACCGGCTGGCGCATGGGCCACGTCCCGATGACCGGCGAGGGTGGCTCGGTCGAGGCCCTGGCCGACGTGCCGATCGGGCGGAGGGTCTTCGTTCACATCAACAACACCAATCCGGTGCTGGTCGAGGGTTCGGAGGAGCGCCACGCTATCGAGGCGGCAGGGTGGATCGTGGCGCAGGACGGGCTGGCGTTGCGTCTGTGAGAGTTTTGGCTGGGCGCGGGCATTTTCCCCTCCCCCCTCTGCGGAGCAGGCCGGGAGAGGGGAACCACGCTTCCGGAGAGGTCGCGACCATTCTGAAGGGCGCCCCATTCTTTATCGCCGCGCTGCCCCTCTCCCGCCCCGCATCCGCGGGTCACCCTCCCCCGCAGAGGGGGGAGGGAAAACCGCCGCTATGTCTTTCCCCCGGACAGCTCTGGCCCTCACTCACTTTGGTCCCCCTTGACCCCTCCCCGCGGCGGATCAATCTCCCGCCCCACGGGACCGCCGACAACGAAGAAACCGGAAACGCCAGGACGCCATGACCGCCTCCCTCGCCCTGTCCGTGAGCCCGAGCGAGCCCACCGACCGCCTGCTCTCCCCGGATGAGCTCGAAGCGGCGCTCCGCGACATCGGGGCGCGGCGCTACCACAACCTGCATCCGTTCCACCGCCTGCTGCACGACGGGAAGCTCGACAAGGATCAGGTCCGGGCCTGGGCGCTCAACCGCTACTACTATCAGGCGATGATCCCGGTGAAGGACGCCACCCTGCTGGCGCGCCTGCCGGACGCGAGCCTGCGCCGGATCTGGCGCCAGCGCATTGTCGACCATGACGGCGACCACGAGGGCGACGGCGGCATCGAGCGCTGGCTGAAGCTCGCCGAGGGCGTCGGCTTCGACCGCGACTACGTGCTGTCCACGCGGGGCATCCTCTCGGCGACCCGCTTCTCGGTCGAGGCCTACGTGCACTTCGTCGGCGAACGCTCGCTGCTCGAGGCCATCGCCTCCTCGCTCACCGAGATGTTCTCGCCGACGATCATCTCGGAGCGGGTGTCCGGGATGCTGAAGAACTACGACTTCATCACCCGCGAGACCCTGTCCTACTTCGACAAGCGCCTGACCCAGGCGCCGCGAGACGCCGATTTCGCCCTCGACTACGTGAAGCGTCACGCCGTCACGCCGGAGCAGCAGGCCCAGGCCCTCGACGCGCTGCGCTTCAAGTGCAACGTGCTGTGGACCCAGCTCGACGCGCTCTACTTCGCCTACGTGGCGCCCGGAATGATCCCGCCGGATGCCTGGCGCCCGGGCGAGGGGTTGCGGACGGGAGCGGGCGCATGAGCCTGACCCCCGACAGCGTGCCGCGCCTGCCCCGCGGCGTGCGGCTGCGCCACGACACGGTGCGCGACGCCCACGTGCTGCTGGCCCCCGAGCGCACCTTCGACCTCGACCAGAACGCCGTGGCGGTCTTGAGCCTCGTCGATGGCGCACGCAGCATCCGGGCCATCGCCGAGGCGCTGGCGCAGCAATACGAGACAGACCGCGCCGTCATCGAGCCCGACGTCATCACCATGCTGGACGGCCTGCTGCTCAAGCGCGTGCTCGAGACCGTGCCGGCTGCGTGAGCCCGGGAGGGACAGTCATGAACGCCGTCACGCCCACCCTGCCGGCCCCGATCGGGCTCCTCGCGGAGCTGACCCATCGCTGCCCCCTGCGCTGTCCCTATTGCTCGAACCCGCTCGAGCTCGACCGGCGCTCGGCCGAGCTCGACACCGCGACCTGGCAGCGGGTGCTCAGCCAAGCGGCGGCGCTCGGTGTCCTCCACGTCCATCTCTCGGGCGGCGAGCCGACGGCGCGGCAGGACATCGTCGACATCACCCGCGCTTGCGCCGAACTCGGCCTCTACTCGAACCTCATCACCTCCGGGGTGGCCGGCGCCCTCGACAAGCTCGACGCCCTCTCCGAGGCCGGGCTCGACCACGTGCAGCTCTCGGTCCAGGCGGTCGAGGCGGGGAATGCCGAGCGCATCGGCGGCCTGAAGAACGCGCAACCGCAAAAGTTCGCCTTCGCCGAGCGGGTGACGGCGCTCGGCCTGCCGCTGACGCTGAACGCCGTGATCCACCGCGGCAACATCGCCGAGGTGCCGGCGCTGATCGATCTGGCGGTCCGCCTCGGCGCCAAGCGCCTGGAGGTGGCCCACACCCAGTATTATGGCTGGGCCTACGTCAACCGTGCCGCCCTGATGCCGGCGAAGGCCGATGTCGACCGCTCGATTCGCACCGTCGAGGAGGCGCGCGAGCGGCTGAAAGGCCAGCTCGTCATCGACCTCGTGGTGCCGGATTACTACGCCAAGTACCCGAAGGCCTGTGCCGGCGGCTGGGGCCGGCGGCTGATGAACGTCACGCCGACCGGCAAGGTGCTGCCCTGCCACGCCGCCGAGACGATTCCGGGCCTCGACTTCTGGTACGTCCGGGATCATTCGCTGGCTGAGATCTGGGCCGACTCGCCGGCCTTCCTGGCCTATCGCGGCACCGAGTGGATGCAGGAGCCCTGCCGCTCCTGCGACCGGCGCGAGAAGGATTGGGGCGGCTGCCGCTGCCAGGCCCTGGCTCTGGCCGGCGACGCCGCCGCCACCGACCCGGCCTGCTCGCTCTCGCCCCTTCACGGCAAGGTGCAGGCCCTGGCGATCGCCGAATCGGCGCTGGAGACCGCGCCGGACTACCAGTACCGCACCGTCGGCGGCGCGCCCCGCGCCGCCATCCCCGAGGGAGCGCCCGTGTGAGACGCCTCGTCCTGGCAGCCATCCTCTCCGCCCTCCTCGGCGGACCGGCCCTCGCGCAAGACACATCCCAGCAGGACGCCTCCCCGCAAGGATCGCCCCCGAACGCCACCGCGCTGCTGTTCGAGACCAACCAGCTCGCCAACGCCCCGCCGGGCCGGCCCCTGAGCTACCGCTACACCCGCTTCAGCGGCATCGACGGCGCGCCCTTCGGTCCGCCGGTCGAGGACCGCATCCGCGAGGAGGTGGCACCCGGCGCGAGCGCCGACACGCGCAACCTCAGGGTCGAGATGTTCTCCGGCGAGCGCCGGATGCCGACCGCGACCTACGAGGACGTGCCGGGCAATCCCGTGCTGGTGCGCTTCCTCGAGCACCACCTCGACGACCTCGCCAAGGTGCTCAAGGGCAACCCGCGCTACATCAAGAACGCCATCCGGCGCTCGTTGCGCGAGAGCGCGAGCGTGACCCCGGCCGAGGTCGAGGCCGAGGGAGGCAAGAAGCCGGGCTGGCGCGTGGTGGCGCGGCCCCTCGCCGACGATCCGGTGCGCGACCGCCTGCGCGGCTTCGACAGCCTGACCTACACCTTCGTGGTCTCAAGCGCGGTGCCCGGCCAGATCGTCTCGATCGACGCCCGGGCGACGAGCCCGGAGGGCGGGATTCTGCTCCAGGAAACGCTGACCTATGAACCGAATGCTGGTTAAGGCCCTGATCGCGGGCGGCGCGCTGGTTGCGGCCGGCGCCGCGCGGGCCGACGACAACGACTATCCGACCGAGGCGCGGGCCGATTACGTGTTCGGCTGCATGGCGGCCAATGGCCAGACCCGCGAGGCGCTGACGAAATGCGCCTGCTCGATCGACGCGATCGCGGCGATCCTGCCCTACGACAAGTACGTCCAGGCCTCGACCATCCTCGGCATGCGCCAGGGCATCGGCCAGCGCGCCAACGAGTTCCGCTCGACCAAGATGTTCGACGACAAGGTGGCGGAGCTGCGCCGGGCCCAGGCCGAGGCGGAGATCCGCTGCTACCGCCAGACGGCGAACTGACCGGGAGCTATCAGGCCGCCCGCGCCGGCGCGGCCTCCTCGCCGGCCACGACGACGCGGTCGCGCCCGCCATGCTTGGCCTCGTACAGGGCCCGGCCGGCCCGGCGCATGCGACGATGAGTGTTCGACATTTCGTGACGTCGACGGATCGCCGAAGGCCGAACGCGCGGCATCGCCAGGGTGGTTGCGGCCCCGCTCACGGACCGGCACTCTCGACACCTCTCGATCGGCGGGGATGCGCGATGAAGCGGCTCATCGGATTGGTGCTGGCGGCGGGATGCCTCATCCGCCCGGCTTTTGCCGACGACCTCTCGCTCTGGTCGGTCTACGACAGGACGTTGCGGTCGGCGAAGTACATCGACCTCACCCACGCCTTCGCGCCGGTGCAGCCGGTCTGGCCGGGCTTTGCCGGCGCCCAGTTCAAGCCGGCCCGCGCTGGGCGCACGCTGGAGGGATTCGCCAAGGAAGGCGACGTCTTCACCTACGAGACCCACGGCTTCGTCGCCACCGCCTACGACCTGCCGACCGACCAGTACGGCACCCAGCTCGATCCGCCGGCGCACTGGAATCCCCGCGGCGCGACGATCAGCGACCTGCCGGCGACCTACACCCTGCGCCCGCTCGCGGTGATCGACATCTCGCAGAAGGTCATCCGCGACGAGGGCTACCACCTCCAGGTCGCCGACGTGACGGCCTGGGAGGAGCGGCACGGCCGCATCCCGGCCGGGGCCGTGGTGATGGTGCGCTCCGACTGGTCGAAGCGCTGGGCCGAGGCCGAGCGGTTCCGCCAGAAGCCGTTTCCGGGGGTGAGCCTCGCGGCGCTGCAGTTCCTGCACCTGGAGCGCAAGATCCTGTTCCACGGCCACGAGCCTCTCGACACCGACACGACGCCTCATCTCGAGGGCGAGGCC
Source organism: Methylobacterium sp. 174MFSha1.1 (assembly GCF_900116815.1). Taxonomy (NCBI): domain Bacteria; kingdom Pseudomonadati; phylum Pseudomonadota; class Alphaproteobacteria; order Hyphomicrobiales; family Methylobacteriaceae; genus Methylobacterium; species Methylobacterium sp. 174MFSha1.1. Next base: position 173,250 of record NZ_FPCB01000004.1, on the reverse strand, counting down.
TGGCTGATGCACAACAACTTCGCGCAAGCCGAGGGCGTGACCAACCTCGACCAAGTGCCCGAGGCCGGCGCCCTGGTGGCGATCGGCTTCGCCAAGCCGCTCGGCGGCACCGGGGGCTATGCCCGCTACGTCGCCATCGCGCCGGCGGGCTGGCCGCACGGCGTCAGCGTCGACGCGGTGCCGGGCGCACCGCTGCCGCTGCAACCCGCGCCGCTCAAGCGCAACGCCGACGGGGTGATGCGGCCGACGGGGCGGTGAGGAGAAGCCCATGACGATGCAGGGTCGCCTGTCGCCTGCGGCGTTCCGGTCGTTCCAGGACGGCCGGCCCGACGAGGAGCGCTGGGAGCTGATCGATGGAACGCCGGTCATGATGACGCCGCCCCTGATCGATCACAACCGGATCGCCAGCACTCTCGAGCGCCTGCTCAACGACGCCCTGGAGCGGCATGATCCCGACCGCGAGGCGGTGCAGCGCGTAGGGCTCGAACTCGGGCTCGGCCCCGCCGCGCTGGCGGGACTCGGTTTCGCAGGGGCTTACCGACCGGAGCCGGACGTCGCGGTGATCGACTACGATCCCGCCGCCGGCCGTCGCTTCGTCGACCGGGCCTATCTCCTGGCAGAGGTGGTGTCGGGCACCGACGACGAGCCGGTGCTGCCGGGCGGGCTGCCGTGGATCGACGCCAAAACGAGGCTCTACCGGGCGCACGAGGCCTGCCGCGCGGTGCTGGTCATCGAGCAGCGCCGGATCGAGGTCACACTCTGGCGGCGCGGGCCGGACGGGTGGGACGAGCGACGGCTCACCGATGCGGATGCTGCACTGGACCTGCCGGAGTTCGGCCTGCACTGCCCGGTCGGGGCTCTCTATGCCGGCACGCATCTGCGGCCGCGGAGGAGATCGTGAGCCCGTACCACGAATTCCGCTCAAGCTACTTCATACAAACAGAGCGCGGGATCCCCTCTCCAGGCGATGCCGGGCTTGCCCGGTATCGCTGCAAGGTGTGGGAGAGGGGTAGGGGCGATCGAAGATCGCGCAGGGTGGCTCGGCTTCAGGATAAATCGCTGAGCGTCGAGCTGCGCAGCTCGAAGGTCGGATCTTTGTTCTGAACCCGAGCCACCCTCACCCCCGACCCCTCTCCCACACGGGAGAGGGGAGAGCGCTCCATCCTTATTCATACAGATCAAACGGAGATACTGGGCACTTCTTCACTCCATCCCCGGCTTCCCGCCCCGCAGCTTCTTCACGTCCCCCCGCCTACCCTTCTCCTCCAGCCGGCGCTTCTTCGAGGCCAGGGTCGGACGGGTCGGGCGGCGCGGGGTCGGGGGCACCGCGGCCTCGCGGACGAGATCGGCCAGGCGCTCGCGCGCCTCGGCGCGGTTGCGCTCCTGGGTGCGGTGGGTCTGGGCGGTGATGACCAGGACGCCGTCCGCGGTGAGCCGCCGCCCGGCGAGCTTCATCAGCCGGATCGCCACGGCGTTCGGCAGCGCGGGCGAGCGCCGCACGTCGAAGCGCAGCTGCACCGCCGACGAAACCTTGTTGACGTTCTGGCCGCCCGGGCCGGAGGCGCGCACGAAGCTCTCCTCCAGCTCGGACTCGTCGAGGGTGATCCAGGGCGTGCATTCGAGACCCACGACGGCGCTCCCGAGAACCGATTGACGCCGCCGCCATCCCACGAAACCGCTGCGCGCGCTACATCGGGGGCGTGCCCAAGACATCAGCCCCCCCAACATCCAAGGCCGTGATCCGCACGGCGTCGCCGTCCGAGCCGTTGCCGTCGCAGAATGCTGACCTCCCCGCCGCCTTCGCGGGCTGGTTCGCGGCGCGCGGCTGGGCGCCGCGGCCGCACCAGCTCGCCCTGCTGGCGGCGGCGCAAGCCGGGCGCTCGGCCCTGCTGGTGGCGCCGACCGGGGCCGGCAAGACGCTGGCGGGCTTCCTCCCCACCCTGGTCGAGCTGGCGGAGGGGACGGCGAAGGGTGGCCTGCACACCCTCTACATCTCGCCGCTCAAGGCGCTCGCGGTCGACATCGCCCGCAACCTCGACGCGCCGGTCGCCGGCCTCGGGCTGGAGCAGAGAATCCGGATCGAGACCCGGACCGGCGACACCCCGTCGCACAAGCGCAGCCGCCAGGTTGCCCGGCCGCCCCACATCCTGCTCACCACGCCCGAGCAGCTGGCGCTGCTGATCGCCCACCGCGAGGCGGCGGAGCTCTTCCGCGGCCTTAAGCGCGTGGTCCTCGACGAATTGCACGCGCTGGTCACCTCAAAGCGCGGCGACCTCCTGAGCCTCGGCCTCGCCCGCCTGCACCGGCTGGCGCCCGGCCTCGCCATGACCGGCCTGTCGGCGACGGTGCGCGAGCCCGACGCGCTCCGGCGCTACCTGGTGCCGCAGACCCCTGAGCCGGCGATGGCCGACCTCATCACCGTCGAGGGCGGGGCGCGCGCCGACCTGCGCATGCTGGAGACCGGCCGCACCCTGCCGCTCGCCGGGCACACGGCGTGGCAATCGATGCCGGCGGTCTACGACCTGATCCGGCAGCACAAGCTGGTGCTCGTCTTCGTCAACACGCGGCTCCAGGCCGAGTACACCTTCCAGGAATTGTGGAATCTCAACGACGACGGGTTGCCGATCGCCCTCCACCACGGCTCGCTCGACGCCACCCAGCGCCGCAAGGTCGAGGCCGCGATGGCGGCGGGGGTGCTCCGGGCCGTGGTCTGCACCGCGACCCTCGATCTCGGCATCGACTGGGGCGATGTCGACCTCGTCATCAACATCGGCGCGCCGAAGGGGGCGAGCCGGATCATGCAGCGGATCGGCCGGGCCAACCACCGCATGGACGAGCCGTCCAAGGCCTATCTGGTGCCGGCCAACCGCTTCGAGATGCTGGAATGCCGCGCCGCCCTCGACGCCGTCGAGGAGGCGGCGCAGGACACGCCGGATCCGCGCCTCGGCGCCCTCGACGTGCTGGCCCAGCACGTGCTCGGCATGGCCTGCGCCGGGCCGTTCTCCGAGGACGAGCTCTACGACGAGGTGCGGGCCGCGTCCCCCTACGCCGACCTGACCCGGGACGACTTCCTCCTCGTCCTCGACTACGTCGCCACTGGCGGCTACGCGCTCCGGGCCTACGAGCGCTTCGCCAAGATCCTGCGCGGGCCGGACGGGCTGTGGCGGGTGCGCGACGCCCGCACTGCGCAACAATACCGGATGAATATCGGCACGATCATCGAATCGACCAAAATCAAGGTGCGGCTCGCCCGGCGCAACCGCACCAAGCCCGGCAGCGTGCTGCCGGCGGGCGGAAAGGTGCTCGGCGAGATCGAGGAGGACTTCGCCGAGACCCTGACGGTCGGCGACACCTTCCTGTTCGCCGGCGAGATCCTGCGCTTCGAGGGCCTGCACGAGGACGAGGCCCTGGTCACCCGCGGCCCCCCGGGCACCGACCCGGCGATCCCGAGCTATGCCGGCTCGAAATTCCCGCTCTCAACCTTCCTCGCCGCCCGGGTGCGGGCGCTGATCGCCGATCCGTTCGAGTGGGACCGGCTGCCGGCGCAGGTCGCCGACTACCTGGTGCAGCAGCGCCGGCGCTCGGTCCTGCCCGGTCCCCGCGATCTCCTGGTCGAGACCTTTCCGCGCGCCAACCGCTATTACCTCGCCTGCTTCCCGTTCGAGGGGCGCCTCGCGCACCAGACCCTCGGCATGCTGCTGACCCGGCGGCTGGAGCGGGCCGGGATGCGGCCGCTGGGCTTCGCCGCCAACGATTACGGCCTCGCGGTCTTCGGGACCCGCGACCTGTCGGAGCGCATCGGCCGCGAGCCCGGCTTCCTCGACGGGCTGTTCGCTGAAGATATGCTCGGCGACGACCTGGAGGAGTGGCTCGACGAATCGGCGATGATGAAGCGCACCTTCCGCCAATGCGCGGTGATCGCAGGGCTGATCGAGCGCCGCCATCCGGGCCTGCGCAAGACCGGGCGGCAGGTCACGATCTCGACCGACCTGATCTACGACGTGCTGCGCAAGCACCAGCCCGGCCACCTGCTGCTGCGGGCGGCGCGCCAGGATGCGGCAACCGGACTCCTCGACGTGGCCCGCCTCGGTATGATGCTTGCGCGCATCCAGGGGCGAATCATCCACAAGGCCCTCGACCGGGTGTCGCCGCTCGCCGTGAACGTGATGCTCGAGATCGGGCGCGAGCGGGTCTACGGCGAGGGCGCGGACGAGATCCTGGCCGAGGCCGAGGCGGCTCTGCTCGACGAGGCGCTGGCGTGACACCGGAGGGCGCCCCGCTCCGCTTGAAGGACTGTGACATCGTGGCGCTGCCGCTGAAGCTCGAGAAGACCCACAAGACCCCCGGCGTGACGCTCGCCGGCGAGACCCTCGCCCTCGACCTCAGCGGTGGGCTGTGGCTGCCGGAGCACCGCACCCTCGTGGTCTCCGACCTGCACCTGGAGAAGGGCTCGGCCTTCGCCGCCCGCTCCGGCCAGTTCCTGCCGCCCTACGACACCCGCGAGACCCTGGCGTCCTTGCACGAGGCGGTGGCGCGGCTCGACCCGGCCTGCGTGGTGTGTCTCGGGGATTCCTTCCACGACGCGCAGGGGCCGGCCCGTCTGGCGGTCGAGGACCGCGCGCTCATCGCCGCCCTGCAGGAGGGCCGCGACTGGGTCTGGATCACCGGCAACCACGACCGGGCGATCCAGGACGGCATCGGCGGCCGCTTCGCCGACATCCTGACGGTCGGCGGCCTGACCCTCCGGCACGAGCCCGCCGCGCGCCCGGAGGTCGGCGAGGTCGCCGGCCACTACCACCCGGTCGGCAAGGTCGCGATGCGCGGCCGCGCCGTGCGCCGGCGCTGCTTCGTCCTCGACGCGACGCGCTTGGTGATGCCGGCCTTCGGCTCGCTGACCGGCGGGCTCAACGTGCGGTCCGAGACGTTCGACGGGCTGTTTCCCGGCGGGTTCACCGCGCACCTGATCGGGGATGGCAGGGTGTTCGCGATCGCCCGGACGATGCTGACGCGGGAGTGAGCGGCGAGCGAGCCCTCGCTGTCATCTGCTGTTCCTCGTCATCCCACCCGCGACCTCATCCTGAGAGCCGATGGCGAGGGTGGGCGGACCGCATTGTAACCCTCTTCGTCATCCCGGGGATCGCCGCAGGCGAGAACCCGGGATGACGAAGAGGGATGCCGACCTGTATGGCAGATCAACAAGCGTAACCTGTTGTCGACCTTTGCGGGCGGTCTCACGCCACCCCAAAAAATCCCGCCGCCAGCAGCGCCAGCCCGGCCACCCCCGACAGCACCAGCCGCAACCGCCCGAGCCACGCCGGCACCAGCCCGCGCCGCGGCAGGTCCTGGTCGACGAGGCCCCAGGCGAGCACGAGGGCGCCGAGCGCCCGCAGGTCCCACGGCGCCGGCGCGAACAAGGCCGCCCAGGCGATGAGCGAGGGCACCACCGACACAGCGTAGTCGACGCCCCTGCCCTCCGGCGAGGCGGCGGCGGCGCCCCAGCGCAGGCCGCCGAGGAACGACGCGATCACGGCGCCGTAGGCCGCGAGCAGCGGGCGCGGCGCCAGCCCGAACGGCGACAGGCCGAGGATCACCAGGGCGGCGAGCCCGAGGAACGGGATCAGGCCCGCACCACCGAGGATCAGGGCGGCGGGGGACGCGGCGCGGTGCATTCAGTCTCTCCGGAAGATCACGCTGGCGAGCCAGCCGGAGATGAGCGCGAGGGCGCCGGCGGCAAGCCCGTAGGCCAGCGACCAATCGCGGGCCACCGTGGCGATCCCCTGCTCGAGGCCCGACTTGACGAGATCGAATCGCGCCTCCTGCCGCGCGAGTGGCACGCCGCCGGCGAGCAATACCACCTCGACGTCGTAGGATCCGACCGGCGCGGTCGCCGGCAGCGGCGCGGTGGCGCGAAAGACCGTGGGCGACAGGAACCGCATCCCGGCCTCGTTCTCGCTGAACAGGCGCTCGCGCCGGCGCAGGCGCAGCAGCGCCTCGCGAAAGGGATCGTCCGGCGCCGGCGCCGCGAGGGTCAGGTCGGGGGAGGCCACGATGGCCGTGAGGCCGAGCCGCAGGCGCCGGCGGGTCGCCTCGTCGGCGATCCCCGCCAGGGGACGGGACGACAAGACCGCCAGGAAGCTCGGCACCTCGGCGAATTTCTGCTGGCCGCGATTGACCCAGACCGGGCCGAGGGCCTCCTTCTCGCGCACGGTCAGGGCCTGGCGCGGGCCCCGGATCGTCGCCACCACGTCGTAGCCGCCCGACCGGGCCGCCGCCTGCCCGTCGCGCTCGATGGCGCCGAACACCGCGACCGAGGTGCCCGCATAGGTCGAGGTGACGGCGAGCCGGTTGAACGACAGGCTGACGACGAGGGATTCCGCCCGGGCCGGGCCCGCGGCGAGCAGGATCATGAGGACGGCAAGAACGGCGCGCATCAGCGCGCCTCCTGGACCACGATCGAGAACGGCTCCTCGGGCCGCAGACCCAGCTCGACCGCGAAGCGCAGGCCCACGGCCAGGACCAGGATGGCGAGGAGGAACCGGAAATACTCCGAGCGCAGGTTGCGCCCGGCCCGCGCGCCGAACTGCGCCCCGAACACCCCGCCGGCGATCAGGATCACCGCCAGCACGATGTCGACCGCCTGGTTCTGCACCGCGTGCAGCACCAGCGCGACGAAGCTGGTGCAGACGATCTGGAACTGCGAGGTGCCGACCACCACGCCGGTCGGCACCCGCATCAGGTAGAGCAGCGCCGGGACCAGGATGAAGCCGCCGCCGATGCCGAGCACCGCGCCGGCAAAGCCCACGAACAGCGCGAGGCCGAGGATCGGGATCACGCTGGCATAGAGGCGCGAGCGCGGAAACCGCATCCGCAGCGGCCAGGCCAGGTAGGCGGCGTGGTCGCCGCCGAGCCGCGCCGGGCGCGGCCGGCCGCGGTGGCGGGCCCAGGCGCTGCGCACGGACTCCGCCAGCATCAGCCCGCCCACCACGGTGAACAGCGTCACGTAGGCGACCGTGATGACGAGGTCGAGCTGGCCCGCCCGCCGCATGGCGGCGAAGAACCAGACGCCGAGGCTGGTGCCGACGAAGCCCCCCAGCACCAGGACGAGGCCGAGCCGCAGGTCGAGGGCGTTGCGCCGGCGCGCCGCCAGCACGCTGGTGGCCGAGGAGGCGACGATCGGGGCGGTCTGGGTCGCGACGGCGATGGCCGGCGGGATCCCCATCACGATCAGGATCGGGGTCATCAGGAAGCCGCCGCCGATGCCGAACAGCCCCGACACGAAGCCGACCGCCGCGCCGAGCCCGAGGAGGACGAGGACGCTGACCGGCATCTCGGCGATCGGAAGGTAGATCTGCAACGGCGGGGAGGATCCGGTGCGGCGGGGATCCCCGCTCTAGAGCATTTTCCGATGAAGTGGATACCGGTTCGTCGAAGAAAATGCGGCAAAATCAGAGATCTAGAGCGCTCCGCGATGGCGGAGCGGTCTAGACCATGTCGCGTCGCGGGGGAAACCGCCGGCGCCGAACGCGATCGGGCGCGAACCGGTCGGTCCGCGCCCGTCGATCATGGCTGTGGTTTCGAGATGGTTCGGTGCGCCTACACCTTGCCGGTCCCCGTTCCCATTCCCTTGCCGACGCTGAGGGGCGGCGGCGCGCCGATCAGCGACATCGCGCCCGGGGTCGCCGCGGTCTCGACGCGGGCGGCCGGGGGGTCGTTCACCGCCGGGTCCGGAACCCGCGCCTTCCAGGCCTCGGCCGCGCTGCGGGCCGCGGCCAGGTCCTTCGGCGCCAGCTTGCCGGCGACCTCGTCGCGCTTGCGGCCGGCATCGTCGTCGCCCTGCGCGGCGGCGGCCGCGAACCAGCCATAGGCCTGGGTCAGGTCCTGGGCGACGCCGAGGCCGCGGGCCTGCAGCACCGCGAGGTTGTACTGGCTGTCGCGCACCCCGTACTCGGCGGCCTTGCGGAACCAGGTCGCCGCGGAAGCGTAGTCGGGCTTGCCGCCGGCGGCGCCGGACTCGGCCATCATCACCGCGAGGTTGTGCATCGCCCGGACATGGCCCTGCATCGCCGCGCGGCCGTACCAGAGCCGGGCCTTCTCCTGGTCGCGGACCAGGCCGAGGCCCTTCTCGTACTGGCTGCCGAGGCGGTACTGCGCCGGGGCGTAGCCGGCGCCGGCCAGGCGGTCGAACAGCTTGGCGGCGAGAGCGGTGTCACGCGGCAGGCCGCGGCCGTCGACGGCCCGGCTGGCGAGTTCGTAGATCGCCGCGCCGTCGCCGTCGAGGGCCGCCTGGCGCAGGGACGAGGCGCCGGCCGGGAGCGCGGCGAGCTCGTTGTTCAGGGACGCCATGTCGGTCACCCGCGGCGTCGTCGGCCGGGCGGCGAGGCTCGGCTTGGCCGCCTCCGGGGCCACCGTCTCCGCGCCCTTCTGGGGGACGGCGTCGGGCTTGACGGCATCGGGCCTGGCGGGGGCCGGCCTGGCCTCAACGGCCCTGGTGTCCGCACCCTTGGCCTCCGCCGTGGCGGCGGGTGCCGCGACCGGGGGCGTGCCCTTGGGCAGGGCGGGCGCGCCGGTGGCCTGGGTCGTCGTCGGATCGGCCGGCGTCGCCTCGTGCGAGGAGATCGTCGGGGCGTCGGTGCGAGGGCCGGCGCCGTGCAGGGCCTGCAGCGTCCCGAGCGCCAGCACGATCGCCGCGATGCCGAGGAGCAGGGGCCGGCGGCGGCGCTCGATCGCGGCCCGCAGGCGCTCGACCAGGCTGCCCCGGGCCTCGACGCTCCGCTCGGGCACGGGCAGGGCCGGCCCGGTGCCGGCCGCCTCGGCCGCCGCGGCCTGGGCGGCGCGGCGGGCCGCCGCGATGAAGCTCGCCTTGATGTCGCCGGCCGGCAGCTCCGGCGCGGGGCCGGTCTCGGCGCCGTGCGGCTGGCGCGGGCGCACCGCGCCGGGCTCGATCATCTCGTCGGCCGGGCTCGTCGAGCCGAGATTCGCGGGGCCGAGATTCGCCGGGCCGGCGCCGGTCAGGCCGGATTTGGGCGCCTCCGGCCGGCGGGCCGGGCGCGGCTCCGGCGCCGGGGTCGTGGTCTCGCGCAACGTGTCGCGCAGGTTGCGAGCGTGGCGGGCCGGCGCCGCGACGGCGGCCGGGACCGCCTCGCCCCGGCGCTCGCCGTCGAGATGGGTCAGCCGGGAGACCAGCTGCTCGAGGGCGGAATGCACGCCCTCCATGGTGGCCTGGAGGCGCTTGTCGGAGGCCGCCTGCTGCGCCCGCATGTCGGCGAGCATCGCCTGCAATCCGCCGAGGCCCTCGGCCTCCGCCGCGCCCTTGCGCTCGGCGCCGATCGAATCGGCGACGCTGCGGGCGGCGCGCTCCGCCGCGGCCTGGATCGGCGCCTCGTCGCGCAGGAGCGCGACCTGGGCCAGCAGGTCGCCCATGGTGCGCTCCAGGCCCGCCAGGGCCGGATCGCTGCCGCGGGTGTCGATGCGGCTCGCCAGCGCCAGCACCTGGCGCTCGAGCCCGTCGAGGGTCTCGCCGCCCGCCCCCTGCCCGACCCGGTCGAGCTTGTCGGCGAGGCTGCGCAGCATGCCGTGGATCGACGCGAGGTCGCTGCTCGGCAGCGCCGGCTGGCGCAGGGCCTCGCCGATCTGCTCCAGCCGCCCCATCACGTCGCCGACGGTGTTGACCGAGGCGACCTGGTCGACCTTGGCCGACAGGGCGTCGATGCGGCCGAGGATGTCGCCCGAGGCGTTCGGCTGCTCGCGCCGCTCGGCGCGCAGGTCGTCGAGCTTGCGGTCGAGATCGGCGATGCCCTGGGCCAGGGCCGGCGCGTCGGCGCCGGGCGCCCGCACGCCCTCGCGGATCTCCTCCAGGAGCGGCCGCAGCTCGTTCATCAGGGCCGGGCTGTCGAGCATGCCGTTGCCGAGCCGGGTCACGGTCTCGGTGAGCTCGTCGACCGACCGGGCGAGGTTCTGCACCCGGGCCGGCTCGGCGAGCACGGCCAGCCGGCTGCGGATCTCCTCCAGCTCGGCGAACAGCTTGGCGGCCGCGTCGCGGTCGGCGAGCCCGGTCCGGTCGGTGCCGAGCGTCCCGTCCATCTGGCGCGCCAGGCGCTCGACGTCCTGGGCCACCCGGGCGTGGACGTTGGCCGCGACGTCGTCGGCGAGGCGGCCGACCTGGACCCGCATCAGGTCGATTGGCCCGGCGACGGCGACGAGGTCGGCCGGGTCGCGGGCCCGCTGCACCTCGTCGGCCAGGGTGCGGACGGCCTGTTCCAGGGTGACGAGATCGCCGCTGGTGGCGAGCGTGCCGATCGAGTCGCGCAGGCGCGAGGTCTCGGCCTGCAGTCCGGCGATCGCCGGCGAGAGCTTGTCGGCGGCGGCCTCGGTCGTCTCCATCACCCGCGCGAGGTCCCGCCGCAGGCCGTCGACCAGAATCTCCTGATCGTCCCCGGGGGCACCGTCGTCGAGCTGCTGCTGGCGCTGGCGGATCTCCGCCACGGCGGCGGCGAGGCTGTTGGGAGCCGGGCGGGCGCGGCGGCCGGCCGGACGCGTCGCGGCGTCGCGCGGGGCGGACGTGTCATCGGCGGAGCGGGCCTCGCCGGCCTGCGCCGCCTTCCTGTCCTGCACCGCCTTGATCACCGCCTCGTCGACGGCCTCGCGGTTCTCGCTGATGCGGCGATCGATCGCGTCGAGGCGGCGGCCGATCGCCGCCACGGCCTCGACCAGCTGTGCGTCGCTCGCGGCCGGCAGGGCGTCGGCGATGGCCGGGACGGTTACGGTTTCGGCGACGCGCCCGTGGCGCGGACGCTGCGCCCGCGGCGCGTCGTGCGGCCAGGACCGGTCCGCCCGCCGACCCTCGGCCTCGACCTCCGGAAAGCCCTGTGCCTGGAACGCGTCGTGCCGCGTGCGGCGGGATCCGGCGACGCGGCGCGACTGCTGACGGACGCCGGCGCGGGCGGAGCCCTCGCTGATCGCCTCGGCCAGCCACTCGTCCACAGACAACCCGGCGCGCCGGGCAGCCTCGCGGGCGGCGTCGCGCAGCTCCGGGTCGAATGCATCGAGTGTGGGAGCGGTCCGTCTCATAGCGGGCTCTGCGCAAGGGGCCTGGGGATCTCGCGGGTAGGCGCCGGCTCGTCGCCGGCAGGAACCCCGCGCCCTGCTCGATCCTTGAAGATCCGGTCAGTGGCAGCAGCCTGTGAAGGTTCCCTCCGGCACTTTCGGGCGACAGGGTAAACAAGCGGTTAAGCGACGACCCTGCGTCCGCTCTGGCACGCTTACTGCTCCCGATCGTTGCATGCGCAACTCACTGATGACCAATTTATGTTCACAACCTGTGAGCGATTCGACGCAAGCCGCGCGGGCATTTCGGGCTTCCTATCCCCAGCCAGAACCCCGTAACGGTAATCTGATTTCCGTCGTAAGAGCTTGAAACCGCGCGCATTTTACCGTAAGTAACACACGCTCAAGTTGACGTTACCTTTCCCTTAGGTAGGTCATTTGACCTTCTTTGTGTCACAGGGCGCCCCCACGGCGTCCCTGGTATGACAGCGTGCGTGTCTCAACGGGGGAATCGGCATGGCTTATGATCGGCAGACCGAGAGCAGCAGAGGGGCGTCCGCCCGCTCCGGCGGGGTCGCTCCGCGCACCGGCCGGCCGGCCGGCCGCTCGACGGCACCGGCGACGCTCACCATCGGCGACCTCGCCGAGGAGTTCGGCGTGACGCTGCGGGCTTTGCGCTTCTACGAGGCGAAGGGCCTCCTGCATCCGCAGCGCCGCGGCACGACCCGGCTCTACACCGAGGACGACCGCTCGCGGCTGGCCACCATCCTGCGCGGCAAGGAGCTCGGCTTCACCCTGCGCGAGATCGCCGCGATGGTCGATGGCGACGAGCTCGCCGAGGCCGGTGCGGGCGCGACCCTCGCCCTCTCCCCGGCCCAGGTCGCCGAGCAGATCACCCATCTGGAGAACCAGAAGGCGGAGATCGAGCGGGCGCTCGAGGCTCTGCGGGGCTACGGCCAGGCCGTCGCGAGCGCCTGAGGCCGAGCGTCTCAGGCGAAGAGTGACGCGAGTTCCGGCGGCGCCCTGCGGGGGCGGGCGCCGCCCGGATCGGAACCCCGGCCCGTGCCTGGGGCTCATCCTGCGTCAACCTTGTCGGCCACGAAGGCCGGCGGCGCGCCGGTGCACCCCTTGCCGTTCCTTGCCGAGATAGTTTACATATGAACTATCTCGCCGCGGAGGCTCCGCGGACGGATCTGGATCAGATCGTGGGAGCGGGGGAAACATGCCGAGCTACAAGGCGCCGGTGGAGGACGTGCTGTTCCTCCTCAACGACGTGTTCGGGATCGCGCGCTACAGCAACCTGCCCGGCTTCGCCGAGGCGACGCCCGACGTGGTCGAGGCGGTGATCGCGGAGGGCGCGAAGCTCTGCGAGGAGGTGCTGGCGCCGCTCAACCGGGTCGGCGACCTGGAGGGCTGCACCCGCCATCCGGACGGCAGCGTGACCACCCCGAAGGGCTTCAAGGCCGGCTACGACGCCTATGCGGGCGGCGGCTGGATGGGCCTGTCGATGCCCGAGGAATATGGCGGCCAGGGCCTGCCCCACACCCTCAACAGCGTGATGCAGGAATTCGTCTCCGGCGCCAACGTCGCGCTCGGGATGTATCCGGGCCTGACCCAAGGCGCGATGGCCGCCCTCCTGGTGCACGGCTCCGAGGAGCAGAAGCGCACCTACCTGCCCAAGATGGTCGAGGGCACCTGGACCGGGACGATGAACCTGACCGAGCCGCATTGCGGCACGGATCTCGGCCTGCTCAAGACCAAGGCCGTCCCGAACGGCGACGGCTCCTACGCGCTCACCGGCACCAAGATCTTCATCTCGGCCGGCGAGCACGACCTGTCGGAGAACATCATCCACCTGGTGATCGCCCGGATCGAGGGCGCGCCGGCCGGCACCAAGGGCATCTCGCTCTTCGTGGTGCCGAAATTCCTGGTCGGGCCCGACGGGGCGGTGGGCGCGCGCAACGGCGTGTCCTGCGGCGCCATCGAGCACAAGATGGGCATCCACGGCAACGCCACCTGCGTGATGAACTACGACGGCGCCACCGGCTGGCTCGTCGGCGAGGCCAATCGCGGCCTCAACGCGATGTTCGTGATGATGAACGAGGCCCGCCTCGCCGTCGGCATCCAGGGCCTCGGCCAGTCCGAGGTCGCCTACCAGAACGCCGTGGCCTATGCCCGCGACCGGCTCCAGGGCCGTTCGCTCACCGGCGCCAAGGCGCCCGAGAAGCCCGCCGACCCGATCATCGTCCACCCGGACGTGCGCCGGACGCTGCTCACCATCCGCGCCTTCAACGAGGCCGCCCGGGCGCTGGTGATCTGGACCGCGCTCCAGGCCGACATCGCCCACCGCTCCGAGGACCCGGCCGCGCGCCAGGCGGCGGAAGACCACATGGGCCTGCTCACCCCGGTGGTGAAGGGCGTGCTGACCGACCGGGGCTTTTCCAACGCGGTCGACGCCCAGCAGATGTTCGGCGGCCACGGCTACATCGAGGAATGGGGGATGTCGCAATTCGTGCGCGACGCCCGCATCGCCCAGATTTACGAGGGCGCCAACGGCATCCAGGCGATGGACCTCGTCGGCCGGAAATTGCCGCGCGACGGCGGCCGGGCGATGATGCGCTTCCTCGCCGAGGTCGAAGGCTTCTGCAAGGAGAACGCCGAGGACGAGAGCCTCAAGGTCTTCTGCGCGCCCCTGATGAAGAGCCTCGGCCACCTGCAGCAGGCGACGATGTGGCTGATGCAGAACGCCATGGCCAAGCCCGACAATGCCGGCGCGGCGGCGACCGACTACATGCACCTGATGGGCCTCGTCGCCATGGGCTACATGTGGGGCCGGATCGCCAAGGCCACGGCCGAGAAGAAGAAGTCCGGTGAGGGCATCGCCGAGCGCCTCGACGCGCGGCTCGCCACCGGCCGGTTCTACGTCGAGCGCGTGCTGCCGGAGACCGGCACCCGGCTCGCCCGGATCTCGGCCGGGTCGGACGCCGTCATGGCGATGCCGGCGGAGCTGTTCTAGGTTCGTCTCCGACGCACGGAGCCTGACCCGATGGCCGACCCTGAGGACCAAGTGCTCGAACACCTCCGCGCGATTCGTGCGGCGATCGAGCGGATCGATCGCAAGATCGACCGGATGGTAACCAGGGTCGAGTGTCGGAGCGACGGCGCCGAGGACCGCGCGGACGAGATCGCCCGTGCCATCCTGACCGCCTCGCACATCCTCCGCCCCACCGCTACGCATCCGATATGCGCGCGGGATCCCCTCTCCCGTGTGGGAGAGGGGTAGGGGTGAGGGTGACACGCTTCCGCGTGAAGCTAAGAGCTTCGTGCTGGCAACGGAACGGTTCGAGCTAGGCTCAGATCCGTAGCACCCTCACCCCCGACCCCTCTCCCACACGGGAGAGGGGAGACGCGCTTCAGCTTCGACGGGACGATCCTGCGGAAGCCGATCAAAAAATTATCGTCCGCCCTCCGGCGTCGCCCGTCCCCCGGGCCGCCGCACGACACATCCGGGAAGACGCCCCATGCCCGACGCCTACATCTACGACCACGTCCGCACCCCCCGCGGCCGCGGCAAGCCCGACGGCTCGCTGCACGAGGTGACGGCGCTCCGCCTCGCCGAGACCGCGCTCCGCGCCCTCAAGGACCGCAATGCCCTCGACACGACCCTCGTCGACGACGTGGTGCTCGGCTGCGTCGACCCGGTCGGCGAGGCCGGCGGCGACATCGCCCGCGCGGCGGCGCTCGTGGCCGATTACGGCAACCACGTGCCGGGCGTGCAGATCAACCGGTTCTGCGCCTCGGGCCTCGACGCGGTGAACTTCGCCGCCGCGCAGGTGATGAGCGGCCAGCACGACATGGCGGTCGGCGGCGGCGTCGAATCGATGAGCCGCATCGGCTTGGGCGCCTCCGGCGGCGCCTGGCCGGTCGATCCGGCCATCGCCATCAAGTCGTACTTCATGCCGCAGGGCGTCTCGGCCGACCTGATCGCCACCAAGTACGGCTTCTCCCGCGACGAATGCGATGCCTACGCGGTCGAATCACAGAAGCGCGCCGCCCGCTCCTGGGAGGACGGCCGGTTCAAGAACTCGGTCGTGCCGGTGCGCGACGTCAACGGCCTGACGCTCCTCGACCACGACGAGCACCGCCGCCCGAGCACCGACATGCAGTCGCTGGCCTCGCTCAAGCCGTCCTTCATCCAGATGGGCCAGATGGGCGGCTTCGACGCCGTCGCGGTCGACGCGCATCCGGACGTCGAGGCGGTCGAGCACGTCCACCATGCCGGCAATTCCTCCGGCATCGTCGACGGCGCCGCCGCGGTGCTGATCGGCTCGGAAGGTGCGGGAGCCAAGGCGGGCCTCAAGCCCCGCGCCCGGATCCGGGCCTTCGCCAATATCGGCTCCGACCCGGCCCTGATGCTGACCGGCCCGGTCGACGTCACCCGCAAGGTGCTCAAGCGCGCCGGGATGAGCATCGGTGACATCGACCTGTTCGAGGTCAACGAGGCTTTTGCGGCGGTGGTCCTGCGCTTCCTCCAGGCCTTCGACGTCGATCCCGCCAAGGTCAACGTCAACGGCGGCGCCATCGCCCTCGGCCACCCGCTCGGCGCCACCGGTGCGATGATCCTCGGCACCGTGCTCGACGAGCTGGAGCGCACCGGCAAGCAGACGGCGCTGGTCACGCTCTGCATCGGTGCCGGCATGGGCACCGCCACGATCATCGAGCGGGTGTGACGGCATGCGCCGCACCCTCTCCCTCCTGGTCCTCGGGCTGGCGCTCGCGGGCCCGGCCCGGGCCGACGACGACCGTGTCGCGCTCGCCCGCGACATCGTCTCGAAGACGGTCGCCCGCAACCTGACGCAGGCGTTCAAGCAGGCCGAGGAGAAGACCCTCGCCTCGATGAGCGCCGAGCAATCGGCCAAGCTGCGCCCCGAGCTGGAAAAGACTTTCGCGCAGGAGCGCGACACCCTCGTCGACGGCCTGTCGAAGGAATACGCCCAGAAATTCGACGCCGCCGAGCTGAAGCGGCTGGCGGCGATCTACGACGACCCGGTCTACCAGAAGTTCCAGGCGCTCAACGCCGACCCGACCTCGATGGTCACCACCATCACCAAGGACGCGGTGACCAAGATGATGAACCTGCTCTCGCTGGCGGCCCTGTCGCAGCAGGGCAACGGCCAGACGCCGCCGCAGGGCGTCCCCGCCCCGACGCCCGCGCCGGCCCCGGTGCCCGCACCGGCCAAGCCGTAATCGCTCTCACGAGGCCTTCGCCATGAACCTCACGAATTTCCGCTTCGAGACCGATGCCGACGGCGTGGCGCTCGCCACCTGGGACATGCCCGGCCGCTCGATGAACGTCGTCACCCCCGAGGTGATGGACGAGCTGAACCAGATCATCGACGCGGTGGTGACGGACGCCGCCATCAAGGGCTGCGTGATCACGTCGGGCAAGGACACCTTCTCGGGCGGCGCCGACCTGACGATGCTCCAGGGCCTCGGCGCAGAATACGCGCGGCTCGCCCGCGAGCGCGGGCAGGAGGAGGCGATGACCTTCTTCTTCGAGGAATCGCGCCGGCTGACGCTGCTCTACCGCAAGCTCGAGACGAGCGGGAAGCCGTTCGCGGCGGCCGTGCACGGCACCTGCCTCGGCGGCGCCTTCGAGCTGGCGCTCGCCTGCCATCACCGGGTGCTGTCGGACGACGACAAGACGCGGGTCGGGCTGCCGGAGATCAAGGTCGGGCTGTTCCCCGGCGCCGGCGGCACCCAGCGCGTCGCCCGCCTGATGCAGACCGGCGATGCCCTGCAGATGCTGTTCAAGGGCGAGCAGATCCGCCCGCTGATGGCCCGCAACATGGGCCTCGCCCACGCCGTCGCGCCCAAGGCCGAGATCGTCCAGAAGGCGAAGGAGTGGATCAAGGCCGGCGGCTCGGCCGTGGCACCCTGGGACCAGCCGAAGTTCAAGGCGCCGTCGGGCAAGGTCTACTCGCCGGCCGGCATGATGACCTGGCCGCCGGCCAACGCCATCTATCGCCGCGAGACCCACGACAACTACCCCGCCGCCAAGGCGATCCTGCACGCCGTCTACGAGGGCCTGCAGCTGCCGATGGATCTGGCCTTGAGGGTCGAGAGCCGGTACTTCGCCAAGATCCTGCGCTCGCCGGAAGCGGCGGCGATGATCCGCACCCTGTTCCTGTCGATGGGCGAGCTCAACAAGGGCGCCCGCCGGCCGAAGGGCGTGGGCGCCGTCCAGTTGAAGAAGGTCGGCGTCGTCGGCGCCGGCTTCATGGGGGCGGGCATCGCCTACGTCTCGGCCAATGCTGGGCTGGAGGTCGTGCTGGTCGACCAGTCGGCGGAAGCGGCCGAGAAGGGCAAGGCCTACGCGCACAAGCTCGTCTCCGACCAGATCATGAAGGGCCGCGCCAAGACCGCCGACCGCGACGCGCTGCTGTCGCGCATCACCGCGACCGGCGATTACGGTGCGCTCGCCGGCTGCGACCTCGTCGTCGAGGCGGTGTTCGAGGATCCGAAGGTCAAGGCCGAGGTGATCGCCAAGGTCGAGGCGGTGATCGGGCCGGACGCGGTCTTCGCCTCCAACACCTCGACCCTGCCGATCAGCGGCCTCGCCAAGGCGTCGGGCCGGCCGGAGCAGTTCATCGGCATCCACTTCTTCTCGCCGGTCGAGAAGATGATGCTGGTCGAGATCATCATGGGCAAGGCGACCGGCGAGCGGGCCTTGGCCGTCGCCCTCGACTACGTCCGGGCGATCAAGAAGACTCCGATCGTCGTCAACGATGCCCGCGGCTTCTTCGCCAACCGCTGCGTCGGCGCCTACATCCTCGAAGGCCACCTGATGCTCGGCGAGGGCGTGCCCGCCGCGATGATCGAGAATGCCGGGCGTCAGGCCGGCATGCCGGTCGGCCCCCTGTCGCTCAACGACGAGGTCGGCGTCGATCTCGCCCTCAAGATCGTCAAGGCGACGAAGGCCCAGGTCGGCGAGGCGGCGGTCAACCCGGTCCAGGAGCGCGTGCTCACGGCGCTGGTCGAGGCCGAGGGCCGGCTCGGGCGCAAGAACCGCAAGGGCTTCTACGATTATCCCGAGCAGGGCCCGAAGAAGCTGTGGCCAGGCCTGCGCGACCTCCAGGAGACCCGTCTCGATCCCGACGACGTCGACTTCACGGAGCTGAAGCAGCGCCTCCTCGTCACCCAGGCGCTGGAAGCCGCCCGCACCTTCGGCGAGGGCGTCGTCACCGATCCGCGCGAGGCCGATGTCGGCTCGATCCTCGGCTTCGGCTTCGCGCCGTTCACCGGCGGCGCTCTGTCCTACATCGACTTCATGGGGGCGGCCCGGTTCGTGGAACTCTGCCGCAAGCTGGAGGCCAAGCACGGCGCCCGCTTCTCCCCGCCGGAGACCCTGGTGGCGATGGCCGAGCGCGGCGGCACCTTCTACGGCGAGGCGGCGAAACAGGCGGCGTAAAAGATCCGCTGGCCGCGGGCCTCCATGGCCCGCGGCCGACGTATCGGGCTTGGTGCACCTTGCCCCGGCGAAGTTGAAACCCTCCGCGTCATTCCGGGGCCGCACAGCGGAGCCCGGAATCCAGACGCGCAGGTGGAAAAGAATAAAGCGGACCGATCTCCGCCCTATCCTGAACGATCCGCGGTTCTGGGCGTGCCTGCGGCACTCCGGGCTCCGCTTCGCGGCCCCGGAATGACCCGGAGGGCTTCAACGCCGTCCGGGCGAGGACACATGCTCCCGGACGGGATCGCGGGGGCGGCCCGTCGTGAGATGCCGGCCCTGCCATCGGCCTGAGACACGAACACGGCATCCTGCCCGGGCGGCGCCTCCGCCGCCCGGAACCATCGCGTGACCAATCAGAGTGGTGAAGCGCCCGCCCGCCGGGTCGTGCTGGTGGCGAACCTCGCGGTGGGCGCGCTCGTGGATGGAGGCCTGACGCCCGACGCCCTGCGCGAGCGCCTGGAGGCCGTGGGCCTCACGGTCGTGCCGGAGCCGCGTCCCGATGCCTCCCTGCCGGAAAGGCTGGCAGCCGCCGTAGAAGTCCCGGGCATCGACGCCGTGGCGGTCGCGGGCGGCGACGGGACGCTGGCCTGCGCCGCCCAAGCGCTCGCGGGCCAAAAAATTCCCCTCGCCATCCTGCCGCTCGGCACCATGAACCTGCTGGCGAAGGATCTTGGGCTGCCCCTCGACCTCGACGGGGCGGTGGACGTGCTGGCGACCGGGCTCGTGCGCCGGATCGATGCCGGCGAGGTCAACGGCCACGTCTTCCTGATCAACTCGGTGCTCGGCATGCCGGCCCGGATGGCGCGCCACCGCGAGGCGCGGCGCGGCCACATGGGGATGACGGACCTCCTGCGCATGGCCGCCGGGCTCCTGCGCCATCTCGGGCGCTACCCGCGCGAGCGCGCCGTGCTGAGCCTCGGCGGCACCGTGCGGCGGGTGCGCTTCCGGACGCTCGCCGTGGTCTGCGGCGACTACCGTGAGGGCTTAGGTGCGGTTCTGTCGCGGGCGGGCGTCGACGGGGGGCACCTCACGCTCTACCTCGTCGAGACCTTGTCGGCGGCGCGGCTCGTGCGCCTCGGGCTCGGCTTCGCGGTCGGCGAGTGGCGCCGCCTGCCCGGGCTGGAGCGGCACGAGACCGACGCCCTGACCCTCGACGCCCGCAAGGCCCTGCGGGTGATGAATGACGGAGAGGTCGTGCTGATCGCCCCACCCCTGCGCTACCGCCTCCTCCCGGGCGCCCTGCAAGTCCTCGTGCCGGCGGAGGATCCCCGATGAAGCGCATCGCCCATATCTCCGACCTGCATTTCGGCCGCACCGACCCGGCGGTGGTGGAGGGCCTGGTGGCGGAGCTGACCCGCGACCAGCCGGACCTGATCATCATCTCGGGCGACTTCACCATGCGCGCCCGCACCCGGGAATACCTGGAGGCGAAGGCCTTCCTCGACCGGCTGCCGCATCCGTGGATCGCCGTGCCGGGCAACCACGACATCTCGCCGTTCCGGCTCTGGCAGCGCTTCTTCCATCCGTTCCGGCGCTACCGCCGCTACGTCGCGCCCGAGACCGAGCCGGTCTTCCAGGACGACGAGATCGCGGTGGTCTGCCTCAACACCGTGCGGACCTGGGCGCCGGAGACCGACTGGTCGCAGGGCAAGATCACCCGCGGGCAGATCAAGCGGACGGAAGCGAAGCTCGACGCCCTGCCGCCGGGCCTGTTCCGGATCGTGGTCGGCCACCATCCCTTCATGCCGCCGCCCTGGGACGAGGAGGCGCGCCTGGTCGGCCGCGCCGACGAGGCCCTCGACGCCTTCCAGCGCCACGGCGTCGGCCTGACGCTCGCCGGCCACCTCCACCGCGGCTACGCCCGCTTCGTCGAGCCGACTCCGGACGGCCCGAAGGCCGAGATCGACCGGCCGGAGGCGAAGGCGACCGGCCGGCGGCTGCTGGCGGTCCAGGCCGGCTCCGCCACCTCGACGCGCCTGCGCGGCAACGAGCCCAACGCCTACAACCGCATCACCGTCGCGGACGGCGTCGCTACCGTGCAGGTGCGGCTGTGGACGGGGACGGATTGGTGCGACGCGGCTGAGTCTGGAGCGGCGCGGTGTGCGGCGGAGGAATGATGAGAGCTTGACCAGAGGTTATTTTTGATCAGCCTCTGCATATATCATTCCCTCTGCGTCATTCCGGGGCCGCGCAGCGGAGCCCGGAATCCAGACACTCAGGTCGCTCAGAAAGAGGCGGAGTGCGTTCCGCTTTATCTTGGACCACCCGCGGCTCTGGATTCCGGGCTCCGCTGCGCGGCCCCGGAATGACGCGGAGGGTGTCAAGACTGTTGGGTCAGTCTCAGATCTCGCGTTCCCGCCCCTCGACGCCCCGCGCCCCCTCCGCCGCAACGTCGAACCGGTCCGTCGGCACCCGCGCCAGGAAGCGCTCCGCCACCTCGACCAGCAGCAGGTGCGGGCGCACCCGCTCGACGTAGCTCCAGTCGAGGCTCGCCGACCAGACGAAGTGCAGCTCGCGAAAACTCTCTGCGAGGAGCCCGGTCAGGAAGATCGGGTGGAAGTGCGAGCAGGAATCGCCGAACAGCATCAGCGTGCGCGGATCGGCGGCCGGGCTGTCGTTGCGGAAGACCACGTGGGCGCCGACATGGAGGTCGGCGGCCGTCCCCCGCGCCTCGTGGGCCTCGACCAGCGGGTTGGCGTAGGTCCGCACCGCGTCGCGCTGCACCTCGTAGACCCGCATCGTCTCGCGCCGCGGCGGATCGAGCTTGGCGCCAAGATCCAAGACGCCGTCATGGTCGTGGAACGGCCGCGTCGCGAGGTCGGGCGGCGGCACGGCCCCGAGCGCCCGCATGATCTCCCCGTAGGCGAGGCGGCAGCCCTCCTGGCTCCAATGGGTGTCGGTGCGCAGGTAGAGCGGCGGCTCCGCATCCCGCGCCGCCCGCAACGGGCCGACGAGGTCGATCCAGGCCCGCGCCGCGGGCGAGCGGGCGAGGCGTGCGCCGAGGCGCCGAGCCGGCGACAGGGCGGGATCGAGGGGAAGCCCGTCGAGCCGGTCGTCGTAGATGCTCAGCTTCTCCGGCACCACGACATGGAAGGCGCGCACGCCGAGGGCCGCCGCCGTCGCGGTGCGCGCCTCGATCAGCCGGCGCCAGCGCCACAGCCGCCAAGCGACGGGCAAGCTCGCCCGATATTGCTGCCGCACCCGGTTGGTGCCGCCGGTCAGGAAGAGCCAGCCATCCCGGCCGAGATGGACCATGTCGGTGCTGTCGCGCATCCGCGCCGTGTAGCGGGCTTGAGAGAAGCTGAACAGCGCCGCCGCCCCTGGCCATTCCGCAAGGCCGCGCCATTTTCGGCGGGAGCATGCCGCAACCCCCTCTGATCCTCACCCTGGAACTCGACGAGGCCGCCTTCGCGGAGTTCGACGGCCAGCGCCGCCGCTACTTCCCCCCGGCCCTCAACAAGATTCCGGCCCACGTCACGCTGTTCCACCACCTCCCGGGCGAGGAGGAGCGCGGCATCGTCGAGACCCTGGCGGCGGAAGTGCGGGCGCAAGCGCCGCTGCCGGTCGCGGTCGCGTCCCTGCGCTTCATCGGCCGCGGCGTCGCCTACGGGCTCGACTCGCCCCGCCTGTCGGCCCTGCGCGGGCGCCTCGCCGCGACGTTCGAGCCCTGGCTCACGCCCCAGGACCGCCAGGGCTACCGGCCGCACGTGACGGTGCAGAACAAGGTCGCGCCGGAGGAGGCCCGCGCGCTCCACCGCGAGCTCGAGGCCGCCTTCGTGCCGCGCGAGATCACCGGCATCGGCCTGCTGCTCTGGCGCTATCTCGGCGGCCCGTGGGAGGCCCGCGGCCGGTTCCCGTTCGGAGGCGCATGATGGAGATCCCGTTCCGCCGCCACGCCACGGCGGTCTGGCTGCGGCTTCGCCTCAACGAGATCGGGCCGCTCGCCTCGCTGCTCGCGGTCAGCCTGTTCGGCTTCGGCTTCTTCAAGCTCGCCGACGAGATCCGCGAGGGCGGCTCGTTCGGCTTCGACGACCGCCTCCTGCTGGCCCTGCGGGTGCCCGGCGACCTCGCCCAGCCGATCGGCCCGTCCTGGCTGCCGGAGACGATGCGCGACATCACCGCCTTCGGCAGCGTGTTCGGCATCGTCTACGTCACCGCCTGCGTGGTGCTCTATCTGGCGGTCACGGCGCGGCGGCGCGCCGCCCTGTTCGTCCTCGTGGCGGTGGGCGGCGGCGAGCTCCTGTCGACGGGGCTCAAGCTGTTCTTCCGCCGTCCGCGGCCAGACCTAGTGCCGCACGGCATGGAGACCTTCACGGCGAGCTTCCCGAGCGGCCACGCGATGCTGTCGGCCATCGCCTACCTGACGCTGGCGATCCTGCTCGCCCGGGTCGAGCGCTCGGGCAAGGTCAAGGCCTTCGTGATGGGACTCGGCGTCGTCACGACGCTGCTCGTCGGGATGAGCCGGGTCTATCTCGGGGTGCACTGGCCGAGCGACGTGCTCGCCGGCTGGTGCATCGGGGCCGCCTGGGCCTCCCTGTGCTGGTTCGTCGCCCTCCAGCTCCAGCGCCAGGACGTGGTGGAGGCGCCGGACCCGCCGCCGCCGGCCTGACGTCAAACGCTTGCGCGCGGCCCCGCCCTCCCCTAGCCAAGCAGGGAAACCGAGCGGGAGGAACGCCGTGGCTTACGAGAACATCCGGGTCGAGACGCGCGGGCGGGTGGCGCTCGTCACCCTGCACCGTCCGGCGGCGCTGAACGCGCTCTGCAACGCGCTGATCGCCGAGCTGAACCACGCCCTCGACGGCTACGAGCGCGACGACGGCATCGGCTGCATCGTCATCACCGGCTCGGAGAAGGCGTTTGCCGCCGGCGCCGACATCCGCGAGATGCAGGACCGCACCCATCCCGAATTCTACATGGCCGACCCGTTCGGCGAGTGGGACAAGGTCGGCCGGCGCCGCAAGCCGATCATCGCCGCGGTGGCGGGCTACGCGCTGGGCGGCGGCTGCGAACTCGCGCTGATGTGCGACTTCATCCTCGCCGCCGACACCGCCAAGTTCGGCCAGCCCGAGATCAAGCTCGGGGTGATCCCCGGCGCCGGCGGCACCCAGCGCCTGACCCGCGCGGTCGGCAAGGCCAAGGCGATGGACCTCTGCCTCACCGGCCGGATGATGGACGCCGCGGAGGCCGAGCGGTCCGGCCTCGTCGCCCGGGTGATCCCGGCGGCCGACCTCCTCGACGAGGCGATGAAGGCGGCCGAGACCATCGCGTCGATGTCGCTGCCCTCCGTGATGGTGGCCAAGGAGAGCGTCGACCGGGCCTTCGAGACCACCCTGACCGAGGGCATCCGCTACGAGCGCCGGGTCTTCTACGGGCTCTTCGCCACCCACGACCAGAAGGAAGGCATGAAGGCCTTCGTCGAGAAGCGTAAGCCCAACTTCGAGAACCGCTGAGATGAGCGTCACTTTCGCCGACGTCGAGGCCGCCGCGGGACGGATCGCCGGCATCGCCCACCGCACCCCGGTGCTCACCTCCCGCACCGCCGATGCGCGGACCGGCGCCACCCTGTTCTTCAAGGCCGAGCCGCTGCAGCGAGCCGGCGCCTTCAAGTTCCGGGGCGCCTGCAACGCCATCGCGGCGCTCTCGCCCGAGCAGCGCCGCCGCGGGGTGCTCGCCTTCTCCTCGGGCAACCACGCCCAGGCGATCGCCTATGCCGGCGCACTTCAGAATGTGCCGACTGTGATCGTGATGCCGCACGACGCACCCGCCATCAAGGTCGCGGCGACCCGCGGCTACGGCGCCGAGATCGTGACGTACGACCGCTACAAGGAGGACCGCGAGGCGGTGAGCCGGAGCCTCGCCGAGGCGCGCGGCCTCTCGGTGATCCCTCCTTACGACCACCCGGACGTGATCGCCGGTCAGGGCACGGCGGTGAAGGAGCTGATCGAGGAGGTCGGCCCCCTCGATGTGCTGCTCGTCTGCCTCGGTGGCGGCGGGCTGCTCGCCGGCTCCTGCCTCTCGGCCAAGGCCCTGTCGCCGGGGGTCGAGATCTGGGGCGTCGAGCCCGAGGCCGGCAACGACGGCCAGCAATCGCTGGCGAAGGGCGAGGTGGTGCGCATCCCGGTCCCGGTCTCGATCGCCGACGGGGCGCTCACCACCCATCTCGGGCAGCACACCTTCCCGATCATCCAGCGCGACGCGGCCGGCATCGTCACCGCCACGGACGCGCAGCTCGTCGCGGCGATGCGGTTCTTCGTCGAGCGGATGAAGCTCGTGGTCGAGCCGACCGGCTGCCTCGCGGCGGCGGCGGCCTTCGAGGGCGCGGTGCCGGTCAAGGGCAAGCGCGTCGGCGTGATCCTGTCGGGCGGCAACGTCGATCCGGCGGCGCTCGCCCGGCATCTCGCCGCATGAGTGGTGTGGCGACGCCGGGCGACCTGTTCGCCTTCCTCGACAGCCTCGGCGTGGCGCACGCCACCGTGGAGCACGTCCCCGTGCACACGGTGGCGGAATCCCGCGACCTCAAGGCGGGGATGCCGGGCGGCCACTCGAAGAACCTGTTCCTCAAGGACAAGCGCGGGCGGCTTTTCCTGGTCGTGGCGGAGGCCGAGGCGCGGATCGATCTCAAGCGCCTGCACGGGCCGCTCGGCGCCACCGGCCGGCTCTCCTTCGGCTCGGCCGAGCTGCTCTACGAGCGCCTCGGCGTGCGCCCCGGTTCGGTGACGCCGTTCGGGCTGATCAACGACCGCGACGGCACGGTGGCGGTGATCCTGGATGCCGGGCTGATGGCGCACGACCCGGTCAACTTCCACCCGCTCCATAACGGCGCCACCACGGCGGTGACGCCGGGCGACCTGATCCGCTTCCTGGAAGCGACGGGGCATCCGCCGCGGGTGATGGCGCTGCCGGAGCCGGCCGAGGAGGCCGAGCAGCCCGCGTGACGGCCGCTCGATCCCGAGCCGGGATCGGCGCGACGCGTGGAGAGGGGGCGCAATCTCGGGCTGTCCTGCCCCACCGATCGACCACGCCCGGTCGCATCGGGGAAAGGTGGCGGATGGTCCGCGTCTCGACGCGATCCACCCGCCCTCACAAATCCCTCAGGGCCGGCGATACACCCAGACCCGGGCCGGCGGCAGGTTGAGCCACACCTTGTTCGAGCGGCTGGCGGTGTAGGTCGTGGACTTGGCCGGTATCGGCGGCACCACCGCGTAGGTGAACTGCACGAAGGGCGCGTCCGCGTGCATCAGGTCGTGCACGGCCGTCAGCAGGTCGAGGCGCTGCTCCAGCGGCTTGGTGAAGAGTGGCAGGCTCGAGATCGTGGCGCAGGCCGGCTCGGCGACCACGCCCTCCAGGGTGGCGCGGATGTCGTAGGCGTCGCCCTGGAGCACCGTGGCCTTCGGGAAGCGCCGGCGCAGCAGCTTGCAGAAATCCGGGTTGTACTCGACGAGCACCAGCCGCTCCGGCGCGATGCCGCGGCGCACCAGCGCGTCTGTCACCGGCCCGGTGCCGGGCCCGAGCTCGATCACCGGCCCGGACAGGCGCGGATCGACGTAGGAGGCCATGGTGCGGGCGAGCATCTTGCCGGAGGGCGTCACGGCGCCGGTGACCAGCGGCCGCTCGAACCAGGAGCGCAGGAACCGCGCCTCGTCCTCCAGGATGTCGCGCTTCTTCTTCTGGGGCTTCGGATGAGGCAGCGGGCTCGCGACCGCGACGGCTTTGGCCCTGGATCGGTGAGGCAAAGGCAAGACCGAAGACCCTTGAACACGCGAAGAAAGATTGCTCGGGGAACGGCTGTCGTTCAAAGGCGCGCCGCCGTCAAGCCTGACGCGCCCGGAACGAGACCCGCGCCCCCGCAATCCCGTCGCGCGTGAGAACGCGCGAGAATGGCTCCGGTTCGCGGACCCGTTCCGCGAACCTCGGAATCGGCGCGGCCGGAGCCGCGAACCCGGCTCTCAGGCGCGGCCGGAGCCGCTGAGGCCGTCGAAGAATTCCTTCACCCGGGAGAAGAAGCCGGCGCTCTCGGGGTGGTTGTCGGCCTGGGTGCCGTGGGTGTCGAATTCCTGCAGGAGCTCGCGCTGGCGCTTGGTGAGGTTCTGCGGCGTCTCGACGAAGACCTGGATGTAGAGGTCGCCGACGTCGCGCGAGCGCAGGACCGGCATGCCCTTGCCCTTGAGGCGGAACTGCTTGTTGGTCTGGGTGCCGGCCGGGACCCGGACCGAGGTGTGCGAGCCGTCGATCACCGGCACGGTGATCTCGCCCGAGAGCGCCGCCGTCACCATCGAGATCGGCACGCGGCAGAACAGGTCGGCCCCGTCGCGCTGGAAGAACGGGTGCGGCTTGATCGACAGGAAGATGTATAGGTCGCCCGCCGGTCCGCCGCGCAGGCCCGATTCGCCCTCGCCGGCGAGCCGGATGCGCAGGCCGTCGTCGACGCCCGCCGGCACGTTGATCGAGAGGGTGCGCTCGCGGGTGACGCGGCCGGCGCCCGAGCAGGCCGGGCATGGATCCTCGATGATCTCGCCGCGGCCCTGGCAGTTGGGGCAGGTGCGCTCGATGGCGAAGAAGCCTTGCGCCGCGCGCACGCGGCCGTAGCCGGCGCAGGTCGGGCAGGTCTTGGGCTTCGAGCCGGCCTTGGCGCCCGAGCCCGCGCAGACCTCGCAGGTGACCGAGGTCGGCAGCGTGATCGTCTCGGTCTTGCCGGTGAAGGCCTCCTCGAGGCTGATCTCGAGGTTGTAGCGCAGGTCGGCGCCGCGCTCGCGGCCCCCGCCCGGACGCCCGCCCGCTCCCGCACCGGGGCGCCCGCCGCCCGGACCGCCGCGGGCATCGCCGAAGAAGGTGTCGAAGATGTCCGACATGAAGTCGCCGAACTCGTTGCCGAATCCGGGGCCGCCCTGCCCGCCCTGCGAGAAGGCGGCGTGGCCGAAGCGGTCGTAGGCGGCGCGCTTCTGCCCGTCGGAGAGGCACTGGTAGGCCTCGTTGAGCTCCTTGAACTTGAGCTCGGCCTCCTTGTCGCCGGGGTTGCGATCGGGGTGGTAGACCATCGCCAGCTTGCGGAAGGCCGACTTCATCTCACCGTCGGTCGCGGTGCGGGCGACGCCCAGCACCTCGTAGTAGTCGCGCTTCGACATTCCTGTCCCCGGCCCCGCCGTATCCCCGTCGGGCATCGTCCATACACGTCCGGTCCCCGGCGCCGTTGGGGCGCCGGGGACCGGGTCGCATCGTAAATCACCAGAGCATTTTCCGACGAAGTGGATACCGGTTCGTCGCAGAAAATGCGGCAAAATCAAAAACCCGGAGCGTCGCTCGATCGGCCTGCGATCGTGCGACGCTCCGGGCCGCACGGATCTCAGATCCGTGCGGCAACCTCAAGGCGTGATTTACGCCCGCTTCTTCTGGTCCTTGTCGTCGACCTCCTGGAAGTCGGCGTCGATGACGTCGTCCTTCTTGGCCTCGGCGCCCGGGGCGCCGGCGGCGGCGTCCGGGGCGGCCTGGCTCGCGGCGTACATCGCCTCGCCGAGCTTCATCGAGGCCTGCATCAGGTCGGTGGTGCGGGCCTTGATCTGCTCGACGTCCTCACCGGCGAGCGACTGGCGCAGGGCGTCGATGGCGGTGGTGATCGCGGCCTTGTCGCCGGCCGGGACCTTGTCGCCGTGCTCGGCCACCGACTTCTCGGTGGCGTGGATCAGGCCCTCGCCCTGGTTCTTCACCTCGACCAGCTCGCGGCGCTTCTTGTCGTCGGCCGCGTTGGCCTCCGCCTCCTGCACCATGCGCTGGATGTCGGCGTCGGACAGGCCGCCCGAGGCCTGGATGCGGATCTGGTGCTCCTTGCCCGTCGCCTTGTCCTTGGCCGTCACGTTGACGATGCCGTTGGCGTCGATGTCGAAGGTCACCTCGATCTGCGGCAGGCCGCGCGGGGCCGGCGGGATGCCGACGAGGTCGAACTGGCCGAGCAGCTTGTTGTCGGCCGCCATCTCGCGCTCACCCTGGAAGACCCGGATGGTGACCGCGTTCTGGTTGTCCTCGGCCGTCGAGAACACCTGCGACTTCTTGGTCGGGATGGTGGTGTTGCGGTCGATGAGCCGGGTGAACACGCCGCCGAGCGTCTCGATGCCGAGCGACAGCGGGGTCACGTCGAGGAGCAGCACGTCCTTGACGTCGCCCTGGAGCACGCCCGCCTGCACCGCGGCGCCGATCGCCACGACCTCGTCCGGGTTGACGCCCTTGTGGGGCTCCTTGCCGAAGAAGGTCTTCACCTGCTCCTGGACCTTCGGCATGCGGGTCATGCCGCCGACCAGGACCACCTCGTCGATCTCGGAGGCCGAGACGCCCGCATCCTTGAGCGCCTTGCGGCAGGGCTCGATCGTGCGCTGCACCAGGTCGTCGACCAGCGACTCGTACTTGGCGCGGCTGAGCTTCAGCGCCAGGTGCTTCGGGCCGCTCGCGTCGGCGGTGATGTAGGGCAGGTTGATCTCGGTCTGGGTCGCCGAGGACAGCTCGATCTTCGCCTTCTCGGCGGCCTCCTTGAGGCGCTGGAGGGCGAGCTTGTCCTTGGTCAGGTCGATGCCCTGCTCACGCTTGAACTCGGCCGCCAGGTACTCGACGATGCGGTTGTCGAAATCCTCGCCGCCCAGGAAGGTGTCGCCGTTGGTCGACTTCACCTCGAACACGCCGTCGCCGATCTCCAGGATCGAGACGTCGAAGGTGCCGCCGCCGAGGTCGTAGACCGCGATCAGGCCGGTCTTCTTCTTGTCGAGGCCGTAGGCGAGCGCCGCCGCGGTCGGCTCGTTGATGATGCGCAGCACCTCGAGGCCGGCGATCTTGCCGGCATCCTTGGTCGCCTGGCGCTGGGCGTCGTTGAAGTAGGCCGGGACGGTGATGACCGCCTGGGTGACCGGCTGGCCGAGATGGGCCTCGGCCGTCTCCTTCATCTTCTGCAGCGTGAAGGCGGAGATCTGCGACGGCGAGTAGGGCTTGCCGTCCGCCTCGACCCAGGCGTCGCCGCCGCTCGAGCGGGTGATCTTGTAGGGGACGAGCCCCTTGTCCTTCTGCGTCATCGGGTCGTCGTAGGTACGGCCGATGAGGCGCTTGATCGCGAAGAAGGTGCGCTCGGGGTTCGTCACCGCCTGGCGCTTGGCCGGCTGGCCGACGAGCCGCTCGCCGTCGTCCGTGAAGGCGACGATCGACGGGGTGGTGCGCGCGCCTTCCGCGTTCTCGATGACCTTGGGCTGCGTGCCTTCCATCACGGCCACGCAGCTGTTCGTGGTGCCAAGGTCGATGCCGATTACTTTACCCATGGTGGGATCCCTCGTTGGTGTTTTTTAAGCAGACCGCCGAGCCCCGAAGCAGCTCGGCCCATGGCGGTACTTGTCGAATGGTTTGAGCCGGGGCGGGCCGGACCGGACCACGCATCGCCGGAGGACCGGCGAGCGGGGGCGTTGCCCGCGCCGAGCCGGATATAAGAAGGCCGTTTCGGGGCCGCAAGGCGAGCCGGGCCGGCTCGCGCATCGCGTTTCGCATCGCGTTCCGCATGGGCCCGCCGAGGCGGTTTCGCCCGGGCTGCCCCTCCCCGAACCTATGGTCAAGCCGCCACGACAATGTTGCGGACTTGCCACGCCCCTGCCACGGACCCCATGCTAGGACTCGGCGCGAGCTCTATTCCCTGCCGTTCGCCCCTTGTCTGTCGCCTGGAGCCTGATGCAGCCCGTTCGCCCCTCCCCCCGCCCGGTGGCCCTGCCCGCGCTGGCGGCCCTGCCCCTCGCGGCGATTCTGGCGGCGGTCCTGATTGCGGCGCCGGCCCCGGCCTCGGCCCAGTCCTTCCTCGAGGAATTGTTCGGCATCGGCCGCGCCGCGCGCCCGCCGGTGCCCCCGGCCCCGGTGCCGGGCGCCCGCCCCCCGGGCGAGGCGCCGCCGCCCGACGCCGCCCCCCGGCCCGCGCCGGCGCCGCCCGCGCCGCCCAAGCCCGTGGTGCTGAAGACCCCCAACGACGATGCGATCCTCGGCCAGGACCTGCAGCAGAACGGCAATGCCGGGAGCCTGCGCCTGGAGCGGGCGGGCGGCGGCTTCACCGCCCGCCTGACCCTCGCCGGGACCAAGGTCTCGCAGCCGACGGAGAGCTGCAAGGTCGCGATCGGTGACGGGCAGCCGCTCGCCCTCGCCGACCAGGGCAAGCCCAACGGCGTCACCCAGCTCGCCTCCGCCGGGGCGTCCTGCCCGCTGCGGTTCGAGATCCTGGAGGGCAGCGTGATGGTCACGCCTCTGGGCGAAGCCGATTCCTGCGTGTTCACGGCCTCCGACTGCGCCACCACTCCGAAGGGCATGTGGGGCCCGGGCGCCGCCGCCCTGATGCCGCGGGCCCAGGAATTCGATTCGGCCCGCGGCGTCGCCGACAAGGCGGTGCGCGAGAACTACAAGGTGATGACGAAGCGCGCCTCCCGCGAGGACGTGCGGCCGATCGTGACCGAGCAGGCCGCCTTCTCGGCCGACCGGGAGCAGTTCTGTCGCGCCTACGTCCGCGAGGGCTCGCACGGCTTCTGCCACCTGCGCTTCTCCGAGGCGCGGGCCCTGTCGCTCGCCACCCGCCTCGGCCTCTCGGGCGCCGCCCCGACCGCCAGCAACGCCCCGCGGCCCGCCGCCCGCAAGCGGCCCGCGCCGGCCGTCGAGGGGATGAACCCCGGCTTCGAGGCCGGGGCGCAGGACCAGTAGGCGGTCTTCCGGTCGCCGGTCAGGCGTGGCCGGCGGTGGCCGAGAGCATGGCGGGCTCGATGCCGATGCCGCGCAGAGCCCGGTCGTACTTGGTCTCGAGGGCGGTGTTGAAGATCAGGTCCGGATCGGCCGGGCAGTGCAGCCAGCCATTGGCCTGGATCTCGCTTTCGAGCTGCCCGGCCTGCCAGCCGGCATAGCCGAGCGCCAGCACCGCGCTCGCCGGCCCCTTGCCGACCGCGATCGCCCGCAGGATCTCGATCGTCGCGGTGAGGCAGATGCCGTCGTCGATCAGGAGCGTCGACTGGTCGATGTGGAAGTCGGGCGAGTGCAGCACGAAGCCCCGGCTCGCCTCCACCGGCCCGCCCATCAGCACCGGCATGTGGCCGATCCGGCTCGGCAGCCGGATGGCGTCGTCCTGGCCGATGATGTCGAGCTGGACCAGGAGGTCCGGCATGTTGAGGTCGGCGGCCGGCTTGTTGACGATGATCCCCATCGCCCCCTCCGCCGAATGCGCGCAGAGATAGATCACCGAGCGCGAGAACCGCTCGTCGGCCATGCCCGGCATCGCCACCAGCAATTGCCCGTCGAGGTAGCTCGGCCCGTCGCGGGCCGGATCCTCCCGGTCGCCCGCGCGCAGGTCCGACACCCCGCTTTGGCCGGGGTCCTGGGAGAGGAGGTCCTGTGGAAATCTGCTGCGCATGAAGCCCATGCTACGCTCCGCCCCGGCGTTGTCCATAGTCCGCTTGTGCGGGAACGCCCGGGGAGGCCGCGGGGTCCCGTCGCCCGCGTCGCGGGGCGGTGCGAGACGGTCGCGGGGCGATGGACGACGGTGGTGCGCCCCTCTCCCCGCAACCTCGACTCGCCGGGGCCGCCGCGCTAGACCCCGCCCGACTTTTTCGCGAGGAGAGCCACGATGACGATCCAGGTCGGCGATCACCTGCCCCAGGCGACCTTCCGGGTCATGGGCCCCGACGGCCCGACGCCCAAGACCACCGACGACGTGTTCAAGGGCCGCCGCGTGGTGCTGGTGGCGGTGCCGGGCGCCTTCACGCCGACCTGCCACCGCAACCACCTGCCCGGCTTCGTCACCCGCCGCGGCGACATCCTGGCCCGCGGCATCGACGCGATCGCGGTGACCTCGGTCAACGACGTGTTCGTGCTCGAGGCCTGGTCGAAGGCGGCCGGCGCCGAGGGCATCGAGTTCCTGGCCGACGGCAACGGCGACTTCGCCAAGGCGCTCGGCCTCGACATGGACGGCACCGGCTTCGGCCTCGGCGTGCGCTCGAAGCGCTACGCCATGGTGGTCGAGGACGGGGTGGTGCGGGTGCTCAACGTCGAGGATTCGCCGTCGAAGGCGGATCATTCGGGGGCGGAGACGCTGCTGAAGTCGCTCTGAGGGTGGCTTCCCGGGGTTCAGGCCGAGAGGCTGACGGACCGGCCCCGGACGACTTCAAAAACTCTACGTCATCCCGGGGCTCGACGAAGCCGAGAACCCGGGATCCATAGCCGCCGAGATTGCAAGACCAGGCTCAACGCGTTCCGCCTGATCCTCGACCGTCAGCGGTTATGGATCCCGGGTTCCGCTGCGCGGCCCCGGGATGACACTGAGGGTTTCAGGTTCGTCGGGCCGGTCGAACAGGCGCTGAAGCGATCGACCATCGCCGAGCCTCCGCGCCACGGCATTTCAGGTGAATCCCATTCACCTCCAGCTGCAATTTCCGCGTTTGTCCGCTCCCCTCCCGCCGGGCACAGTGCCCGCAACGAGACGAGGGAGGCACCGCCACGGGCGGGCGGCGATGCGGGGATGAGCCCTTCGCGCCGCTGAGACTCTCCCTCGTGCCCGAAGGCCGGCCCGACGCATGGGCACGCGCCGCAACGAGCCAGGGAGGACGACATGTTGCTGAACGACAAGGTGTGCCTGATCACCGGCGCCGCTTCGCTGCGGGGCATCGGCCGCGCCACCGCGAAGCTCTTCGCCCAGCACGGCGCCAAGGTGGTGATCCTCGATCTCGATGCCGGCCAGGCCGAAGAGGCCGCTCGCTCGCTCGGCGAGGGTCATGTCGGGCTCGCCTGCAACGTCACCGACAAGACCGCCTGCGAGGCCGCCGCCGCCGAGGTGGTGTCCCGCTTCGGCCGCATCGACGTGCTGATTAACAATGCCGGCATCACCCAGCCGCTGAAGTTCATGGAGATCGAGCCCGGCAACTACGACGCCGTCCTCGACGTGAACCTGCGCGGCACGCTCTACATGAGCCAGGCGGTGGTGCCGCAGATGCGCAAGCAGCGATCCGGCTCGATCGTCTGCATGTCGTCGGTCTCGGCGCAGCGCGGCGGCGGCATCTTCGGCGGGCCGCATTACAGCGCCGCCAAGGGCGGCGTGCTGGGCCTCGGCAAGGCGATGGCCCGCGAGCTCGGCCCCGATACGGTGCGGGTCAACAGCATCACCCCGGGCCTGATCCAGACCGACATCACCGGCGGCAAGCTCACCGACGAGCTGAAGGTCGAGATCGCCAAGGGCATCCCGCTCGGCCGCCTCGGCGTCGCCGACGACGTCGCCAATGCCTGCCTGTTCCTGGCCTCCGACCTGTCCTCCTACATCACCGGCGCCGTCATCGACGTGAACGGCGGCATGCTGATCCACTGAGGAGCCGATCATGCCGACCACCGAATCACCCCCCCGGCAGAACAGCCCCTCGCTCGCCGAGCGGGCCTACCGGATCCGCCGCAACGCCCTGCTGATGGGCGAGGTCCAGGGCCAGGGCTACATCGCCCAGGCCCTCGGCATCGCCGACGTGCTGGCGGTGTCGTACTTCCACGCCATGCGCTACCGGCCCGAGGAGCCGGAATGGGAGGGGCGCGACCGCTTCCTGCTCTCGATCGGCCACTACGCCATTGCGCTCTACGCCGCGCTCCTCGAGGCCGGCATCCTCCCGCAGGACGAGCTGACCAGCTACGGGGCCGACGACAGCCGGCTGCCGATGTCCGGCATGGCCGCCTACACCCCCGGCATGGAGATCACCGGCGGCTCGCTCGGCCAGGGCCTCGCGCTCGCGGTCGGCTTCTGCTTGGGGCTCAAGCGCAAGAAGTCGGACGCGTTCGTCTACTGCCTGATCTCCGACGGCGAGCTCGGCGAGGGCTCGATCTGGGAGGGCGCCTGGTCGGCGAGCCACTGGAAGCTCGACAACCTGATCGCGATCGTCGACGTCAACAACCAGCAGGCCGACGGCCCGGCCTCGCAGGTCACCGGCTTCGAGCCGGCGGCGTCGCGCTTCGAGGCCTTCGGCTGGCACGTCCAGCGGGTCGACGGCAACGACATCGACGCCCTGGTCCGGGCCTTCGACGCGGCCAAGGCGTGTCCGGAGCCGAAGCCCCGCATCATCATCTGCGACACCAAGATGGCGAAGGGCATCCCCTTCCTGGAGGCGCGCGAGCGCAACCACTTCCTGCGGGTGGAGCCGCAGGAATGGCAGGACGCGATAAAAATCCTGGATGCCGGGAGGCCCGCATGAAACGCTCGAAGTACACGCGCCCGGCCTGGCTCACGGAAGCCAATACGGGTGAGCGCCTGACCACCTCGGCGATGATCGCCTCGCTCGCCGGTCCCGACCAGCGCACCGCGCCGGCGCCCTTCGGCCACGCGCTGGCGAAGCTCGCCGAGGAGCGGCCCGAGATCGTCGGGCTGACCGCCGATCTCGGCAAGTACACCGACCTGCACATCTTCGCCCAGAAGCACCCCGAGCGCTTCTACCAGATGGGCATGGCCGAGCAGCTCCTGATCAGCGCCGCCGCCGGCATGGCCCGCGAGGGCTTCCAGCCCTTCGCCACCACCTACGCGGTCTTCGCGGCGCGCCGCGCCTACGACTTCATCTGCATGGCGATCGCGGAGGAGAACCTCGACGTCAAGATCGTCTGCGCGCTGCCCGGCCTCACCACCGGCTACGGCCCGAGCCACCAGGCGACGGAGGACATCGCGATCTTCCGCGGCCTGCCCAACATGACGATCCTCGACCCCTGCGACGCGCACGAGATCGCGCAGGCCGTGCCGGCCATCGCCGATCACAAGGGGCCGGTCTACATGCGGCTCCTGCGCGGCAACGTGCCCCTGGTACTCGACGAGTACGGATACAAATTTGAACTTGGGAAAGCGAAGACCATCCGGGACGGCAACGACGTCCTGATCATCTCGACCGGCCTGATGACCATGCGGGCCCTCGAGGCGGCGGACGCGCTCCGCGAGGACAAGGTCGACGTCTCGGTGCTGCATGTGCCGACGATCAAGCCGCTCGACACCGAGACGATCCTGCGCGAGGCCGGCAAGGGCGGGCGCCTGGTGGTGGTGGCGGAAAACCACACCGTGGTCGGGGGCCTCGGCGAGGCGGTGGCGGGGCTGCTCATGCGGTCCGGCACGATCCCGAAGGCCTTCCGTCAGGTCGGCCTGCCGGACGAGTTCCTCGATGCCGGCGCCCTGCCGACCCTGCACGACCGCTACGGGATCTCGACGGGCGCCATGGTGAGGAACATCCGCGAATGGCTGTGAGCGCCGATAACCCCGTCGCCTTCGTCGGCTTGGGCTCGATGGGCCTGCCGATGGCCCGCAACCTCGTGCGGCACGGCTTTCCCGTGCGCGGCTTCGACGTGCGGGAGGAGGGGCGCAGCGTCTTCGCGAAGGCCGGCGGCACCCCCGCCGACACGATCGCGGCGGTGTCGGAGGGCGCCGGAGCCCTGGTGCTGATGGTGGTCAACGCCGATCAGGCGGAGAGCATCCTGTTCGGCGCGGGCGCCCTGGAGCGTCTGGCCGCGGACGCCACGGTCGTCCTGATGGCGACCTGCCCGCCGGCTTCTGTTGCGGCGCTCGCCAAGCGGGTGACCGCCACCGGCCGGGCCTTCGTCGACGCTCCCGTCTCCGGCGGGGTCGTCGGCGCCGAGGCCGGGACCCTCACCATCATGGCGGCGGCCCCCGCCGCCGTGATCGCGGAGGTTCGCCCTCTGCTGGAGGCGATGGGCGACAAGGTGTTCCATGTCGGGCCCGAGCCCGGCCAGGGCGCCACCATGAAGGCGGTCAACCAGCTCCTCTGCGGGGTGAACTTGGCCGCGGCGGCGGAGGCCCTGTCGCTGGCGGCGAAGGTCGGGATCGACGGCGCGACGGCGCTGGAGATCGTCTCCGGCTCCTCGGCGTCGAGCTGGATGCTGCGCGACCGCGGTCCGCGGATGCTGGAGGAGACCCCGCGGGTCACCAGCGCCGTCGACATCTTCGTCAAGGATCTCGGCATCGTGCTCGAAGCCGGGCGTAGCGAGAAGGCGGCTTTGCCCCTCGCGGCGCTCGCCCACCAGCTCTTCCTCGCGGCCTCGGGCCGTGGGGCGGGCGCGGAGGACGACAGCCAGGTCATCGGCTCGTACCGCGCGCTGAACGGAAAGTAAGTCCAACACATCCCCCCTCTCCCGTGTGGGAGAGGGGCCGGGGGTGAGGGTGACGCGGTTCAGTGTAAAGCGCTGAGCGTCGTGCTGGCAGCGGGCCGGTCAGAGCCTGACTCAGGACCGTAGCACCCTCACCCCTACCCCTCTCCCACACGGGAGAGGGGATCCCGCGCCCTTCTCTGAACCTGCGGCGATGCCGCGGACAGCCTGAATATTTGCCCCAGAGGCCGGCTCACCGGCCCTCCCCCCTTCCGAGGAAACCCCCATGAGCCACGCCCTCTCCCGTCGCACACTGCTGGCCGGCGCCGCCGCCTTCCCCCTCGCCACGGTGTTCACCCGCCCCGTGCGCGCCGCCGAGTTCGAGTACAAGCTCGCCACCGGTCAGGACCCGACCCACCCGGTCAACATCCGGGCCCAGGAAGCGCTCACCCGCATCCGCGAGGCCTCGAACGGCCGGCTCGACATCAAGCTCTTCCCGGCCAACCAGCTCGGCTCCGACACCGACCTGCTGTCGCAGGTGCGCAACGGCAGCGTCGAGTTCTTCAACCTCTCGACCTCGATCCTCTCGACCTTCGTCGCCGCCGCGGCGCTGCCGAACACCGGCTTCGCGTTCAAGGAGTACGACGACGTCTGGAAGGCGATGGATGGGGGCTTGGGCAATTACGTCCGCGAGCAGATCGCCAAGACGCCGATCCAGACCGTCTCGAAGGTGTGGGACAACGGGTTCCGCCACATCACCTCGTCCACCCGCGAGATCAAGACGCCGGAGGACCTGAAGGGCTTCAAGATCCGCGTCCCGCCGTCGCCGATGCTGACGTCGCTGTTCAAGTCGCTCGATGCCGGCGCCGCGCCGCTCAACTTCAACGAGCTGTACTCCGCGCTGCAGACCAAGATCTTCGAGGGCCAGGAGAACCCGCTCGCCATCACGGCGACGACCCGGCTCTACGAGGTGCAGAAGAGCTGCAGCCTGACCGGCCACGTCTGGGACGGCTACTGGATCCTCGGCAACAAGAAGGCCTGGCAGCGCCTGCCCGAGGACCTGCGCGCCATCGTATCCCGCGAGCTCGACCGCTCGGCCGACGACCAGCGCGTCGACATCGTGAAGCTCAGCGCCTCGCTGCGCCAGGACCTCGGGTCCAAGGGAATCGCCTTTGTCGAGGTCGATCGCCAGAAATTTCGCGATGCGCTCGGCCGCACGACATTCTACAAGGACTGGAAGAACAAGTACGGCGACGCCGCCTGGGAGCACCTCGAGGCCGTCTCCGGCAAGCTGGCCTGAGGGAGGCACACGATGCATGTCGACATCGCGACGGAGACGCCTGCCTTGCCGGCGGCGTCGGCCAAGCGCGCCTGGGCGCGCACGCTCGACAACGCGCTCGGGCCCCTGATCGAGATCCCGGCCGCCCTGCTGGTGGTGGCCGAGGTGGTGGTGCTGCTCGCCGGCGTCGTCAGCCGCTACGTCTTCCACTCGCCCATCGTGTGGTCGGACGAGCTCGCCTCGATCCTGTTCCTCTGGCTCGCCATGCTCGGCTCGGTCGTCGCCTATCGCCGCGCCGAGCACATGCGGATGACCGCCCTCGTCAGCATGGCGTCCATCAAGACCCAGGCCTTTCTGGAGGCGGTGGCGCTCGCCGCCGGCCTCGCCTTCGTGCTGATGCTCCTGCATCCGGCCTACGAGTTCGCGGCGGAAGAGGTCTTCGTCCAGACGCCGGCGCTCGAGATCACCAATGCCTGGCGCGCGGCCGCGCTCCCGGTCGGCTTCGCCCTGATGCTGGTCGTCGCCGCCCTCCGGCTGATCGAGTGCGCCGACTGGCGCCACGCGGTCGGTGCGGTGGCGGTCACCGGCCTCGTCATCGTCGCCCTGATGCTGGCCGAGCCGCTGCTGCGCAGCTTAGGCAACTGGAACCTGCTGATCTTCTTCGTGCTGGGGGTCGGCGCCCTCGTCTTCACCGGCGTGCCGATCGCCTTCGCGTTCGGGCTCGCCACCTTCGGCTACCTGATGCTCACCACCCGGGCCCCCGCCATGGTGGTGGTCGGGCGCATGGACGAGGGGATGAGCCACCTCATCCTGCTCGCCGTGCCGCTCTTCGTCTTCCTCGGCCTGCTCATCGAGATGACCGGCATGGCCAAAGCCATGGTGGGCTTCCTCGCCAGCATGCTCGGCCACGTGCGCGGCGGCCTGCACTACGTGCTGGTCGGCGCGATGTACCTCGTCTCAGGGATCTCCGGCTCCAAGGCCGCCGACATGGCGGCGGTGGCCCCGGTACTGTTCCCCGAGATGAAGAAGCGCGGCGCCAAGGAGGGCGATCTCGTGGCGCTGCTCGCCGCCACCGGCGCGCAGACCGAGACCATCCCGCCCTCGCTGGTGCTGATCACGATCGGTTCGGTCACCGGCGTGTCGATCACCGCGCTCTTCACCGGCGGCCTGATGCCCGGCGTCGTGCTCGGCATCACTTTGTGCATGCTGGTCTGGTGGCGCTACCGCGGCGAGGACCTGAGCCACGTGAAGCGCGCCACCAAGGGCGAGGTCGGCAAGGCGCTGGTCATCGCCTTCCCGGCGATCGCGCTTCCCTTCGTCATCCGCGCCGCGGTGGTCGAGGGCGTGGCGACCGCCACGGAAGTCTCGACGATCGGCATCGTCTACGCGATCCTCGCCGGCCTGCTGATCTACCGGCAGTTCGACTGGCGCCGGGTCTACCCGATGCTGGTCTCGACGGCGTCGCTGTCTGGGGCGATCCTGCTGATCATCGGGGCGGCGACGGGTATGGCCTGGGCGCTGACGCAGTCGGGCTTCTCGCAGAGCCTCGCCGTGATGATGAAGAGCCTGCCCGGCGGCGCGCTCGGCTTCCTGGTCGTCTCGGCGGTGGCCTTCGTGATCCTCGGCTCGGTGCTTGAGGGCATCCCGGCGATCGTGCTGTTCGGACCGCTGTTGTTCCCGATCGCCCGGCAGGTCGGCGTGCACGAGGTGCACTACGCGATGGTGGTGATCCTGGCGATGGGCGTCGGCCTGTTCGCGCCGCCCTTCGGTGTGGGCTACTACGCGGCCTGCGCGATCAGCCGGATCCATCCTGATGCGGGCATCAAGCCGATCGTCGGCTACATGACGGCGCTGCTGGTCGGCCTCGTAGTGGTGATCCTGGTGCCATGGATCTCGATCGGGTTCCTGGGCTGAGCCGGGGCTAACACACTCCACGTCATCCCGGGGCCGCGAAGCGGAACCCGGGATCCATAAACGCCGGCGTTCCAGAATGAGCCGGATCGCATTCCGCCTCGTTCGTCACCGCCGGCGGATATGGATCCCGGGTTCTCGTCTTCGACGAGCCCCGGGATGACGCGGAGTTTCTCGATGCTCGTGTGGAGAAGGACTCGCCCCTACTCCGCCGCCTTCGCCAGCGCCTTGGCGTAGGCCCCGCTCTTCAGCGTCTTTGTCAGCCACTCGTCGACCGCCGCCTTGAGCGCCGGGTCGCGGGTCATCCAGTAGGCCTTGTCGGCCTTGTCGAAGGTGCCCGGCACGGCGGCCGGGCAGAGCACGCCGGGATTGCGCCGCGACTGGTAATCGACCTCGGCGCCGTCGGTCAC
This sequence comes from Methylobacterium sp. 174MFSha1.1, assembly GCF_900116815.1. Classification (NCBI taxonomy): domain Bacteria; kingdom Pseudomonadati; phylum Pseudomonadota; class Alphaproteobacteria; order Hyphomicrobiales; family Methylobacteriaceae; genus Methylobacterium; species Methylobacterium sp. 174MFSha1.1. The sequence continues at coordinate 133,004 of NZ_FPCB01000004.1, read as the reverse complement.
CATCAGGTCGGCCCGGCCCTCGGCCACCTCCTTGAAGATCGCGCGGTTGTCCGGGAACACCCGCACCGAGGCGTGCGGGAAGTTCGCGTCAGCGAAGCGCTGGTTGGTGCCGCCGGGATTGACCACGACCCGGACCTCCGGCTTGTCGATGTCCTTGATCGTGACGAAGCGGTTCGCGTCGGCGCAGCGCACGATCGGGCGCTTGCCGTCGGTGAGCACCGGCACCGAGAAATCGGCGACCGCCGCCCGGTCGGGGGTCACGCTGACCCCCCCCATGGCGACGTCGTAGCGGTCGGCGAGCAGGTCGTCCTTCAGGGTCTTCCAGGTCGTCGGCACGATCTCGAGCTTGACGCCGAGCGCCCGGGCGAGTTCCCCCGCCATGACGACGTCGGCGCCCTTGATGCTGCCGTCGGGCTGGCGCAGGGAATAGGGCGCGTAGTCGCCGGTCAGTCCGACCCGCAAGCTGCCGTCCTGCTTGATCGCCGACAACGACCGCGCCTCCGCCGGAACAGCCGCCAAGACGGCCAGTAAGCCCACAACACCCACGATCTCGCGCATCGTCACCGCCCTGACCCCTGCTTTGCCGTTAACCCTGTCAGTCGTAGGGAGTGTGCAGGGGTGCGGTAAAGCCCGGATGACGGCACGATCCCACGTCAACCACATCCGTGAGAGTTGACTCGGGTCCCGGCAGCCGCTCTGACCCGGCCATGGACTAACTTCCCGACCGCCGCTCCGATCGCCTGCGCCGCTGGTTCGACCGCCAGCGGCCGCGCGTGACGCAAGGGCTGCGGATGACGGTGGCGAGCCTCGCGACCTTCGTGCTGGCCGAGGCCTGCGGGCTGCCGCAGGGCTACTGGGCGGTCATCACCGCGCTCATCGTGACGCAGAGCAGCGTCGGCGGCTCGCTCAAGGCGGCGCTCGACCGGTTTCTCGGCTCGGTGCTGGGCGCCTGCTACGGCGGGGCGGTCGCCTTCGCGATCCCGCATCACGGCGGCGCCTCGACCTTCGCGGCCCTGTTCGTGGCCGTCGCCCCCCTCACCTTCGCGGCGACGGTCTCGGCGGGATTCCGGATCGCGCCGATCACCGCGATCATCGTGCTGCTCTCCACCACCGGCTCGACGCTCGGCCCCCTCGCCTTCGCCCTCGACCGGATCCTGGAGATCGGGCTCGGCTGCGTCGTCGGGCTCGCCGTCTCGCTCCTCGTCGCGCCGGCCCGGGCCGCGCGCGCCGTCACGGGTCAGGCCGCCCGCCTCGCGCGCCTGCTCGCCGACCAGCTCGACGCGCTGGCACGCCTCGACGCGGAGGAGACGCCTGAGGCGAAGGCCCTGCCGCCGGCGGTACGCCGGAGCCTGGCGCGCCTCGAGACCCTGGCGGGCGAGGCCGCCCGCGAGCGCCGCAGCCGGCTCTCGGCCGCCCCCGACCCGGACCCGCTGCTGCGCACCCTGATGCGCCTGCGCCACGACCTCGTTCTCCTGCGCCGCGCCATCTCGGAGGCCGATGCGGAGGTGCTGCGGGTGCATCTCGCCGAGGCCTGGGGCGAGGCCGCCCGGGCGGCGGCCGCGCGCCTGTGCGCCCTCGCCGAGGCGCTGAGCGCCGGGCGCCGCCCCGCCGGCGATGACGCGGCGCTGGCGGCGGCGATCGCCGGCTACCGCGAGGCCATCGACGGGATGCGCCGGCGCCAGGTGACCCGGACCCTGTCCACCGACGGGGTCGGGCGCATCTTCTGGCTCGCCTTCAGCCTGGAACAGCTGCGGCGCAACCTCGACGACCTCACCGAGCGGGCGGCCGACTTCTCCGGGCCGGAGACGAACGGCGAGGCGTGAGCGCCCTCACGGCGTGCGCTTGCGCAGCACCATGTTGCCCTGGAACAGGAATTTCTGGGCCCGCTTGCCGGTGTCGACCTCGGTGGTGAACACGTTGCCGCGGGAATCGACGGCGAGGTTGTGCACCCAGTGGAAGTCGCCGGCCATCCGGCCGTTGCGCCCGAAGCGGCCGAGCACCGCGCCGTCCTCCCGCCGCAGGGTGCGGACCTCGTTGTTGGCGCCGTCGGCGTTCATCAGGTAGGTCTGCGCCTCGTCCGGCCACAGGGCGAGCTCCCAGACCGAGCCGTTGGCCCGGGTCTGCGGCTCGACTCGGAATTCCTTCACGAAGGTGCCGTCGCGGCGGAAGACCTGGACCCGGTCGTTGGTGCGGTCGCACACGTAGACGAGGCCGTCGCGGGCGACCTGGATGCAGTGGACCGGGTTGCGGAACTGCCGGGGCAACGGCGCCGCAGGGTCGTAGGCCCCTTGCGCCTCGTCGGTGGGCGGCTCGCCGTAGGCGCCCCACATCCGCTTGAACGCCCCGGTCTCGGCGTCGAACACGATCACCCGGTGATTGAAGTAGCCGTCGGCGACGTAGAGCTCGTTCGTCTCCGGATCGACCTGCATGTTGGCCGGCTTGCCCAGCCGCGTGGTGTCGCGGCTGTTCGTCTGCGGGCCGGACTTGCCGATCTGCATCACGAAAGTGCCGTCCCGGGTGAATTTCAGGATCTGCCCGTCCTGCTCGCCGTTGCCGGCGAGCCGGACGAAGCCCTTGTGGTCGATGTGGATGCCGTGCTCGTTCTGCGGCCAGTCGTAGCCCTGGCCGGGGCCACCCCAGGACCTGACGAGATTGCCCTCCTGATCGAAGACCAGGACCGGCGGAGCCGGAACGCAGCAGCGGGTGCGCGGCGGGTTCAGGCTCGCAGCCTTCTCGTCATCGGTCAGGGTGCGCGGGCGCTGGATCACCCAGACGTGGTCCTCGGCATCCACCGCGACGCCCGCGGCTTGGCCCATGATCCAGTTGTTCGGCAGCGGCTTCGGCCAGGCCGGATCGACCCGGAACTGCAGTGGCTCCTCGGCCCGGACGGGCGCCGCGCAGGGCACCGCGCAGGCGAGGGCGACGAGGACGGCGATCCAGCGCATGGTTTCCTCCCGGTATCGTTCTTGCCGACACTGTACGGGAGGACCGCCCCGACGCGCTAGCGCTCACCCCTGGAGCGCGCGCCGGACCGCCAGCGCCGCGCAGACGACGAGGAGCGCCGCCAGGACGAGGCGGGCGAGGCGCCCGGCGCGGGTGAGGCGCGCCCGGCAGGACGGCCGCCCGAGCAGGATGCCGAGGAGGCCGAACCACGTCGCCGCCATGCAGAACACCGCGGCCCCCGCCAGCGGCACCGCCGCCCGGTCGGGATGGGCCAGGAAGAAGCCGGCGAAGAAGGCGAGGCTGACCGGGTTGGTCATCGCCGCCCCGAGCCCGAGGGCGAAGGTACCGACGTCGCGCCCCGGCGCGAGGCGGGTCGGATCGTCCGGCAGGCCGGCCCGCCCGCTCGCCAGCCGGTAGGCGGCGCGCAGCATCAGGAGCACGAACAACGCCGTCCCGATCCCGGCGACGAGGCGCCCCGCCGGCAGCAGCGAGGCGCCGAGCCCGGCGAAGGCCGCCGCCAGGCCGGCCCCGCAGGCGACGCCCAGGGCGGCGACGACCGGTCCGCGCCCGGGCGCCGCGACGCTCGCCCGCAGCACCACCAGCAGGTTGGGTCCGGGCGAGGCGAGGACGGGAGCATAGGCGGTGAAGAGCGGCCCCAGCAGGGCGGGCCACGCATCGGCGTCGAACATCCGGCATCCCCCCGGCGCACGCGGCGCCGCTCGGGTGCCATAAAGATGCCAAAACCCGGCGCCGCGCGTCCTCCGATTGAAGGAGGCGGCGTGCGCTGGCGCACGGTTCGATGAAGTCGACCTCAAGATTTCCATCAGTCGAGAGGCGCGCGACTCGCCGGCCGGACAGGCGAGGGACAATCCCATTCCCGAGATGGTGGCCTCGGGCCGTCCGACGCACAAAAGGAAGCGGCGGCAGGGTCTCCCCTGCCGCCGCCTGTTCACACCGACTCGATGCGCTGAGCGCCGCCGTATTAGCGCCGCTCGGTACCCATCGGCTGACGGACCGGGGGCAGCTCGTCCTCGATCCCGACATGGCGCTCGCGGGTGGTGCCGGGCAGGCCGGCATCGACCGACTGGGTGGTCGGCGCAGCGCCGGCCGCGAAGGGCATGCCGCCGGTGTTGAGGCCGGTGGTGGTGCTGCCGGCAGCACCCACCGCCGACGAGCCGCCGGCGACCGCCGCCGGGTTGGTCAGCGAGGGAGCGGTCTCGTCGTGACGGCCGCTCCAGCCCTCCTGACGCCAGCCGCGGGTGCGGTCGTCCATGTCGACCGAGCCGTGCTCCTTGAGGATGCCGGCGACCCGGTCCGCGTGGGCATCGTCCGCCCGGACGGTGACGAGGGTGCCGCCGCGGCGCACGCCTTCGGCGTAAGTGTGGGCGTGCTCCTCGCTGAGACCCGCGCCGGTCAGCGAGCCGATCAGGCCGCCCGCCGCGGCGCCGACGCCGGCACCGGTGACCGTCGCGACGAGCCAGCCGGCGGCGACCACCGGGCCGACGCCCGGGATGGCGAGCAGGCCGAGGCCGGTGAGCAGGCCGGCGCCGCCGCCGAGCACGGTGCCGAGCGAGGCGCCGGCTCCGGCGCCGTTCGAGGCGTCGTGCGCGGTCTCGCCGGTCGTCGTCGTGCCGGTCGTGGTGGTGGCGTCACGCGTTCCGATGTGGCTCGAATAGCGGTCGCCCTGGTTGTTGGCCACGATGCTGATGTCGGAATGCGGCACGCCGGCCGCCTCCACCTTGCGCACCGCCGCCGAGGCGTCGTCGTAGCTGTCGAACAGGGCCGAGATGGTACGGGTCGCCATGGGCGTCCTCCTCAAATCTGGAGCGTGGGGATACGGGGCCTGTATCGAGTTACCGGGCGGTCGAGACGTTGCCCTTGAAGTCGAGGCCGACCATCACGGTGTTGCCGGACTGCATGGCCTGGCCGCGCCAGATGCCCTGGTCGTCCTTCTTGAGATCTTTCACGTCCTTGAAGCCGGCCTGCTCCATGCGGCTGCGGGCCTGGGCCTCGGTGAAGCTGTTGGCGCCGGGCTCGAGCTTGGCGTTCGTGGCGACCGTGCCGGTCGTGCCCGGGTTGCTCTTGTCCATCATGTCGGTGTTGGGCCGGGTCACCGCTTCCTGGCCCTGCGAGTGGGTGCTGGGCTTGGCGTCGCGGGCCGGATCGCCCGTGACCGTGGTCTGGGCCTGCGCCGCGCCGGCGCCGAGCATGCCAAGGGCCGCGAGGGTGATGAGGGTCTTGCGCATGGTCTCCTCGAACCTTGTCTGATTGATCGATGCCCTCTCAATCGTTGCAGGGCGGCTTGGTTCCGCAAAAGTAATGGTGAACCAAATACGATTTCCTGCATTGAGCGGACGCTCGCGACGAGCTTGAGCGTTGACGAAGGGAGCTTTGTTTTCCATCCGTGCCGCGCCGCACAAAAAACTGCACGCGACGATTGTTTTCGTTCGAAAATGAACATTTGCTTATTGTGCGGCGCTTCAAAGCGCTCTCGCGGCCGAGGCTCGCGCCGGCAGCGGCGTTAACGGTTCCCTAACCATGCACCCGGCAGAAATTGCCCGGTCGACGGGAAGGTGGATCTTCGATGAGCGAGACCGGGGCAATCGGCGCGGGCCGCATCTTCGCCCTGCCGACGCGGGCGGACCTGGTGGCGCTGACGCGCCGCAGCGACCTCGTGCTCGCGGTCTCGGTGCTCGCCATCCTGGTGGTGCTGATCTTCCCGCTGCCGGCCCTGCTGCTCGACCTCCTGCTCGCGGTCTCGATCATCCTGTCGGTCCTGATCCTGATGACCGGGCTGTTCATCGAGAACCCGCTCGAATTCACGGTCTTCCCGACGGTGCTGCTCATCACCACGATGCTGCGGCTGGCGCTCAACCTCGCCTCGACGCGGCTGATCCTCGGTCACGGCCACGAGGGCACGGCGGCGGCCGGCCACGTCATCGAGGCCTTCGGGCACTTCGTGATGGGCGGCAACTTCCTGATCGGGATCATCGTCTTCGCGATCCTGATCATCGTGAACTTCGTCGTCATCACCAAGGGCTCGGGGCGCATCGCGGAAGTCGCGGCGCGCTTCTCCCTCGACGCGATGCCGGGCAAGCAGATGGCGATCGACGCCGACCTCTCGGCCGGTCTGATCGACGAGAAGACCGCCCGGACCCGGCGCCAGTCGCTGGAGGACGAATCCTCGTTCTTCGGCGCCATGGACGGCGCCTCGAAATTCGTGCGCGGCGACGCGATCGCGGCGCTCCTCATCACCTTCATCAACGTGGTCGGCGGCATCATCATCGGGGTCGCCCAGCAGGGCATGACCTTCTCGGACGCCGGCAAGACCTACACCCTGCTCACCGTCGGCGACGGCCTCGTCAGCCAGGTCCCGGCGCTGATCGTCTCGACGGCCGCGGGCCTCCTCGTCTCCAAGGCCGGCGTGCGCGGCGCCGCCGGCCGGGCGCTCGGGCGCCAGATCGCCAATTACCCGAAGGCGCTCGGCATGTCGGCCGGCGTGATGCTGCTGATCGGCTTCCTGCCCGGCATCCCGATGCTGCCCTTCCTGACGCTGGGCCTCGGCGCCGCCTACCTCGCCCGCCGCATCGCGCTCCTGCCGAAGCCCGCCGAGGACGAGGGGCCAGGCGGCGCACCCGGCGCCGACGGCGCCGTTTCCGGGCCCGGGGCGCCGGCCAAGGAGGAGACCGCGGCCGACCTCCTCAAGCTCGACGACCTGAAGCTCGAGATGGGCTACGCGCTGCTCGCCCTCGTCAACGGGCCGGAGGGCCAGGACCGGCTCACCGACCAGATCCGGGCCCTGCGCCGGCAGCTCGCCGCCGAGCTCGGCTTCGTGATGCCGTCGGTGCGCATCCTCGACAACGTCCAGCTCGACGCCAACACCTACGTGGTGCGGGTCAAGGAGATCGAGGCCGGCCAGGGCCAGGTCTTCCCGGGCCAGTTCATGGCGATGGACCCGATGGGCGGACAGGTCCAGCTGCCGGGCCAGCACCTGATGGAGCCGACCTTCGGCCTGCCGGCGACCTGGATCGACAGCGCCTTACGCGACGAGGCCCAGCTCAAGGGCTACACCGTGGTCGACGCCGCGACCGTGGTCTCGACCCACCTGACGGAAGTGATCAAGGCCCACGTCGCCGACCTCCTCAACCACGTCGAGGTGCACAAGCTCCTGAAGGAACTGCCGAAGGAGCACGGCGAGCTCCTCAAGGAGGTGGTGCCGGGCCAGATCGCCACCACGGGCATCCAGCGGGTGCTGCAATACCTGCTCGCCGAGCGGGTCTCGATCCGCGACCTCGGCACCATCGTCGAGGGCATCGCCGAGGTCGCCGGCCACATCAAGAACCCGCGCGACATCGTCGAGCATGTCCGCGCCCGCCTCGGCCGCCAGATCTGCGCCCAGTACCAGGGCCCGGGCGGCGTCCTGCCGATCATCACCCTGTCGCCGGCCTGGGAGAGCGCGTTCATGGAGGCGATCGTCGGCCACGGCGACGAGCGCCACCTGGCGATGCAGCCCTCGAAGCTGTCCGACTTCGTCACCACGGTGCGCGACCGCTTCGAGGAGGCGGCGCGGTTGGGCGAGATGCCGGTCCTCGTCACCTCGGTCCAGGCCCGGCCCTTCGTCCGCTCGATCATCGAGCGCTTCCGGCGCGAGACCCCGGTGATGAGCCAGGCCGAGATCCACCCGCGGGCCCGGCTGAAGACCGTCGGGTCGGTGTAGGGCATCGTCCCCGACGCCCCGTTGCATCCGGCGGATCTTCGAGGCACAGCTGTCGCATCGTCATCACATCTTGAACGATTTCAAACTACATCGCGCAGACCCGAGCCGGGACGACACCGCCTCCACTTGCCGCGCGAGGCCCGGACCCCGTCACTCGTCAGATTAGATACTCCCTGGCTGTTCGATGCCATCCGGGTGGCCCGTTGCCGTTGCTCCGAAAGCGGTAGGAGGCGACTTAATCCTCCCCTGGAGTGCGGGCCGGTCCTCGGCCCTTTGCGCTCGTTCGATTTGCCGCACCCTGGTCTAGCCTTCGCGGCGCAACATGGGATCGGGGAGCATATCAGGTGGCGAGCATCGGCATCGTCGGCACGGGATTCGTGGCCGATTACTACATGCGCTCCCTGGCGACGCTGCCGGAGGTGACGGTGGCCGGGGCCTGGGACATCGACCTCGACCGGCTGCACGCCTTCCGCAAGTACTGGCGCGTCCCGGCCGCCACGAGCCTCGACGACCTGATCGGCCGGCGGCCGGACCTGATCCTCAACCTGACCAATCCGGGCTCGCACTACGCCGTCAGCCTGGCCTGCCTGGAGGCCGGGCTGCCGGTCTACTCGGAGAAGCCCCTCGCCACCCGGCTCGACGACGCCCGCCACCTGCACCGGGTCGCGACCGAGCGGGGCGTGATGCTCGCCTCGGCACCGTGCAGCGCGCTGGGCGAGAGCGCCCAGATCCTCTGGAAGGCCCTGCGCGAGCGCGTCATCGGCACGCCCCGGCTGGTCTATGCCGAGATCGACGACGGCTTCCTGATCCGCGCGCCGCACGAGACCTGGCGCAGCGAATCCGGCGCGCCCTGGCCGGTGCAGGACGAACTGGCGGTGGGCTGCGCGCTCCAGCATGCCGGCTACTACCTGACCTGGCTGATCGCGATGTTCGGCTCGGTGACCCGGGTCGCGGCGGCCTCCGCCGAGGTGCTCGGCCTGACCCTCGCAGAGGGGGGTACGGCGGCGCCCACCTATGCCTGCGCCTCGCTGTTCTTCGAGAGCGGGGTGGTCGCCCGCCTGACCTGCTCGGTGGTGGCGCCGCACGACCACAGCTTACGGATCTTCGGCGACGAGGGCATCCTGGAGGTGGGCGAGTGCTGGTCGAACGACGCCGCCGTGCGGGTGCGGCGCCGGCACGTGGTGCGCCGCCGCCTGATCGATTCCCCCCTCTCCCGCCGCCTGCGCGCCGGACAGCCCACCCACGCCAAGGTCGGGCGGAAGGGCGCGACGGCGATGAACTTCGCCCTCGGGCCGCAGGAGATGCTGGCGGCGAAGGCCGAGGGCCGCGCGAGCCGCCTCGACGCCGACCTCGCCCTGCACCTCACCGAGGTGGCGCTGGCGATCCAGAGCGCCGGCGACGGCACCGGCCACCAGGTGATCGCCTCCCGGGCCGGCGCGGCGGCGCCGATGCCGTGGGCGATGGGAGGATCGGGCGATGGGAGGATGAGGGGATGATCGGGCTGACGGCGCCCGCCCGGCATGCGAAAGGAAGCCTCGACCACCGGAGGATCCCGCGATGCCGCTCTACGCCCTCGACACCGTCAGCCCGGTCGTGCCGGATGACGGCAGCGCCTGGATCGCCCCCGACGCCCACGTCATCGGTCGCGTGCGGCTCGGCCGCGAGGTCGGGGTGTGGTTCGGCGCGGTGATCCGCGGCGACAACGAGCCGATCACGGTCGGCGACCGCACCAACATCCAGGAGGGCGCGGTCCTCCACACCGATGCGGGCTTCCCGCTCACCCTCGGCTCGGGGATCACGGTCGGCCACGGCGCCATCGTGCATGGCTGCACGATCGGCGACGACACGCTGGTCGGGATGGGCGCGACGATCCTCAACGGGGCGAAGATCGGCCGCAACTGCCTCGTCGGCGCCAACGCGCTCGTCACTGAGGGCAAGGAATTCCCCGACAACAGCCTGATCGTCGGCGCCCCCGCCAAGGCGGTGCGGGTGCTCGACGAGACGGCGGTGGCGGGCTTGCGCGCCTCCGCCGACCGCTACGTCGCCAACGCCAAGCGCTTCGCGCAAGGGCTGCGGCGGGTCGATTGAGCGGCATGGACGCGCGGTGCAGTCCGGCACGCGACAGCGGCGTGGGCACTCGGTTCTGTGCCAGCGGACCGAACCGACACCCTCCTCGTCACCCCGGGGCTCGCCGAAAGGCGAGAACCCGGGATCCATAACCGCTGGCGGTGCAGGCTCAGGCTGAACCCTGTCCGCCTCCTCCTGAAGCGTCGGCGGTTATGGATCCTGGGTTCCGCTTTCGCGGCCCCGGGACGACGCGGAGGGTCAAAACTCGATCGGCCCACGCAACCGGCTTTCGGGATGAGGTCGCCCCGACCATCCACCGGGCGGCAGAGCCGTCTACGCCGCCGCGGTCTCGCCGCCGGGCGCCGCGCCGGTTGTCTCGGTGCGGTCATGCTTGGCCAAGCTGTGCTCCTCGAAGGTGTGCTCGATGAACTGCTCGATCGGGCCGGGGCGGCCGAGGAGGTAGCCCTGCGCCTCGTGACAGTTCTCGGCGCCGAGGAAGGCCAGTTCGGCCGAGGTCTCGACCCCTTCGGCGAGGACCGGCAGCCCCAGGCCTCTCCCCAAGCCCAGCACCGCCCGCATGATCGCGGCGGTCTCCCGGTTGACGTCGACGGCGCGGATGAACGACCGGTCGATCTTGATCTTGTCGAACGGGAAGGCACGCAGGTTCGACAGCGACGAGTAGCCGGTGCCGAAATCGTCCATCGCGATCCGCACCCCCATCGCCTTGACCCGCCGGAGCGCGGTGAGCGCCCGGACCGGGTCGCGCACGAGCGCGGTCTCGGTGATCTCGAGCTCGAGGCGGGCGGGCGCGAGCCCGGTGGTGAACAGGACCTCGTGCACCAGCTCCGAGAAGCCCGGGGCGTGGAGCTGCACCGCCGAGACGTTGACGGCGATGCGCAGGGGCTTCGTCCACGAGGCGGCCTCGCGGCAGGTCTCGCGCAGGACCCACTCGCCGATGCCGAGGATGCTGCCGGTCTCCTCCGAGATCGGGATGAACAGGTCGGGCGGGACGGTGCCGCGCTCCGGATGGTGCCAGCGCAGGAGCGCCTCGAATCCGACCACGACGCCGCTGTCGATCGCCATCTGCGGCTGGTAGACGACCCGCAACTCGCCGCGCTCGACGGCATGGCGCAGGTCGTGCTCCATCGAGCGCCGGTCGCGGATCTGCGCCGCGAGGACCGGCTCGAAGTAGCGGTGCACGCCCCGCCCGTGGTTCTTGGCGCAGTAGAGTGCGGCGTCGGCGTAGTTGAGCAGGGTCTGCCCGTCCTCCGCGTCGGTCGGACAGAGGGCGATGCCGATGCTGGTCGCCAGGATCGGGCCGCTCCCCGCCCGCAGGTTGCCCTCGCGGATCACCCGCAGCACCTCCTCGGCGATCCGGCCGGCCTCGTCCCGCTCGACGCCGGGCAGGAGGATCGCGAACTCGTCGCCGCCGAGGCGCGCCATCAGCTGCCGCGGCCCGAGCACCGGCGCGACCCACCGCGCCAGGGCCTGGAGCAGCCCGTCGCCCATGGCGTGACCGTAGAGGTCGTTGACGTCCTTGAACCGGTCGAGGTCGAGGCAGAGCACCGCCACCAGCCCGCCGCCGTCCCGCGCCAGGGCGATCTCCTCGTCGAGGCGGGCGCGGAAGGTCGCGCGGTTCGGCAGGCCGGTCAGGGTGTCGTGGTGGGCCAGGAACTGGATGTCGCGCTCGGCCTGGCGCCGCGCCCGCAGGTCGCGCACGGCGATCGCCTGGCAGAGCCGGTGGCCGAGCGGCCGGCGGATCACGTCGACCGGCAGCGGCTCGCCCTTCGCGCCGACGAGCTCGGCCTCGATCACCTGGCCGTCCGGGCCGGCATCGAGGCGCGCGATCACCGCAGCGGGCAGGATCTCGCCGATCGGCCGGCCGATCAGAGCCGCCGGCGCCCGGCCGATCAGCGCGGCGAGGCTGGAATTGACGGTGATGATGCGCCCGGCCTCGCAGATCGCGATGCCCTCGACCGCGGCGTCGGCGAGGCTGTTCATCAGGTCCTGCGATTCGCGCCGGCGCCGCACCCGGCCGTCGAGGGTCTGGCCGAGGAAGACGAGGACGAGCAGCGTCAGGCTGGCGAAGCCGAGCGAGGCGGCGTACCCGCCGTCGAGGACGGCCGGGCGCAGCCCGCCGCCGGCCGCGAGGAGGCCGACGACGTGCGGCAGCAGCGCGGCGCAGGACAGGACCAGGGCCCCGGCGGCGCGGCTCGCGGGATTCTCCTCCAGGCTGCATGACAGCGCGAGGCCGGACAGCGCCATCCCGGCGGCGGCGGACAGGGCGAGGCCCGCGACCCAGGCCGGTCCGCCCGCCCCCGGCAGGCTCGCCGAGACCGCGGCGGCGACCGCCGCCAGCCCCAGGCCGATCAGGACCCCGCCGAGCGCCCGGGCGATGCGCCGGGGCGCCGAGACCGCGGCCCGCAGGCCGCCCCCGGCCAGCAGCACCATGAGGACGAGGCCGAGCAGCAGGGTCTCGCTCCCGCGCAGAAGCTCGGCGGCGGGGCGGATCGACGCCTGCGCGATGAACTGGCTCGCCCACAGCCCGAACCCGCCGGCGATGCCGGCGGCCGAGATCCAGATCCCCCGGCTGCTGCCGCTGGTGGCGCGGGCGTGCTGGAACAGGTCGATCATGGTGATCGCCGACAGGACGCCGATCAGCAGCGACAGGCCGATGAGCCGCCCGTCATGCAGGGCGAGCAGGGTTTCGGCGGTCTGCAGCATGAGAGGTTCGGGTCCAGCCTCGGCTTCCGGCACCGTGGCGGGAAGCCGGTTGCGAAGCGGTAAAACACATCGGGGGATTCGGCCGCTCCGGCGCGAACCGCACAGAATTGCACCGGTTAGGCCGGGTTAGCGGAGACCGATCTTCGATCGTCGGGACGCATGGACGCTCGGGCAGGACCGAAGTCTTGTCCTGCCGCAGCCGGCGCATGACCCAGAGGAAGACGGCGCTCCCTCGGCGTCGGGAATGCGCGAGGCCGCTCAGTCCTGCGCGAGCCGCAGCCGCGTGATCGCGCAGCCCCGCGCCACGAGGTCTGCCGGGGCGAGGTCGGGAAACAGGCCGGCGTAGCGGCGCACCAGGGCCGCCGCCAGGGCGTCGGCGTCGCGGATCCCCGGCAGCGAGGCGCGAAACAGCGCCGGCGGCACCGCCGCCACCGGCACGCCCTGGCGCACCGCCACGCACAGGCCGGTGCGGAAGCGGGTCGGGTCGAGGACCGGCAGCTCCTCGGCCCCGCCCGGCCGGCGCCGGCCGGCCCTTCGGATCGGCAGGAGGGCGTAGCGCAGGCCGGCGCGGTTGATCGTGCGCTCCAGGTTGAAGTGGACGAGGTCGCGGCCGATCCCGGCCAGACCCGAAAAATCCTCCTCGTGCAGGCGGATCAGCGCGTCGACCCCGAGCGACGCGGCGAGGTCGGCGACCGCGACGACGCGCGATCCGGGGCCGTCCGCCACGGCGACGTGACGGCTGTTCGAGATCGGCAGCGGCATCGCCTTACCGGAACGGCGGCTCGTCGAAGCTGCGCAGCTTGCGCGAGTGCAGGCCGTGGCGGTTGCGTCGCAGGGAATCCAGCGTCGCGAGGCCGATCAGCAGGTGCTCGCCCACCGCCCGCTCGTAGAAGGCGTTGGCGGCGCCCGGCAGCTTGATCTCGCCGTGCAGCGGCTTGTCCGAGACGCAGAGCAGCGTGCCGTAGGGCACCCGCAGGCGGTAGCCCTGGGCCGCGATGGTGCCGCTCTCCATGTCGACGCCGATCGCCCGCGACAGGTTGATCCGCCGCCGCTCCTGCGACCAGCGCAGCTCCCAGTTGCGGTCGTCGTAGGTGACGACCGTACCGGTGCGCAGGCGCTGCTTCAGCGCCTCGGCCCGCTCGCCGGTGACGCTGGCGGCGGCCTCCTGCAACGCCACCTGCACCTCGGCGAGCGCCGGAATCGGCACGTCGGGCGGCACCAGCTCGTCGAGGATCCGGTCGCGGCGCAGGTAGCCGTGGGCGAGCACGTAGTCGCCGATGGTCTGCGACTGGCGCAAGCCGCCGCAATGGCCGACCATCAGCCAGCAATGCGGCCGCAGCACTGCGAGGTGATCGGTGATCGTCTTGGCGTTGGAGGGACCGACGCCGATATTGACGAGGCTTGTGCCTTGCCCCGGTTGTCCTTGCCCGTCCCGGGCGACGAGGTGGTAGGCCGGCATCTGGAACCGGTGCCAGGGCGAGGCGGCGATCAGCGCGTCGGCCTGCGCCCCCGCCGCGTCCCCGGCCTCGACCGCGATGCCGCCGGGCAGGACCAGGCGGGCGTAGCGCTCGGGCTCGGCGGCGAGCGCCTTCAGGCCGACCCGCACGAACTGGTCGACGTAGCGGTGATAGTTGGTGAGCAGGATCCAGGGCTGGATCTGGCGCCAGTCGGCCCCGGTATAGTGCACGAGGCGGCGCAGCGAGTAATCGACCCGCGGCCCATCGAACAGGGCGAGCGGCCGGGGCTCGTCGCCGGCCTCCAGCCACAGACCGTCGGCGATCTCGTCGCCGACGCTCGACAGCATCGGGGTCGGGAAGTAGCGCGCGAGGTCGCTCGAGGTGACGCCGCGGGCGAGTTCGGCGCCCGGCTCGACCACGTAAGGGTACGGGATCTCCTGGGCGCTCAGACCCACCTCGATCGTGGCGCCGTAATCCTGCACCAGGGGGCGCAGCTGCTCCAGCAGGTAGGCGCGGAAATGCGCCGGCTGGGTCAGGGTGGTGGCGTAGGCGCCGGGCCCCTGGAACTTCGCGGTGGCGCGGCTGATCCGCGGCATCGGCCCGGTCGGGCGGTAGGTCAGGCGCAGCTCGGGGTAGCGGAAGGTCAGCCGCTCGGCGGCGTCGGGGGGCACGCCGTCCGCGAGGAAGCGGGTCAGCGCGTCCCGCAGGCTCCCGGTGGCGGCGGCGTGGAGCGCCGCCAGCCGGTCGACCGCCGTCTCGGGATCGGCCACCGTCTCCATCGGTCTCAGCTCGTCGGCGAACACGGTCGATCGGTCTCCCTCATGCGCTCGCGACCAGCCTATACCGGGCGGAGCGGCGGGGCGACCCGGATCCCGCCCCGATCGCAGGACGACAGATGACGCAAGCGGATTTCGGCCCGCGGCCGGGCGAGGAGACGGTCGACCTGCCGGTGGGTTTCGATGCCGGGCTCTACTTCGTCGGCCGGGTGCGCACGCCCTGGACCGTGCGGGCGGAGTGCCCGCGCAATTCGGCGCAGTCGGACGCGGTCTGCACCCTGGAGGTCGATCCCCAGTTCGTCCCGGCCTTGCGGAGCCTCCAGGGCACCACCCACCTGATCGTGCTCTACTGGATGGACCGGGCGCCGCGGAACCTGGTGGCGCAGCAGCCCCGGCACGCGCCCGAACCCCGCGGCACCTTCGCGCTGCGCTCGCCGGCCCGGCCCAACCCGATCGCCGTCTCGGTGGTGGAGTTGCTCGGCCTCGAGGGCGGCACTTTGCGGGTGCGCGGGCTCGACTGCCTCGACGGCACGCCGCTCCTCGACATCAAGCCGTACTTCGCCACGACCGACGCGCGGCCGGAGGCCCGGGTCGGCTGGCGGGAGGTGGAGAGCGGGGCCGAGGACGCTCAGGACAGCGAGCGCATTCATGTATCGAGATCGAAAGATTTGTAGATCTCGGAATCAAGTCGACTCTCTTCCTCCTCGTGGACAGGGCGATTTCGCGCGAAAAGATCATGGATTGCGATGATGCGCTCAAAAAATCTTTATCGGGCCCTCCGATCGCGAGGGTCTGATCGTTGTCGAGCCGATCGGGACGATCTTTCCCGAGGTTCGCGTCCCATGCGACTTTTGCGACGCGCCACGATTTGGCGAGATGCTGTTCCTGGTGCTCGGCGGCGTGCTGCGTGGCGGCAAAGCCTGTGTCGGTATCGCCGACTTCGCGGCGGAGCGTGGATCCCGCGATCGATCGGTATATTATAACTGCTTCTCGAAGAAGAAATCCGGATACGGATCGTCGTTGAACCGGTCGATCTCGACCCAGCCGGTGCGCCGGTAGAGCTGGAGCGCCTCGGTCAGCGCGCTGTTCGAATCGAGGCGAAGGATCGTGATGCCGAGGTCCCGCGCCGCCGCCTCGGCGGCCTCCATCAGGCGGCGGGCGAGGCCGAGGCCGCGGGCGGAGGGGCAGACCCAGAGCCGCTTGATCTCGGCGATCTCCCCACCCTTGCCCTTCAGGCCGACGCAGCCGATCGGCAGCCCGTCCGACAGGGCGACCAGGAAGGCGCCGCGCGGGCGCATCATGTCGGCCGCCTCCGGGTCGCGAGAGAGGGAGACGTCGAAGCCGGTGGCGAGCCGCCGCCCCAGCTCGGCGTAATACTCGGTCAGGCAGTGCAGAGCCGCCTCGGAGCGCGGGTCGGTCTCCTCGACCGCGATCCGCTCGCGGCCGAGCGCCGTGGCGACGAGATCCATGGCGCGCAACAGCTCGTCGCCCTTCGGGAAGCGGGCGAGCAGCGCCTTCGCCCGGTCGTTCGACAGGGCCTCGTAGGCCGCGAATTCCTGCCTGCCGGCCTCGGTCAGGGCGGCGACCCGGCGGCGGGCATCGTCCGGATGGGGCAGCGTGACGACCAGACCCTCCTCCTCCAGGCTGCGCAGGAGCCGGCTCATCAGGCCGGAATCGAGACCGAGATAGTCGCGGATGGCGCCGACCTCGCCGCGCCCGTGGCCGATGGCGTTGAGCACCCGGGCCGTGCCGAGCGGCCGGCCGCGGCCGAGGAACGAGGTATCGAGGGCGCCGACCTCGGCGGTCACGGCCCGGTTGAAACGGCGGATGCGGCTAATGGGGTCGGTCGGCATCTCTCTGACTTAAGTCAGAGAGATCGGGCCGTCAACGGGGCCCTCAACGCGAGAAGCCCCGGCCGCAGGGCCGGGGCTTCCCGTTCGAAGGTCCGGGGCGGCGCGCCACCCCGGGGGTTATCAGTTGTTCCGGTTGCCCATCAGCGAGAGCAGGAACTGGAACATGTTGATGAAGTCCAGGTAGAGCGTCAGGGCGCCGACCACCGACACCTTGGCGGCGGTCTCGCCGTCGAAGTTGCCGTAGAGGTACATCTCCTTGAGCTTCTGCGTGTCATACGCGGTCAGGCCGGCGAAGATCAGCACGCCGATGACCGAGATCGCGAATTGCAGGGCGCTCGAGGCCAGGAAGATGTTCACCAGGCTGGCGATGACGAGGCCGATCAGGCCCATCACCAGGAACGAACCGATGCCCGACAGGCTCCGGGTCGTCGTGTAGCCGTAGAGGCTCAGGCCGCCGAAGGCCGCCGCCGTGATGAAGAACACCTGGACCACGCTCGCGCCGGTGTAGCGGAGCAGCAGCGTCGAGAGCGACGCACCCATCACCGCCGCGAAGGCGAAGAAGGTGGTGCGGGCCGACGCGGCCGACATCCGGTCCATCCGGAACGAGAAGAGGAAGATGAAGGCGAGCGGCGCGAGCGCGATCACCCACATCAGCGGCGTGGCGTAGAGCGTGCGGCCGAAGCTGGTCAGCGGGATCGAGCCGATCCGCGCCACGGCCTCCGCCTGCGACGACGCCACCGCGAGCTTGTTGATGCCGATGGCCACCAGCCCGGAGATGCCGAGGCCGATGATCATGTTGTTGTAGACGCCGAGCATGAACGCGCGCAGGCCCTGGTCGACCTCGACCTGGCTCTGGGCGTAGCCGGTGGGGCCGCCGAAGCCGTTCGCATTGCCCTGCCGGAACGGGCTGTTCTCGAATGCCATGGGAGATTCCTTCGGAAGCTCTCTAGCGTGGATGTTCCTGGTGCGAGGCTCTCACGCGACCCTCGGACGCTTGACGCGTCGGATCGGCGTCCGGCCCCTCGCGGGTCCGCTCGCCTTGACCGGAATATGTGAGCCTCGACCGACCTGCACAAGGGCGGTGCCGGAGCGGTAACCGGCCCGGACGAGACAAAATCAGGGGTCCCTACGCCGCAGGGATATTTTCGGATTAAGACCCCGCGAGATTTCGTAGGTACTGCGCCGGCTTCTGCCCGAGGATCCGCCAGGTGCCGGCGAGCCCGAGCCCGACCGCCACGACGACCGCCAGCAGGGCCGCGATCAACGCCCCCGAGAGGTCGAGGGCGAAGTCGAGATGCATGACCCTGGTGAGGATCACCCAGCCCGCCAGCGTCCCGGCGACGAGGCCGAAGAGTGCGGTGGCGAGGCCGAGCGCGCCGTACTCCATCGTGTAGGCCGCGAGCAGCCGCGCCCGCGTGGCGCCGAGCGTCTTGAGCACCACCGCGTCGTAGAGCCGGGCGCGGTGGCCGGCGGCCAGCGCCCCGGCCAGCACGAACAGGCTGGTGGCCACGGCCACCGCGCTGGCGCCGCGGATCGCGAAGACGAGCTTGCCGACGAGGTCGTTCACCGCGTCGAGGGCGTCCTTCACCCGCACGCTGCTGACGGCCGGGAACTCCTTCGCCGCGTCGCGCAGGATCCGGGCCTCGAGGGCGGCATCCGGCCCCTCCGGCAGGGTCAGGGTCGCGAGGTCGCTGTGCGGCGCCCCCCGGAAGGTGCCGGGCGAGAAGACCATCACGAAGTTGATGCCGAGGTTGCGCCACTCGACGTGGCGCAGGTTGGCGATGGTGACGGTCAGGCTGCGCCCGAGCACGTTGACGGTGACCTGGTCGCCGACCTTGAGGTTGAGGCTGCGGGCGAGCTGGTCGTCGAAGGAGACGAGCGGCTTCTTCGCGTCGTCGCCCTTCCACCATTGCCCGGCGGTGATCCGCGAGCCGTCGGGCAGGTCCTCGGCGTAGGTGATGCCGCGGTCGCCGTCGAGCACCCAGGCGGCCTCCTCACCGGCCTTGATCTGCGCCGCCGGCACGCCGTTGAGCGCCGTGATCCGCCCGCGCATCATCGGCACCCGCTCGATCTTGCCCCGCGGCGCGGCGCGCCCAAGGAACTGGTCGAAGGCCGCCGAGTCGCGGCTCGGGATGTCGAGGAAGAACAGGCTGGGCGCCTTCGCCGGCAGCGAGCGGGTCAGGGTCCGGGTGATGTTGGCGTCGATCAGGCTCAAGGTGACGAGGAGCGTGATGCCGAGGCCGAGCGACAGCACGATCGAGGGCGTCAGCGCGCCGGGCCGGTGCAGGTTGGCGAGCGCGAGCCGCGGCGCGGCCCGGGCCGGACGCGGCAGGCGCCGCGCGAGTGCCATCAGCCCGAACGCGACGAGGCGCAGGAGCCCGAAGGCGAGGCCGGCCGCGACGATGAAGATCAGCGCCACCCCGCGGTCGTAGGCGGTCGTCAGCGCGAGCGTGAGGAGGCCGGCCAGGGCGAGGCCGAGGATGCCGAGGTAGCGCGGCCGCGGCCAGCGCCGGTCGGGATCGACGGTGTCGCGAAACAGCCCCGAGACCGCGACGTCGTGGGCGCGCCCGAGCGGCCCGATCGCGAAGGCGAGCGCCGTCAGTACGCCGTAGAGGGCGGCGACCACGAGCTCGCCCGGCGCCAGGGTGGGGTTCAGCGGCAGGGGCAGCAGCGACCCGAACGCCGCATCGAGGGCGAAGGGCAGCACGGCGCCGACGACGAGGCCGCCGAGAATGCCGATCCCGGCGATCAGCATCACCTGCGTCAGGTAGATGCCGACCACCTGCCCCCCCGGGGCGCCGAGGCTCTTGAGGGTCGCGATCGAGGCGCGCTTGCGCTCGACGAAGGCCCGCACCGCGTTGGCGACGCCGACGCCGCCGACGAGGAGCGCCGTGAGCCCGACGAGGGTCAGGAACTGGGTGAAGCGCTCGATGCTGCGGGCGAAGCGCGGATCGGCGTTGAGCCGCGAGCGGATCTCCCAGCCGGCCTCCGGCAGGGCGCTCCGGGCCTCGGTCATCGCCCGCTCCACCGCCGCGTCGTCGCCGGTCGGCAGCGTCACCCGGTAGACGAAGCGGTTGAGGCTGCCGGGCTGGACGAGTCCGGTGGCCCGGAGGGCGTCGAGCGACACCATCAGGCGCGGCCCGAAGCCGATGCCGCCGGCGATCTTGTCCGGCTCGGCGACCAGCACCGTGCGCAGCACGATCTCGGCGCCGCCGACGGTGAGGCGGTCGCCGATCTTGAGGTCGAGCCGGGCGAGCAGGGCCGCATCGGCGGCCGCCCCGTAGACGCCGTCGCGGGCCGAGAAGATCTCGGCGGGCGGCATCGGCGGTTCGGTCGTCAGCGCGCCGACCGCCGGGTAATCGGGCCCGACCGCCTTCAGCTCGACGAGCGCCGCGCCCTTCTCGCCCGAAGAGGCCATGGCACGGGTGAAGCCCACCGCCGAGACGCGCCCCCGGGCCTCCAGGAAGGCCTGTTCCTGCCCGCTCGCCTCGCGGTGGACCAGCCCGAAGGTGACGTCGCCGCCGAGAATTTTTCGTCCCTCGCGGGCGAGCCCGTCGGAGAGCGAGCGCGACAGCGACGCGACGCCCGCGATGGTCGCGACCCCGATGGCGATGCAGGCCAGCAGCACCGTGAAGCCGCGCAGGCCCCCGCGCAGCTCGCGCAGCGCCAGGCGCAGGGTCAGCGGCAGGCGCGAGGGCCGGCCGGGCGTTCCGCCGGGGATCTCGTCACGCGGGATCTTGGGAAGGCTGCCGTGCATGGGTTTCAAGCGCTCACCGCTTCGTCGATCAGCCCCGAGCGCAGCCGCACCGTGCGGTCGCACAGGCGGGCGAGGCCGGGATCGTGGGTGACCAGCACCAGGGTGGCGCCGCGGTCGCGCTTGAGCGAGAAGAGCAGGTCGACGATCTGCGCGCCGGTCGCCTCGTCGAGGTTGCCGGTCGGCTCGTCGGCCACCAGGATCGCCGGCTCCGGCGCGACCGCCCGGGCGATGGCGACGCGCTGCTGCTCGCCGCCCGACAGCTGGGCCGGGTAATGGTGCAGGCGGTGCCCGAGGCCGACCGCCTCCAGCTCCCGCGCCGCCCGCTGGTGGGCGTCGGGCGCGTCCGCCAGTTCGAGCGGCAAAGCCACGTTCTCGAGCGCTGTCATGGTCGGGACGAGGTGGAAGGACTGGAACACGATGCCGATGCGCCGGCCGCGGAATCGCGCCAGCGCGTCCTCGTCGAGCCCGGCGAGGTCGGTGCCCTCGACCACGACCCGGCCGGAATCCGGCCGCTCGAGCCCCGCCATGGTCATCAGCAGGGTCGACTTGCCCGAGCCCGAGGGTCCGACGAGGCCGACCGCCTCGCCCGGGGCGACGGCGATCGAGATGCCCTTGAGGATGTGGACCCGGGCTGCGCCGCGGCCGAGGCTGAGATCGACGCCCTCGAGCGCGATCGCCGGTCCGGTGGCCTTGTCGGTCATGGGGGAAGAACCGATCTTGAAGCGCGGCGACCGCTCGGGCCGCCGCCGGAGGTTGAGTGTTGGGACGGACCTACGCAGGACAGGCGGCCCGCCGGCCCGATATGGGCCGCGCATCGATGCTTCGCCATGATGGCCGCCGCGCGGCGCTCGCATTTCTCATCGTTTCGCTGGTGATGACGCTCGTGACGCCGCTCCGCGCCGAACCGCGCCCCCTGAACCTCGTCGCCCTCGGCGACAGCCTCACGGCGGGCTACGGCCTGCCGGCGGATGCCGCCTTCCCGGTCCAGCTCGAGGCCGCGCTCAAGGCGAAGGGCCACGCCGTGACGGTCGCCAATGCGGGCGTCTCCGGCGACACCGCGACGGGCGGGCTCGACCGGGTCGAGTGGTCGGTGCCGGACGGGACCGACGGGGTGATCCTGGAACTCGGCGCCAACGACATGCTGCGCGGCACCGATCCGGCGGTGACCGAGAAGGCCCTCGACGCGATCGTCGCGAAGCTGAAGGCCCGCGGCATCCCGGTCCTGCTCGCTGGCATGCGGGCGGCACCCAATCTCGGGCCGGATTATGTCAGGCGCTTCGACGCGATCTTCCCGCGGCTGGCCGAGCGCTACGGCCTGATCCTCTACCCCTTCTTCCTCGACGGGATCGCGGGCGACCGCGCCCTCAACCTCGCCGACGGCCTGCATCCGACCCGGGCCGGCGTCGCGCGGGTCGTCGCCGGCATCCTGCCGAGCGTCGAAGAATTTTTGCAGCGCCTGCGCAAGGGCGCCTGACACAAGGGCCTGATCCGCCATGCCGCGCCTGTTCACCGGGATCGAGGTCCCCTCCGAGACCGGCCTCGCGCTCAGCGCCTTCCGGGGCGGTCTGCCGGGCGCACGCTGGGTCGAGCCCCCCGATTACCACGTGACCCTGCGCTTCATCGGCGACGTCGATGGCGGGCTCGCCGAGGAAATCACCGAGGCGCTTTCCGAGACCAGGCCCCGCCCGCCCCTGACCCTCGTCCTCGACGAACTGGCGGTGTTCGGCGGCGAGAAGCCGCACGCGCTCTTCGCCCGCGTCGTCCCGGATGACGACCTTGCCGACCTGCAGGCCGAGCACGAGCGCATCCTGCGCCAGCTCGGCGTCGCCCCCGACACCCGGCGCTTCACGCCGCACGTCACCCTGGCCCGGCTCAAGCGCGGCGCCGGCCCGGACGGGGTGGCGCAGTACCTGGCGATGCAGCCCGTCTTTCCGCGATTGTCGTTCACGGCACGTCGGGCCGCCCTGTACTCGGCGCGCGACTCGGTCGGCGGCGGACCCTACGTGGTCGAGGCGGCCTATCCGCTGGCCGAGGACGAGGCGTGAGGACGGCACTCCCCTCCGGACGGAGGCGGATCCGCGAAAGGCAAGCCGGCCAAAGGGGTGATGGCGGGCTAATCGAACTGGTATAAGATCGGGGTACTGCCCCTCGACGGGCACGCGCCCACGCCGTTCACCTCCACCTTCGAACTTGGCGTGGGCGTGTTCTTATTCAGCGGACAATGCAGCGCCATCCCGCCTTGCCAGCGTATAGGCCGTCATAGGCCGGAACGCCCGGCCGCCGGTGATCGTCGCGCTCGGTTCAAGAGACGGCACCGCCCATTTCCCGGATCTCCTTGCGCTTCGCTGCAATCGTCCGGGAAATGGTGGAGTTGTACGGGCGCGCGCGCACCATCCTCACAGCCTCCGCAACGCCACGCTCTCGATGCGGTGGCTCGCGCCCTTGGCGAGGATCAGGCTGGCGCGCTGGCGCGTCGGCACGATGTTGTCGCGCAGGTTCAGGAGATTGATGCGGTTCCACAGGCCGTCGGCGATATTGAGCGCCTCGTCCTCGGAGATTTCTGCATACTTGCGGAAATACGACAGCGGGTCGCGGAAGGCAGTGTTGCGCAGGCGCAGGAAGCGGTTCACGTACCAGCGGTGCAGGTCGTCCTCGTGCGCGTCGAGGTAGACCGAGAAATCGAAGAAGTCCGACACGAACGGGATCGCGGTACCGTCCCGCGGCAGGCGGGCAGGCTGGAGCACGTTCAGCCCCTCGACGATCAGGATGTCGGGCCGGTCGACCACCGTATTCTCCCCCGGCACCACGTCGTAGACGAGGTGGGAGTAGAGCGGCGCCGCGACGTGGCGCTTGCCGGCCTTGATGTCGGCGAGGAAGCGCAGCAGCGTCGGGCTGTCGTAGCTCTCCGGAAAACCCTTGCGCTCCATCAGGCCGAGCCGGTTCAGCTCGGCATTGGGGAGCAGGAACCCGTCGGTCGTGACGAGGTCGACCTTCGGGGTGTTGGGCCAGCGGGCGAGCAGCGCCTTGAGCACCCGCGCGGTGGTCGACTTGCCGACCGCGACCGAGCCGGCGACCCCGATGATGTAGGGCACCTTCACCTCGCGCTCGGCGAGGAGGAAGCGCTGAGTCGCCTTGAACAGCCCCTGCGTCGCCGCGACGTAGAGCGAGAGCAGCCGCGACAGCGGCAGGTAGATCGCGATGACCTCCTCGAGCGAGATCGGGTCGTTCAGCGATTGCAGCCGCATCACGTCCTCGGCCGTGAGGGTGAGCGGCGTGTCGGCGCGCAGGTGCGCCCATTCCTCGCGGGCGAAGACCCGGTAGGGCGAGAGGTGGTCGGTCGCCTCGTCGAGGCTCGCCGCCAGCTGCGCCGCGCCGAGGGTCGGTGCCGCGCCGGCGGCGTTCAGGCCCGCCTCGGTCATGCTGGCGTCGGTCATGCGGGCCTCCTCGACGCCTTCTCGGCGATGCCGCTCTGGGCCGTGCGCCGCTCCAGCTCCGCCATCACCGCCTCCAGCGGCACGTCGGTGGCCCTGAGTACCACCAGCAGGTGGTAGAGCACGTCGGCGGCCTCCGCCGTCAGCCCGTCGCGGTCACCCTGCACGGCGGCGATCGCGGCCTCGACCGCCTCCTCGCCGAGCTTCTTAGCCGGGCGCGCCGGCCCGCCGGCGACGAGCTTGGCGGTGTAGGAATCCTCCGGCGCGGCCGCAGCGCGCTCGCGGACGATGCGGTCGAGGTCGGCGAGGGTGAAGGCGGTCATGCGGCTGCCAAAAGGTATTTTTCCGGGTGGACCCTGGGGCCGGCCGAGCCGGGCGGTCAAGCGGTGTTCGGCACCATTTCCCGCGGCGATTGCCGATAGGTCAGGGCGTCGGGTCGAGCCGCATGGCGAGGCCCGCCGCGGCCATGTGGGCCTTGGCCTCCCCGACGGTGTGCTGGCCGAAATGGAAGATCGAGGCGGCCAGCACAGCGCTGGCGCCGCCGTCGCGCACGCCGGCGACGAGGTCGTCGAGCCCCCCGACGCCGCCGGACGCGATCACCGGCACGTTCACCGCGTCGCTGATCGCCCGGGTGAGACCGATATCGTAGCCCGAGCGCATGCCGTCGCGGTCCATCGAGGTGACCAGCAGCTCGCCGGCCCCTTTCGCCGCCACGAGGCGGGCGAAGTCGATCGCGTCGATCCCGGTGGGCTTCCGGCCGCCATGGGTGAAGATCTCCCAGCGGGGCGCCTCGCCCTCGCCCGAGACCCGCTTGGCGTCGATCGCCACGACGATGCACTGCGCGCCGAACTTCTCCGCCGCCCGCGCCACCAGGTCCGGGTCGTTCACCGCCGCCGTGTTGATCGAGACCTTGTCGGCCCCGGCGAGCAGCAGGGTGCGGATGTCCTCGACCTTGCGCACCCCGCCGCCGACGGTGAGGGGCATGAAGCAGGCCTCCGCCGTGCGGCTCACCGCGTCGAGCAGGATGCCCCGGTCCTCGTGGCTCGCCGTGATGTCGAGGAAGCAGAGCTCGTCGGCCCCGGCGCGGTCATAGGCCTTGGCGGCCTCGACCGGGTCGCCGGCGTCGCGCAGTTCGAGGAACTGCACGCCCTTGACGACGCGGCCGTCCTTGACGTCGAGGCAGGGGATGATGCGGGTCTTGAGCACGGGCGCCGTTTCAGGTTGTCGGATCGATCGGGAAATCGCGGGTGAGCAGGTCGTCGCGGGTGTAGGGGCAGGTCTCCGGAAACGTCTGCACCGACAAGCCCGTATCCCCGGCTGCGTCGAGCCGGGCGCCGCAATAGGCGCGGGTGAGTGCCTCGTCGAGGCGGAGCGTCAAGCTCGGGCTGTCGGCCAGCAGGTAGGCTGCCCGGATGCGCTGGCCCTCGATCGTCGAGGCCCAGTCCCGCAACGGCCCGTCCGGCTGGAGGTCGCATTTCAGCATGTGCAGAAGGATGCACCGCCACGCCTCGACCAAGGCGTAGAACTCGGAGCGACCCGGGCTCTCGATCTCCTCGGCCAGATTCTCGCGGTCGAGAACCGAGAAATGCCCGGCGCGAAGGGTCGCTGCCTGCTCCATCGCCCAGCGGTAGAGATCGTCCGCGTAGGCCGTGCAGGCCTGGACGCCGTCTGGGTAGGGCTCTGTGGTCGCGGCCGTCATGCCGTCACATGCCTTTTTCGGAAAGCCGCCGCGATCCTATCACGCGGCGGGCCCGTCCGCCTCAGCCGGCGGCTAGTTCCTGCCCTGTGCGCTCTTCGCCCGCGCGATGGCCGCCAGCGCCTCCTTCGGGTCGATCCGGCCGTCGTAGAGGGCCCGTCCCGTGATGGCGCCGGCAAGCCCCGCGCAATCCGGCTCCAGGATGCGGTGCACGTCCTCGATCGAGGCGAGGCCGCCCGAGGCGATCACCGGGATCTTGACCGCCTGGGCGAGGCCCAGCGTCATCGGGATGTTGAGCCCCTTGAGGATGCCGTCGCGGGCGATGTCGGTATAGATGATCGCGGCGACGCCGGCATCCTCGAACCGGCGGCCGAGCTCCTCCGCCGTGACCGTCGAGGTCTTGGCCCAGCCCTCGACCGCGACGCGCCCGTCCTTCGCGTCGATGCCGACGGCGATCTTGCCGGGGAAGCGGCGCGCCGCCTCGCGCACGAAGGTCGGGTCCTTCACGGCGGCGGTGCCGATGATGACCCGGCTGACGCCCTTGGCGAGCCAGCCTTCGACGGTGCGCATCTCGCGGATGCCGCCGCCGAGCTGCACCGGGATCGTCACGGCGGCGAGGATCGCGTCGACCGCCGCGGCGTTCATCGGCGCGCCCGCGAAGGCGCCGTCGAGATCGACCACGTGGAGCCAGGAGAAACCCTGCTCCTGGAACGTCCCGGCTTGCGCCGCCGGGTCGTCGCTGAACACGATGGCCTGCGCCATGTCGCCCTGCACGAGGCGGACGCAGCGCCCTTCCTTGAGATCGATGGCCGGAAACAGGATCACGCGTCGTCACCGCAAGGCTGGAGTTCGGGGAGGTGGCGGCGGGCCGTCAGGGCCGCCAGCGCAGGAAGTTGCCGATCAGCCGAAGCCCGAGGGTCTGGCTCTTCTCGGGGTGGAACTGGGTGCCCGCGATGGTGCCGCGGGCGACCATGGCGGTGACCGCGCCGCCGTAATCGGCGGTGGCCACCACGTCGCCGGGCTCGGCCGCCGCGAGGGCGTAGCTGTGCACGAAATAGGCGTGCAGCCCGTCCGGCCCGGTCGGGATGCCGTCGAGCAGGGGGTGGGCCGAGCGCTCCCGGAGCGTGTTCCAGCCCATATGCGGCACCTTCAGGCCCGGATCCGAAGGCCGGATCGGGGCGACGTCGCCCGGGATCCAGCCGAGGCCGGGGGTGATCTCGTATTCGAGGCCGCGGCTCGCCAGCAGCTGCATGCCGACGCAGATGCCGAGGAACGGCCGGCCGCGGGCATGCGCCGCCTCGGTCATCGCCTCGACCATGCCGGAGACGGCATCGAGGCCGCGCCGGCAATCGGCATAGGCGCCGACGCCCGGCAGCACGACCCGGTCGGCCCCGGCGACGGTCTCGGGATCGGAGGTGACGACGATGCGGGCATCGGTCCCGATCTCGCGGGCGGCGCGCTCGAAGGCCTTGGCGGCCGAGTGCAGGTTGCCCGAGCCGTAATCGATGATGGCGACGGTGTCCGCGCTCAACGGAGATCCTCCCGGGTCGCGGGTCTTCGGGTCGACGGGGCGGTCGTCGGGGTGGTTGCGGCGCTCACCGGGACCCTTGCGCCTCCGGGAAGAGGCCCAAGGCCGGGCTCTCGGCGCGGGTATTCGCTGGAGTCGCCGGGCGGGGAGCGCTGGTGCCCAGGCGGGCGCCCTCCTCCCGCAGCCAGCGGGCGACGACCTTCACCTCGGCCTCCTTGGTGTCCGAGGCCGTCACCGCGTCGCGGATCGGGCGGCCGGTGCGGGCATAGGTCCAGCGCCGCAGCGACGAGGCCTCGAGCCCGATGAGCCAGGACAGGAGCAGCGCGATCGCGAAGCCCGCCACCGGATGCAACCCCAGGACGAGGCCGGCGACCCAGACCACGATCTCGGCCGCCAGCACGGCGAAGCCCGCGAGCCAGAGCCGGTGCCAGAAGAACCACAAAGCCGAGAACCAGAAGGCCGGCCAGACGAAGGCGTCCGGCACCAGCTTGGCGCGGTCCAAGGCCTCCGGCTCGCCGGGATCGACCTCGTCGGGAACGTGCAGGGTATAGGTGGTCATCCGGTTCCCCCCGGGATCCGTCGTTGCGGCGATGCAGCTCTAGAGCGAGCCTTTGGTCGATGGCACCCGGCCGCCCTCGCGGGGATCGACCTCGACCGCGTGCCGCAAGGCACGTGCCAGCCCCTTGTAGCAGCTCTCGGCGATGTGGTGCTGATTGTCGCCGTACAGCGTCTCGACGTGCAGCGTGATCCCGGCATTCATCGCGAAGGCCTGGAACCACTCGCGCACCAGCTCGGTGTCGAAGACGCCGATCTTCTCGCGGGCGAATTGCGTGCGGAACACCAGGAACGGCCGGCCGGAGATGTCGACGGCGACCCGGGTCAGTGCCTCGTCCATGGGCAGGTGCAGGTCGGCGTAGCGGCGGATGCCGCGCTTGTCGCCCAGCGCCTGGGCGAAGGCCTCGCCGAGCGCGATGCCGCAATCCTCGGTGGTATGGTGCTGGTCGACGTGGAGGTCGCCCGTCACCTTGATCTCGAGGTCGAACAGGGCGTGGCGGGCGAGCAGCTCCAGCATGTGGTCGAGGAAGCCGACCCCCGTCGCGATGCTCGCTTTGCCGGTGCCGTCGAGGGTGAGCGCGACGCTGACGTCGGTCTCGGCGGTGCGCCGGTCGACGCGGCCGGTGCGGAGGGGGGAATCGGTCATCGCCAGAACTGGTTGCCAACGGAAACGGGCTGCCTTGTTAAAAGGCAGCCCGCGGAAACGCCAGGGGGGTTCTCAGTGTCTTGCACCGCAGCGCTGCTATGCAGAACGATGCGGGAATGACTCTGAGGTCAACCGATCGGGAGGAGATTGGCCATGGAGGATGATCCGGCAGAGACAGAAACCGGCGGTCGTACGGATTGGGCCGCTCTCCGCGCACTGTCAGACGATGAGATCGAGCGGATCGCTGCGGAGGATGAGGAGAATCCGGCCACCGATGAGGATTACTGAGCTGAGGCGTTTGTCTATCTGCCGCCAAGCGTAAGTCTGACAACTGACGCTTGTCTAAGATATAAAGGCGAGAACAGTTAGATCAAAGCGTTCATTTCTCTCGCCGGGAACGTATCTACAGGGTCATTCCGGGGCCGCGCAGCGGAGCCCGGAATCCAGAAACGCAAGTGTTAGAGGATAACGCGGCAGGCCGTCCGCTTCGTCCTGGACCATCGGCGGTTCTGGATTCCGGGCTCCGCTGCGCGGCCCCGGAATGACGATGGAGGGTCAGACTTCGACTCACGAAGAAACGTCAATTCTGGGTGAGTGTACCTCGGGCACTCCCCCGTCGGAAGCGTTGCCCCCGGTCGGATCACACGTCCGCCAGCACCCGCGCGCAGACCGCATCGAGCTTGGCCATCAGCGCCGGGTCGCGGTGGGTCGGCGCGGTCATGATCGCGCCGTCGAGGGCCCGGTCGGAGCCCGCCGGGCAGGGCTCGCGCTCGGCCGGGAAATCGCGGGCGAGGCGGCTCACCAGGCGCGCGGCCTTCGAGGCGTTGGCGCGGGCCACCGCCACGACGGAGGCCACGTCGACGGCGCCGTGCTCCGGGTGCCAGCAATCGAAGTCCGTCACCATCGCGATCGTCGCGTAGGTGATCTCGGCCTCGCGGGCGAGCTTGGCCTCCGGCATGTTGGTCATGCCGATCACGTCGTAGCCCTGCGCCTTGTAGGTGAGCGACTCGGCGTAGGACGAGAATTGCGGCCCTTCCATGCAGACATAGGTGCCGCCCTTCCGGACCGCGATCTCCTCGGCCTCGGCCGCCGCCAGGATGCGGGCCTGGAGCCCCGGGCCGACCGGATGGGCCATCGAGACGTGGGCGACGCAGCCATTGCCGAAGAACGACGAGGTGCGGCCGACAGTGCGGTCGACGAACTGGTCGACGAGCACGAACAGGCCCGGATAGAGCTCCTGCCGGAACGAGCCGCATGCCGAGAGCGCCACGATGTCGGTGACGCCGGCGCGCTTGAGCACGTCGATGTTGGCCCGGTAGTCGATGCCGGACGGCGAGAGCCGGTGGCCGCGGCCATGGCGCGCCAGGAACACCACCTCGGTCTCGCCGATCCGGCCGATGCGGAGCGAATCCGACGGCTCGCCCCAGGGCGAGGTGATCCGCTCCTCGCGCACGTCCTCCAGCCCAGGCAGGTCGTAGACGCCCGACCCGCCGATCACTCCGAGCACGGCCTTGACCATGGAGTTCTCCTCTAACGAAAGAGGCCCCTTGCGGGGCCCCGGGTAGGTTTCGGATGCTGGCGTCAGCTGGTCTTGTGCAGCTCGGGCTGCAGCCCGTGCGTCTCGCCGCCGACGTCCGACCAGATCTTCTTCTTCACGTAGTAGAGCAGGCCGGCCAGGACGAGCAGGAACAGGATCGCCCGCAGGCCCAGCGACTTGCGCGCCAGGAGGTGGGGCTCGGCCGTCCACATCAGGAAGGCCGTGACGTCGCGCGAGTACTGGTCGATCGTCTCCGGCACGACCGGCTGCCCGTTCGCACCCTTGGCGTAGGTCACCTGACCGTCGCTGAGGGGCTTGGGCATCGCGATGACGTTGCCCGGATAGAACTCGTTGTAGTGGCCGCCTTCCGGCACGGTCACGCCCTTCGGCGGCTCTTCCTTGTAGCCGTTGAGGAGGGCGTGGATGTAGTCCGGACCCTGCTCGGTGTAGCCGATGAAGGGCAGCCAATCGATGATGAACCACAGGCCGCCACGGGCGAAGGTGCGGGCCTTGGCCATCAGCGACAGGTCCGGCGGCGCCTTGCCGCCGTTGGCGGCGGCCGCGGCCTGATCGTTCGGGAACGGCGACGGGAACTTGTCCGCCGGGCGTCCGGGCCGCTCGAACATGTCGCCGGAATCGTTCGGGCCGTCCTTGACCTTGTACTCGGCCGCCAGCGCCTTGACCTGGGCGGCGGAGAAGTCGGGCCCGCCTTCCTCTTCCAGGTTGCGGAAGCGGATGTAGTGCAGGCTGTGGCAGTTCGAGCAGACCTCGCGGTAGACCTGGAAGCCGCGCTGCAGCTGCGCCTGGTCGAAGGTGCCGAACATCCCCGAGAAGGTCCACTTCTCGCGGTGGGGCAGCGGCCCGTGGTCCTCGGCCGAGGCGGCGCCGGCCGACAGGAAGGCGGCGACAGCGGCGGCCAAGAGAGCGCGTGTCCCGAGAGCGCGTGTTCTGATCATTCCCCTCGATGCCCCTTGCGGCGTCGTTAGTGCTTTATCGCGATGTGGTGCGGGCGGATGCGTGGAGCACCCGCCCGCCCGAGGCATGAATCAGCCCTTGGTCGGGGGCGCGGCGGCGGCGCCGGCCGGCATGCCGGAGGAGCCGACCTGCTTGCCCGGACCGGTGACGCTCTCGAGGATCGAGCCCGGCAGGGGCTTCGGCGTCTCGAACAGGCCGACCAGCGGCATCACGATCAGGAAGTGGGCGAAGTAGTAGAAGGTGGCGATGCGCGAGGCGAGCACGTAGCCGCCCTCCGGGGGCTTCGAGCCGAGCCAGCCGAGCAGGAAGCAGCAGAAGATGAAGACCCAGAAGAACTGGCGGTAGATCGGCCGGTAGTTGGCCGAGCGGACCCGCGAGGTGTCGAGCCACGGCGCCAGCGCCAGGATGATCACCGCGCCGAACATCAGGATCACGCCGCCGAGCTTGTCCGGCACCGCGCGCAGGATGGCGTAGAAGGGCAGGAAGTACCACTCGGGCACGATGTGCGCCGGCGTCACGGCGGGGTTCGCCGGGATGTAGTTGTCGGCGTGGCCGAGGTAGTTCGGCTGCAGGAAGATCCAGTAGGCGAAGAAGGCGAAGAACACCACCACCGCGAACACGTCCTTGATGGTCGCGTAGGGGGTGAAGGGCACCGCGTCCTTGCCCGACTTGATCGGGATGCCGGTCGGGTTGTTCTGGCCGGTGACGTGCAGCGCCCAGACGTGCAGGACGACGACGCCGGCGATCATGAACGGCAGCAGGTAGTGCAGCGAGAAGAAGCGGTTGATGGTCGGGTTGCCGACCGAGTAGCCGCCCCAGAGCAGGCTCTGGATCGTGTCGCCGACGATCGGGATCGCCGCCAGGATGTTGGTGATGACGGTGGCGCCCCAGAACGACATCTGGCCCCACGGCAGGGTGTAGCCGAGGAACGCGGTCGCCATCATCAGGAGGTAGATGATCACGCCGAGGATGTAGAGCACCTCGCGCGGGGCCTTGTACGACCCGTAATAGAGGTTGCGGAACATGTGAACGTAGACCGCGATGAAGAACATCGAGGCGCCGTTGGCGTGCATGTAGCGCAGGAGCCAGCCGTAGTTCACGTCGCGCATGATGTGCTCGACGGAGTTGAACGCCTCGGTGGCCGAGGGCTGGTAGTGCATCGCCAGCCAGACGCCGGTGATGATCTGCGAGCCCAGCATCGCCATCAGGATGGCGCCGAACGTCCAGAAGTAGTTCAGGTTGCGCGGCACCGGGAAGGCGATGAACGAGGAATGGACCAGGCCTGCGATCGGCAGCCGGGCCTCGAACCACTTCGCGAAGCGGCTCTTGGGGATGTAGGTTGTGGCGTGTGCGCTCATGGGGCAGCCCGCGTCTGGCGTTGCTTCACGATCGGCGTAAATCAGGCGGTGGCGCCTTCGCCGATGCGGACCTTGGTGTCGCCCTGGAAGGCGTAGGGCGGGATCGGCAGGTTGATCGGGGCCGGGCCGCGGGTCACGCGGCCGACCGCGTCGAATTGCGAGCCGTGGCAGGGGCAGCCCCAGCCCTCGTGGCCGCCGGCATTGGCGATCGGCACGCAGCCGAGATGGGTGCAGTTGCCGTAGGCCACGAGCCAGCGCTCGTGGCCGTCCTTGACGCGGCCGAGGAACGGCGCCGGGTCGATCAGGCTCGCCGGGGCGACCGCCTTCATGTCGGCGACCTCCTTCTCGGTGAGGTGGCGCACGAAGATCAGCTTGCCGCGCCAGAACACGTTGACGATCTGGCCGTCGGCGATCGGCGAGAGATCGACGTCGATGGGGGCGCCGGCGGCGATCGTCTCGGCATCGGGGGCCATCGAGGCGACGAAGGGCCAGGCCAGGGCCGCGGCCCCGACCACGGCGCCCGCGCCGG
This sequence comes from Methylobacterium sp. 174MFSha1.1, assembly GCF_900116815.1. Taxonomy (NCBI): domain Bacteria; kingdom Pseudomonadati; phylum Pseudomonadota; class Alphaproteobacteria; order Hyphomicrobiales; family Methylobacteriaceae; genus Methylobacterium; species Methylobacterium sp. 174MFSha1.1. The sequence continues at coordinate 100,455 of NZ_FPCB01000004.1, read as the reverse complement.
TGGCGAGGAACAGGAAGTCCCGGCGGGTCGTCCCGTGGGGATGCGCGGCGTCGGATGGGGCGACGGTGGTGGCCAAGTTCCGGCTCTCCCGAAAATCGTTGACGGCGGGCCGCCGCTCGCGCGGCACCCAGATCTTCTTCTTCACAGGGCGTCGAGGCCCGCGGGAAGGGTCGGCGGGGTTTGTCGTCCCCGATCCTGCCGGACCGAAGCACCTCCCCACGCGTGGCGGCAATGCGACCGGGCGTCGCCGCGCGGCTAGCTCTGTTGCACGGTCAAGCCTCGGAATAAAGGGCGAAAAGGCGCCCCGATCCGGAGGAATTCCAGATTTCCCGGGAGTGTGTTGCGATGCACCCGGACGGTCCCGAAGGGCCGCCCGGATGCGTGGCGGAGGACCTACTCGGCGGGGGCGCCGACGCGGCCCGGGCCCGCGGCTGCGCTGCTATGGCTCAGGCGCAGCACGGTGATCATGCCGACGATGCCCGCGCAGGCGATCAGCAGGAGGCCGCCGGTGAAGCTGCCGGTCCAGTCCTTGATCGCGCCGACGGCGTAGGGGGCGACGAAGCCCGACAGGTTGCCGATCGAGTTCACCACCGCGATCGCCCCGGCGGCGGCCGCGCCCGAGAGCGTCTCGGTCGGCAGCGTCCAGGTGATCGGGAGCGCCCCGAAGATGCCGAGGGCCGCGCCGGAGAACAGGATCACCTTGATGATCGGATCGCCGACGAGGGCCGCCCCGATGGTGCAGACCGACGCGCAGGCGAGCGCCGCGGCGAGGTGGTAGCGGCGCTCGCCTCTGGCGTCCGAGCGCCGGCCCCACCACAGCATGCCCACCGTGCCGACGGCGTAGGGGATGATCATCACGAAGCCGGTCTGGGCGTTGGTGAGCCCGAAGGCCTTGAAGATCTGCGGCAGGAAGAAGCCGAAGGCGTAGAGCAGCGCGACCGCGCCGAAATACACGACCGCGATGGCGAGCACCCGCGGGTTGAGGATCTCCTGGGTCAGCGGCACGTGGCCCTGGCGCGGGTTGCAGGCGGCCTCCGCGGCGAGCGTCCGCTCCAGCCACTCGCGCTCGTCCGCGGCGAGCCACTTGGCGTCGGCCGGCCGGTCGGTGAGGTAGAAGTAGGTCATCACCGACAGGATCACGGCGGGCAGCGCCTCGATCACGTAGAGCCACTGCCAGCCCTTGAAGCCGAGCACGCCGTCGAGCTCGAGCAGCAGGCCGGAGATCGGCGAGCCGATGACGCTCGACAGCGGGATCGCCACCATGAACAGCGAGACGATGCGGGCGCGGTAGGCCGCCGGGAACCATAGCGTCAGGTAGAAGATGATGCCCGGGAAGAAGCCGGCCTCGGCCGCGCCGAGGAGCAGGCGCATGATGTAGAAGCTGGTCTCGCCGCCGATGAAGGCCATGCCGCCGGAGATCACGCCCCAGCTCAGCATGATGCGGGCGATCCAGCGCCGCGCGCCGAATTTCTCGAGCGCGAGGTTCGAGGGCACCTCGAAGATGAAGTAGGTGATGAAGAACAGACCGGCCCCGAGGCCGTAGGCGGTGGCCGAGATCCCGAGGTCCCGGTTCATCGTCAGCGAGGCGAACCCGACATTGACCCGGTCGAGATAGGCGATGAAGTAGCAAACGATCAGGAACGGGATCAGGCGCCAGCTGATGCGCTTGATCGTACGGGCTTCGATGTCGGTCGTCACGGATTTGTCCTCCCGGCCGGTCGTTGATCAAGGATCCGGTGCGGCCGGGTTGCGATGGCCCGGCTCTGGCGCCCGGGATGACCGGATTGTTCCCGGTTGGCAAGAAGCGACGATCCGCGGAGGCTCCCGGACTTGTGGGACCGGCCTCTTCTGGTCTAGTGCTCCCCTCCCCCACCGGTGATGCACCGCAGCGAGGCCGCGTCGCGGCCGCGCGGGAGCCGGTGCCCGTTCGAGATGCAGAAGTTCGCCATGGTCACGCCACGCCGCGACAGCGGAGCCGACCGCCCCCAGCTCGCCGGAGCCCGGGTGCTCGTCGTCGAGGCCCGCTACTACGAGGACATCGCCGACGAGCTCCTCGCCGGCGCGACGGCCGCGATCGCGGCGTCCGGCGCCGAGGCCGTCATCGTCACCGTGCCGGGCGCGCTGGAGATCCCGCAGACCGTGGCGATCCTGCTCGAGGCCGCCGCCCGCGCCCACAAGCCCTACGACGCCGTGGTGGCGCTCGGCTGCGTCATCCGCGGCGAGACCGGCCACTACGACATCGTCGCCGGCGAGAGCGCCCGGGCCCTGATGGACCTCTCCGTCATGCTCCGCCTGCCGCTCGGCAATGGCATCCTGACGGTCGAGACCGAGGCCCAGGCCCAGGCCCGCGCCCGGGTCGCCGAGATGAACAAGGGCGGCGGCGCGGCGGAAGCGGCGCTCGCGGTGCTGGCCCTGCGCCGGGCTCAAGACGCAAGCCGGCAGGACCGCACCATCGGCTTCACCCCCCGCCGCACGGAGACCGAGTGAGATGAAGCCCGCCGAGCGCAGCGGCGCCCGCCTCGCGGTGGTCCAGGCCCTCTACGAGATGGAGATCTCCGGCAAGGGCGTGATCGACGCCCTGGCCGAGTTCGAGGCCTTCTGGATCGGCCAGGTGATCGACGAGGTCGAGCACCCGCCGGCCGAGACCGCCTTCTTCCGCGACCTCCTGCGCGGCACCGTCGAGGAGCAGCGGGCGATCGACCAGCGCCTCGACGCGGCGCTCGCCGCCGGCTGGCCCCTGCGCCGGCTCGAGGCGGTGGTCCGCGCGATCCTGCGCGCCGGCGCCTACGAGGTGATGTTCCGGCGCGATGTGCCGGTGAAGGTCGCGATCTCGGAATACGTCGACGTCGCCCACAGCTTCTACGAGGGCGAGGAGCCGGGCCTCGTCAACGCGGTGCTCGACAAGGTCGGCCGGGCGGTGCGTCCTGACGATTTCAACAAGGGGTCGCGCGCCGGGTGAGGCGGAACCGTGCCGGATCCTCTTCCTGATCCTTCGGATTAGGCAGGATGGTGCGAGCGCGCGGAAAATCCTCGTCTGTCGTCATTCGATCATTGCGACGCCCCGGCCACGGGTCTAGCTGTCGGCGGAGGTTCGGGCCGGGAACGGCGTCGCCCGCCACCCCGTCCCCCGCCGCGAGACCGCCCCCCGCGATGGCACGCCCCGATCTGCCCCGCCCCACGGAAGACGAGCTGATCGCCCGCTACTTCGCGCCGCTCGCCGGCGCCGGCGGGCTGGGCTTGCGCGACGACGCCGCCCTGCTGACGCCGAGCCCGGGCCACGACCTGGTGCTCACCACCGACGCGGTGGTGGCCGGCGTGCACTACTTCCCCGACGACCCGCCGGCCTCGATCGCCTGCAAGGCGCTCGGCGTGAACCTCTCCGATCTCGCCGCCAAGGGGGCGGAGCCGCGGGGCTTCCTCCTGACGCTCGCCCTGTCGGACGAGTGGGACGAATCCTGGCTCGCCGAGTTCTGCACGGGCCTGAGCGAGGCGGCAGCGCTCGCGAGCTGCCCGCTGCTCGGCGGCGACACCGTGCGGGCGGCCGGCCCCACGCTGCTCGGTATCACCGCCCTCGGCGAGGTGCCCTCCGGCACCATGGTGCGGCGGAGCACGGCGCAGGTCGGCGACCGGCTCCTTGTCTCGGGCAGCATCGGCGACGCGGCGCTCGGCCTGCGGCTCCGGCAGAAGCCGGCGGCCTCCTGGGGCGAGGCCCTGTCCTTTCCGGCTCGCACCGCCCTCGTCGACCGCTACCTGCATCCGCAGCCCCGCCTCGCCCTCGCGCCGGCCCTGCGGGCCCACGCCCGCGCGGCGATGGACGTGTCGGACGGGCTCGTCGGCGACCTCGCCAAGATGATGCGGTCGGCGGACCTGAGCGCCGAGATCAATGTCGAGGCGGTGCCGCTCTCCGACGCGGCCCGGGCGGCTCTCGCGGTGAAGCCTGACCTCCTCGACACCGCGCTCACCGGGGGCGACGATTACGAGATCCTCTGCGCCGCCGACCCGGAGCAGGTCCCGGCGCTGCAGGAGGCGGCCGTGCGGGCCGGCGTGCCGCTCACCGTGATCGGCACGGTGACGGAGGGCAGCGTCCCGCCGGTCTTCCGCGCGGCCGACGGCGCGATGCGCGGCTTCCGCGCCGGCTCGTTCAGCCATTTCTAGCAAAGCGCTCGAAGAGCGGACCGGACCCGCCGACGCGGGTCGCCTCAGAGCCTGTTTGAGTTGACCGACCACCGTGAAACCCTCGATGTCATCCCGGGGCCGCGGAGCGGAACCCGGGATCCATAACCGCTGACGGCGCAGGATGAAGCGGAACGCTGGCCGCCTTGCCCGGCGGCGTCGGCGGTTATGGATCCCGGGTTCTCGGCTTCGCCGAGCCCCGGGATGACGTTGAGAGATGTCGGCCTGTGTGCAGATCGATCGGCGCAACCGCTCAAACAGGCTCTCAGAGGAAGCTCTGCGGATCGACGTCGATTCCGACCCGGAGATTGCCCCGGACCTTCGGCCCCCGGGCGAGCCAGTCGCGCAGGTAGCCCTGGAGGTCGATCTCGCGCTCGGTCTTGACCAGGAGGCGGAAGCGGTAGCGGCCGCGCACCAGGGCCAGCGGCGCCTCGGCGGGGCCGAGCACCATCACGCCGGGCGGCGGCTCGGCGACGCGGGCCAGCGCCCGGCCATGGGCCTCGGCCACCTCGCGGTCGGTGCACGAGATGACGAGCGCCGCGAGGCGCCCGAAGGGCGGCAGGCCCGCGACCTCGCGCGCCGCCGTCTCCTCGGAATAGAAGCGCTCGGCATCGCCCGAGAGGAGGGCCGCGATCACCGGATGCTCGGGCTGGTAGGTCTGGACCAGGGCCCGCCCCGGCTTCTCGCCGCGTCCGGCCCGGCCCGTGACCTGCTGGAGCAGCTGGAAGGTGCGCTCGGCGGCGCGGGGATCGCCGGAGGTCAGCCCGATATCGGCGTCGAGCACGCCGACGAGCGTCAGGTGCGGGAAGTTGTGGCCCTTGGCGACGAGCTGGGTGCCGACGACGATGTCGCAACCGCCCTCGGCCACGGTCTGGAGCTCGGCCCGCAGCCGCTCGGCCCCGCCGGGAAAGTCGCTCGACAGCACGATCACCCGCTTGTCCGGGAAGGTGGCCGAGACCTCCTCGGCGATGCGCTCGACGCCCGGCCCGCAGGCGGTGAGGTTGTCGAAGGTGCCGCACTCGGTGCAGGCCTCGGGCCGCCGCTCGGCATGGCCGCAATGGTGGCAGACCAGCGCCCGGCGGAACCGGTGCTCGACGAGCCAGGTCGAGCAGTTCGGGCATTGGTAGCGGTGGCCACAGGCCCGGCATAGGGTGAGCGGCGCGTAGCCGCGGCGGTTGAGGAAGAGCAGCGCCTGCTCGTCCCGGGCATTGGTCTCGGCGATGGCCGAGACCAGGCTCGGCGACAGGTAGCGCCCGCGCGGCACCTTCTCGCCGCGCATGTCGATGGCGCGGATCTCCGGCAGGCGCCGGCCGCCGAAGCGCTCGGGCATCACCACCCGGCGATAGCGTCCGCGCTCGGCATTGACCCGCGTCTCGATCGCGGGCGTGGCCGAGGCCAGCACCACGGCAGCGTTCTCGAGCTTGCCGCGCACCACCGCCATGTCGCGGGCGTGGTAGCAGACGCCGTCATCCTGCTTGTAGGCGCCCTCGTGCTCCTCGTCGACGACGATCAGGCCGAGTTGGCGGAACGGCAGGAACAGGGCCGAGCGGGCGCCCACCACCACCTGGACCTCGCCCGAGGCGACGCCGGCCCGGATCCGCTCGCGCCGCCGCCCCCCGATCCCGGAATGCCAGGCGGCGGGCCGCACGCCGAAGCGCTTGGCGAAGCGGTCGAGGAACTGGGCGGTGAGCGCGATCTCCGGCATCAGCACCAGGGATTGCACGTCCCGGCGCAGGGCCTCGGCCACGACTTCGAAATAGACCTCCGTCTTGCCCGAGCCGGTCACGCCTTCGAGGAGCGTCACGCCTCCCTCCCCTGCCTCCCCGGCCTCGCCTCCCCCGGCCGGCGGCGCCGTCAGCGTCGCGATCAGCGCGCGGGCCGCCTCGGCCTGGGGCTCGGAGAGGGGGTCGTGGGGGTGGTCGGGATCGGGCGGCTCGGCGACGCGCTCGGGCGCCAGCGCCACGGTCTCCAGCACGCCGTCGTCGATGAGGCCGTCGACCACGCCGGCGCTGACCCCGGCCTCCAGGCTGAGCGCGCGCTTGCCCCGCACCACGCCGTCGGCCGCCACCGCAACCACCTTGGCCCGCGCCGGCGTCATCCGGCTCGGCGGCATTCCGGTCGCCCGCACGCCGACCTTGGCGGTCTCGGTGCGGCTCTCCTCCGGCAGGCGGAGCGCCATGGCGAGGGCCGAGCCCTTCGGCGCCAGGGTGTAGCGGGCGATCCACTCGACGAGGCGGCGGAGCGCCGGGCTCAAAGCCTCGACGCCGATCCGGCCGGTGACGCGCCGCAGGTTGGAACCGGCGCCGTCGCGCAAGGACCACACCACCCCGACGGTCTCCCGCGGCCCGAGCGGCACCTGCACCACGTCGCCCTCCGCGAGGGTGAGCTCGGGCGGGACGGCGTAGCTGTAGGCCTGGTCGAGGGCGAGCGGGATCAGGACGTCGGCGATCGGGGCGGTCATCGGGCTTTGCAGTCGGGCAGCATGTGATCGTTCATATAGGAACGGTCACGCCGGCTCGCCCCCGGAGGACTCCTCATCCTCGCCGATGCGCCGCCGCACGCCCCACTCGGCGAGCACCGCGTTGAGGTCGTCGAGGATGAAGTGGCGGGCGCTGTCCTGGTCGTAGCCCTCCTCCAGGAGGGAATCGTACTCAGTGAAGACGTGGCGGGCGTAAGCGACCATGCCGAGCCAGGCCGCGTTCTCGGGCGCGGCGCCGCGCAGGCCCGGGCTCGCCAGCGCCCGGTCGACGATCGCCTCCGCCTCGAATTCCGGCACACGCGGCGCCAGGCGGGAGAGCGCCGCCTCCACCGCCTCGCGGCGGGTGGGGAGCGTGCGGCGGGGCGCGGGATCGGGGCGGCGGTTCATCGGCGTCCTTCGCGGGCGGGAGGGCGCCCGCCGCGCGGCCCACCGCGCGCGAGCGGAGCCGGCGACAGGCCGGCTCCGCGGAACAGCCCCGTACAGAAGGGGGAGGTTCCGGCGGCGGGTGCTGCGCTTGCTTCGAAAAGGTCACTCCTCCGCGGCGAACCGGCCGTGGCAGTGCTTGTACTTCTTGCCCGAGCCGCAGGGGCAGGGCTCGTTGCGGCCGACGCGGCCCCAGGTTCCGGCATCGTCGGGGTTGCGCTCCAGCACCGGCGCGTCGGCGTTGAGCGCCTGGCCGGCGAACTCGTAGGCCCCGCCGCCGCCGCCGGCCGCGCCCTCGGCATAGGCGAACTCGTTCTCGCCGGTCACCGGATCGAGGTGCTGGGCGAACATCGGCGGCAGGCCCTGCGGCTCCGGCTCCTGGTACATGATCTCGACCCGCATCAGCTGGCCGGTGACCTGCTCGCGCAGGGAGCCGACGAGGCTGTTGAACAGGTCGAACGCCTCCGACTTGTACTCGTTGAGCGGATCGCGCTGGGCGATGCCGCGCCAGCCGATCACCTGGCGCAGGTGATCGAGGGTGACGAGGTGCTCGCGCCAGAGATGGTCGAGGCTCTGGAGCAGCACCTGCTTCTCCACGTAGGCCATCACTTCGGGCGTGTTGCGGGCGGTGCGCTCGGCGTAGGCCTCGTCGGCAGCCTTGCGCAGGCGCTCGCGGATCTCCTCGTCGGCGATGCCCTCTTCCTTCGCCCAATCCTCGACCGGCACGTCGAGGTTGAGGTCGCGGGTGACGCTCTCGCGCAGGCCGGCGATGTCCCACTGCTCCGGATAGGCGTCCTCCGGCACGTGGCGCGCCACCACGTCCTCGATCACGCCCTGGCGCATCTCGTCGACGGTGTCGCGGACGCTCTCCTGCGCCATGAACTCGCGGCGCTGCTCGAACACGACCTTGCGCTGGTCGTTCATGACGTTGTCGTACTTGAGCACGTTCTTGCGCATGTCGAAGTTGCGCGCTTCGACCTTCTGCTGCGCCTTGGCGATCGCCTTGTTGATCCACGGATGGATGATCGCCTCGCCCTCCTCGAGCCCGAGGCGCTGGAGCATGCCGTCCATGCGGTCGGAGCCGAAGATCCGCATCAGGTCGTCCTGAAGCGAGAGGTAGAACTTCGAGCGGCCGGGATCGCCCTGGCGGCCGGAGCGGCCGCGCAGCTGGTTGTCGATGCGCCGGCTCTCGTTGCGCTCGGTGCCGACGATGTAGAGGCCGCCCGGCAGCGCGACCTTGCGGCCGGCGGCCGGGTCGGCAGGCTCGCCCGAGGCCAGCACGCGCGCCCGGTTCTGCTCGATCTCGGCCTTGAGCGCGGCGATGCGGGCGTCGCGCTCCGGCCCCTCGGGGACGTTGGCGAGCTCCTGCTCGATGCGCATGTCGAGGTTGCCGCCGAGCTTGATGTCGGTGCCGCGGCCGGCCATGTTGGTGGCGATGGTGATCGCGCCGGGCACGCCGGCCTCGGCGACGATGTAGGCCTCCTGCTCGTGGAAGCGGGCGTTCAGCACCGCGAAGCGCTTGGTCACCCGTCCCTCGCGGGCCGCCGCGTAGACGTCCTCGAGTGCCGACGGGTCGCTGTAGTCGAGCGGGGTGTAGCCGTGCTTGACCAGCAGGCTGGCGAGGTGCTCCGAGCGCTCGATCGAGCCGGTGCCGACCAGGACCGGCTGCAGGCGCGCATGCGCCTTGTCGACCTCCTTGATGATCGCGGCGTATTTCTCGTCGACGGTGCGGTAGACCTCGTCGTCCTCGTCGACGCGCTCGACCTCCTTATTGGTCGGGATCTCGACCACTTCGAGGTTGTAGATCTCCTGGAACTCGTCGGCCTCGGTCGAGGCGGTGCCGGTCATGCCGGCGAGCTTCTTGTAGAGGCGGAAGTAGTTCTGGAAGGTGATCGAGGCGAGCGTCTGGTTCTCGGGCTGGATCGTCACCCGCTCCTTGGCCTCGAGCGCCTGGTGCAGCCCCTCCGAGTAGCGCCGGCCGGGCATCATGCGGCCGGTGAACTCGTCGATGATCACCACCTCGTCGTTGCGGACGATGTAGTCCTTGTCGCGGGTGAACAGGGTATGGGCGCGCAGAGCCTGGTTGACGTGGTGGACCAGCGTCACGTTGTGGGCGTCGTAGAGGTCGCCCTCCTTGAGGATGCCGGCCTCGCGCAGCAAGTCCTCGATGTGCTCGTTGCCGTTCTCGGTCAGCGAGACCGTGCGCTGCTTCTCGTCGAGGTCGTAATCCTCGCGCACGAGGCGCGGCAGGATCGCGTCGATCGTGGTGTAGAGGTCGGAGCGGTCGTCGATCGGCCCCGAGATGATCAGCGGCGTGCGCGCCTCGTCGATCAGGATCGAGTCGACCTCGTCGACGATCGCGTAGTTATGGCCGCGCTGGACCATCTGGCCCAGCTCGTACTTCATGTTGTCGCGCAGGTAGTCGAAGCCGTACTCGTTGTTGGTGCCGTAGGTGATGTCGCAGGCATAGGCCGCCTTGCGCTCAACGTCGTCGAGGCCGTGCACGATGATGCCGGTCGTGAGCCCGAGGAAGCGGTAGACCCGCCCCATCCACTCCGCGTCGCGGCGGGCGAGGTAGTCGTTGACGGTGACGACGTGCACGCCCTTGCCCGACAGGGCGTTGAGGTAGGTGGCGAGCGTCGCCACCAGGGTCTTGCCCTCGCCGGTCTTCATCTCGGCGATGCCGCTCTCGTGCAGCACCATGCCGCCGATCATCTGCACGTCGAAGTGGCGCTGGCCGAGCACGCGCTTGGCCGCCTCGCGCACGGTCGCGAAGGCCGGGACCAGGATGTCGTCGAGGGTCTTGCCGGCGGCGAGCTCGGCCTTCAGGGCGTCGGTGCGGGCGCGCAGGGCCTCGTCGGACAGGGCCGCCAACTCGGGCTCGAGGGCGTTGATGGCCTGGACGCGGGGTCGGTATCCCTTCACCCGGCGGTCGTTGGACGACCCGAAGATCTTCTTGGCAAGGGAACCCAGCATCGTGAACCTGCGATCGATCGTAACGGTAGTGGCGCGCGCCGCGGGCGCCTTATAGGCCCATATAGGGAGCCGTGCACCCAAAAGGCAGCGGGCGCGGGAGCACAACCGTGGCCGTGCTGCGAAAGACGGGGGGCGGAGGATGGATCCGCCGCTTGATTCCCGTCCCGGCACCGCTCTAGCTGCCGTTCCGACGACAGCATAACGGCCGCTCGGGCAATGAAGCGGCCGGGGAGGATGACATGACACGTTTGAGCCGGGCGCTCGCCCGCACCACCGCCCTCGTCGCGGGTCTCGCTCTCGCGGGCGCCGCGCAGGCGCAGACCGCGCAGAAGGGCGCCTCCGACGGCGTGGTGAAGATCGGCATCCTCAACGACCAGTCCGGCGTCTACGCCGATTTCGGCGGCCGCGGCTCGGTCGAGGCGGCGAAGATGGCGGTCGAGGATTTCGGGGGCAAGGTCCTCGACGTGCCGGTGCAGATCGTCGACGCCGACCATCAGAACAAGCCGGACATCGCCTCGAACATCGCCCGGCAATGGTACGACACCGACAAGGTCGATGCCATCATGGAGCTGACCACCTCCTCGGTGGCGCTCGCGGTGCAGGGCCTCTCCAAGGAGAAGCGCAAGATCACCATCGTCGATGGGGCCGCCACGTCGGATCTCACCGGCAAGCAGTGCACGCCGTACGGCTTCCACTGGGCCTACGACACCCACGCGCTCGCGGTCGGCACCGGCGGCTCTCTGGTCGAGACCGGCGGCGACACCTGGTTCTTCCTCACCGCCGACTACGCCTTCGGCTCGGCGCTCCAGGCCGACGTCACCCAATACGTGACCCAGAAGGGCGGCAAGGTGGTGGGTGCGGTGCGTCATCCGCTCAGTGCCCAGGACTTCTCGTCGTTCCTGCTCCAGGCGCAAGGCTCGGGGGCCAAGATCGTCGGACTCGCCAATGCCGGCCTCGACACCTCGAACGCGATCAAGCAGGCGGCGGAATTCGGCATCGTCCAGGGCGGCCAGCGCCTCGCGGCCCTGCTGTTCACGCTGTCGGAGGTGCACGGCCTCGGCCTCAAGGCGGCGCAGGGCATCGTGCTGACGGAAGGCTATTACTGGGATCTCGACGACCAGGCCCGGGGCTTCGCCAAGCGCTTCATGGCCAAGACCGGCAAGATGCCGAACATGATCCAGGCCGGCACCTATTCCTCGGTGCTGCACTACCTGAAGGCGGTGAAGGCCGCTGGCACCGACGACACCGATGCGGTGGCGGCCAAGATGCGCGAATTGAAGGTCGACGACTTCTTCGGCCGCGGCGGCACGGTGCAGGCCAACGGCCGCATGGTCCACGACATGTACCTGTTCCAGGTCAAGTCGCCGGCCGAGTCGAAGGCGCCGTGGGACTATTACAAGCTGCTGGCGACGATCCCGGGCGACAAGGCGTTCCTGTCGGCCAAGGCGAGCGGCTGCCCGCTGACGCAGTGAGGCCTTGGACCAGGGGAGTCGTCCGGCTCCCTCCACGACGATGACACCCTCGATGTCATCCCGGGGCCGCGCAGCGGAACCCGGGATCCATAAACGCCGACGGTTCAGGATGAAGCGGAGCGCGGTCAGCTCCCTCTCGCACACTCCGCGGTTATGGATCCCGGGTTCCGCTGCGCGGCTCCGGGATGACGCGGAGCATCGGAAGCGGGGCGCCCCGTCCGGGACGCCCCTCCTCGACATCACACGAAGAACTGGCCGCCGTTGATGGACAGCGTCGAGCCGGTGATGAAGCCCGCCTGCTCGCCGGCCAGGAACTCGACCGCGCGGGCGATTTCTTCCGCCTCGCCGAGGCGGCCGACCGGGATGTGCGGCAGGATCTTGGCCTTCAGCACTTCCTCGGGGATCGCCTTCACCATCTCGGTGCCGATGTAGCCCGGGGCGATCACGTTGACGGTGATGCCCTTGTTGGCGTTCTCCTGCGCCAGCGCCTTGGCGAAGCCGATCACGCCGGCCTTGGCGGCGGAGTAGTTGGTCTGGCCCATCTGGCCCTTCTGGCCGTTGATGGACGAGATCAGGATGATGCGGCCGTACCCGCGCGAGCGCATGCCGTCGATCAGCGGACGGGTGCAGGTGAACATCGAGTCGAGGTTGGTGCGGATGACCGCCTGCCACTGCTCGAAGGTCATCTTGTGGAACATGCCGTCGCGGGTGATGCCGGCATTGTTGACCAGGATGTCGATCGGGCCGAGCTCGGCCTCCGCCGCGCGGATGCCGGCCTCGCAGGCCGCGGCGTCGCCGACGTCGAACTTGAAGACCGGGATCCCGGTCTCGCTCTTGAAGGCCTGCGCGGCCTCGTCGTTGCCGCCGTAATTGGCCGCGACCTTGTAGCCGGCGTCCTTCAGACCTTTCGAGATCGCAGCGCCGATGCCGCGCGTGCCCCCGGTGACCAGTGCGACGCGTTCTGCCATGTGCCCTCTCCTTGTGAGCGTTCGAGCGATCCGTCCCTCGGCGCGCTTCCGTGGTACTTTACGGAAGGCCGCCGTTCCACAACGAAGGCGGGTGCTGTCCCGCTTCTTTAAGTGCTAACTGTAGTGGAGCGGCCGGGCTCCCGGCCGCTCCTGATCTCAGCGTAATATTTCAGAGCGCTCTTACCGCTCGAGACACATCGCGACGCCCATGCCGCCGCCGATGCAGAGCGTCGCGAGGCCCTTCTTGGCGTCGCGCCGCTGCATCTCGTGCAGCAGGGTGACGAGGACGCGGGCGCCGGACGCGCCGATCGGGTGGCCGATGGCGATGGCGCCGCCGTTCACGTTCACCTTCGAATCGTCGAAGCCGAGGTCCTTGTTGACCGCGAGCGCCTGCGCCGCGAAGGCCTCGTTGGCCTCGATCAGGTCGAGATCGGAGGCCTTCCAGCCGGCCTTCTCGAGGGCCTTGCGCGAGGCCGGGATCGGGCCGGTGCCCATGATCTTCGGGTCGACGCCGGCGGTAGCCCAGGAGGCGATGCGGGCGAGCGGCTTCAGGCCGCGCTTCTCGGCTTCCGCCGCCGACATCAGCACCAGGGCGGCGGCGCCGTCGTTGATGCCCGAGGCGTTGCCGGCGGTGACCGTGCCGTCCTTCGAGAAGGCCGGCTTCAGCTTGGCCATGCCCTCGGGGGTCGCGCCCTCGCGGATGTACTCGTCGGCATCGACCACCACGTCGCCCTTGCGGCCGGGCACGGTGACGGGGGCGATCTCGTCCTTGAAGCGGCCTTCCTTCTTGGCGGCCTCGGCCTTGTTCTGCGAGCGGGCGGCGAAGGCGTCCTGCTCCTCGCGGGTCAGCTGCCACTGCTGGGCGATGTTCTCGGCGGTGTTGCCCATGTGGTAGCCGTTGAAGGCGTCCATCAGGCCGTCCTTCAGCATCGTGTCGACGAGCTTCAGGTCGCCCATCTTCTGGCCGCCGCGCAGGTACTGGGCGTGGGGCGCCATCGACATAGATTCCTGGCCGCCGGCCACGATGATGTCGGCGTCGCCGTTGGCGATCTGCTGCATGCCGACCGCGACGGTGCGCAAGCCCGAGCCGCAGAGCTGGTTGAGGCCCCAGGCGGTCTTCTCCTGCGGGATGCCGGCGGCCATGGCGGCCTGGCGGGCCGGGTTCTGGCCCTCGCCGGCGGCGAGCACCTGGCCGAAGATCACCTCGTCGACCTCCTCGGGGGAGACCTTGGCCCGCTCCAGCGCCGCCTTGATGGCGATGGCGCCGAGCTTGTGGGCCGGCACGGTGGCGAAGGCCCCGTTGAACGAGCCGACCGGCGTGCGGGCGGCACCCACGATGACGATATCTGACTTCTCGGCCATGCGCCTCTCCTCGACCCTCTCCCAGCGTCACGGGATGCCGGCGGCCCGCTTCCGGCGGCTCTCGTCCCGCGTGCTTTGGGGTGGATGAAAGCGTTGCCCTGCGCGAAGTCAAGGCGTGCACGGCCGGTTCTCGCTCTGGCAGCGCGGCCAGTTTGCGTGGACGGCGCGCAGATTGCTATTTTCGCCAGCACACGAAGGCCTTAAGGTCCAATCATGAGAACCGGTGAAAATTCGACTCGCCCGGCGCCGACCAGTTCCGGTCGGGTTCGGCAGCAGGCTCGGCAAGAGGGAGGCCACGCACCGATGGCGGAGAGCGGCAAGTCGACACCCACCGTCATCAAGAAGTACGCCAACCGGCGTCTCTACCATACGGGCACCTCGACCTACGTGACCTTGGAAGACCTCGCCGCGATGGTGCAGGCCGGCGAGGATTTCGTGGTCTTCGACGCCAAGTCCGGCGAGGACATCACCCGCTCGGTGCTGACCCAGATCATCTTCGAGCAGGAGAACAAGGCCGGCGCCGAGAACCTGCTGCCGGTGGCCTTCCTGCGCCAGCTGATCCGCTTCTACGGCGACAGCATGCGGGCGATGGTGCCGAGCTTCCTCGAATACTCGATGGATCATCTCGCCCGCGAGCAGGACGGCCTGCGCGAGAAGATGTCCCAGACCTTCGGCCCCACCGCCTTCCAGCACGCCATGGAGGAGCAGGTGCGCGCCAACATGAGCTTCTTCAGCGAGGCCATGCGGATGTTCACGCCGTTCGGTGCGGGCGGGCAGCCCGGCGCCGGGGACAAGCCGGCGGAGACGCCGGTCCCCGCCCCCGCCGCCCCCAAGGGCGAGCTCGACGACCTCAAGCGCCAGATGGCCGAGATGCAGACCCGGCTCGAAGCCCTGGCGAAGAAGTAGCGGGGCGACGAAGGCGCGGGAGGGAACACGGCAGGCGGCTTGCGGCGTTGTCTGTCGTCACCTCGTCAGGGCCGCCACCATGTCCCAGCCCGATACGCCCGTCCCGGACCCGGACGCCCCCGGCCGGGCCCTCGTCCCGATCGGGGTCTCCGAGACATCCCGGGCCGTGCCGGCCCGGCCGCTCGCGACCTTCCTGGTCCAGCTGATCGACGGCCCGGGCGGTAGCTTGCGGCCGTCGCGGCGCGACCGTTCGCGGATGGCCTCGGCGCGGTACGCGGCCGTCGGGAGCGTCGACTGACGCCGGCCGGGTCAGGGACCGCTCCGGTCGCCCCTACGCCACCGCCGCCTCCCGCTCCCCCACCCGCGGCACCAGCGCCATCAGCGAGCGCAGGGCCGGGCTCGCCTCGCCCGACCAGACCAGGTGCGTGCGGTTGATCCGCAACGAGGCCGGCAGCGCGTGGCGCGCAACCGCATGGCCCAGCACCGCGTGGTCCAGCACCTCCGCCGGCACGATCGCCGCACCCGTTCCGGCAGCCACGCAGGCGACGATGGCGTGATAGGAGCTCATCTCCAAGATCCGCTCCGGCGACCGGCCCTCTGCGGCGAGCCACTCGAACAGGCGCTGGCGGTAGGAACAGCCATGCGGGAAGGCGACCACGGTCCGGAACGCCGCACGCTCGTCCGCGCTCGTTGCAGCCGTCTTCGTTGCAGTCGTCTTGGCCGTGATCAGCACCAGCTCCTCGTCGAAGGCCGGCATCGCCGACAGGGTGCCGCGCTCGAACGGCTCGGAGACGAAGGCCGCCTCGACCTCGTGGCGCTCCAGCTGGCGCAGCATCGCCCGGGTCGTGCCGGTCTGCAGCTCGATCGTCACGTCGGGATGGCGGGCGTGGAACGTCGACAGGATCGGCGGCAGCCGGGCGCCGGCGGCGCTCTCGAGCGAGCCGAGCCGCAGGACCCCGCGCACGCCGCCGCCGCGTAATTCCCGCTCGGCCAGGTCGGCCAGCTGCAGGAGCTTCTCGGCATGGCCGAGAAGGGTGCGCCCGGCCTCGGTGAGGGCCAGCGTGCGGCCCTCGCGGCGGAACAGCGCGACGCCGAGCCGTTCCTCGAACTGCTTGATCCGGGTGGTGACGTTGGACGGCACCCGGTTCAGCAGGCTCGCCGCCCGCGTCACCCCGCCCTCCCGCACCACGGCGCGGAAGATGTGCAGGTCGTCGAGGTCCATCATTCTCATAGAGAGAATGATGCGTCACGAAAATTCATTTTTCAAGACGGAGCGGCGGGTGTCAGATCGCCCGCATGAGCATCACGGACCTTCCCCTCGCCCGCCCCCGGACAACCGGCCCGCTCGCGCCCCCGGCCAACGGCCCGGTCGTCGCCGGCGGCATCCTCGCCCTCGCGGTCGCCATGGGCATCGGCCGCTTCGCCTTCACGCCACTCCTGCCGCTGATGCTGCGCGACGGCGCCGTGACCGGCACGGTCGGCGCCGAATGGGCGGCGGCCAACTATGCCGGCTACCTCGTCGGGGCGCTGACGGCGGCGTGGTTCTCGGGCGATCCGGGCCGGGGCCTGCGCCTGAGCCTCGCCGGCGTGGCGCTGACGACGCTCGCCATGGCGGGGGCCGGCAGCCCCGCGCCGGCCGTCCTTGGCGCCGCCCTGCGGGCGGCGGCCGGATTGTTCAGCGCCTGGGCGCTGGTCTGCGCCAGCGGCTGGTGCCTCGCCGAACTCGCCCGCCGGCAGGCGCCGCGTCTCGGGGCCTGGATCTATACCGGCGTCGGCCTCGGCATCGCGCTGGCCGGCCTCCTCGCCTGGCTCGGCGGGCGCCAGCCGGCCGTTCATCTGTGGCTCGAACTCGGGGTGGTGGCGACGGCCGGTGCCCTCGCCGTGGGGCTCCTGTCGCGCCGGCAGGGCGCCGAGCCATCCGGCCCGGTGGAGCGCGAGGCCGCGGCCACCGTCCGGGGCGCCGGCCAGGGCGGCCTGATCCTGTGCTACGGCACCTTCGGTTTCGGCTACATCGTGCCGGCGACGTTCCTGCCCGCGATGGCGCGGGAGCTGAGCCCCGACCCGCTGGTCTTCGGCCTGGCCTGGCCCCTCTTCGGCCTCGCCGCAATCGTGTCGGTCGCGGTCGCGGCCCGCGCGCTGGCGGGGGTGCCGCGCCGGCGGCTCTGGGCGGCGGCGCAAGCGGTCATGGCCCTCGGCACCGTGCTGCCGCTCGCGGTCCACGCCCTCTGGGCGGTCGCGGCCTCGGCGCTGCTCGTCGGCGGCACCTTCATGATCGCCACCATGGCGGGGCTGCAACTCGCCCGCGAAGCGCGCCCCGACGCGCCGACGCCGCTGCTCGCCCGGATGACCGCCGCCTTCGCGGCCGGGCAGATCCTCGGCCCGCTCCTGGTCCGCGCCCTCGGGCCCGGGCGCTGGGGGCTCAATGCCCTCGACCTCACCGGCGCGCTCGCGACGCTGCTCCTGGTGCTCACCGCCCTCTGGCTGTGGCGGGCCGGCCGCGCCCCGGCCTGACATCGCCGGCCTGACGAGGCCCACAAACGAGAACGGCGCCCGCGAGGGGCGCCGTCATCCCGTGCCGGTCATCGGCGGCGCATTCCGCGCCGCCACGCCGGATCACGCGTCGGACTTGACCTTCAGCACCTGGCGACCGCGGTACATGCCGGTCTTCAGGTCGATGTGGTGCGGGCGACGCAGCTCGCCGGAATCCTTGTCCTCGACGTAGGTCGGGGCCTTGAGGGCGTCGGCGGAACGGCGCATGCCGCGCCGCGACGGAGAGGTCTTTCGCTTCGGAACGGCCATTGAAACTACTTCCCGTGCAACAAAACAGGCGCGAGGCCGCCCCGGGCGGAGCCGCCGCGCGCGTCGCGAACCTGTTCGGAGCGGGGTCTATAGAGGAGACGCGCCGCCCTGGCTAGGGGACAAGCGCCAGAAAAACCGACGCTTGCGGCCAGAGATCCATACAGATCCATTAAGCCGCCGTTCAACGGCGAAGGCGGCATGATGCCCTTGCCGCTCGGGAACCGAGACCCGACCCAGACAGCGGCACGATCGGAGCGTCCCGATGATTCGTCTCCCCCGCCTGACTCGTGCGCTGACCGTCGCCGCCCTGCTCGGCGCCGGCCCCGCCCTGGCCCAGACGCCCGCACCCTCGACCACCCCCACGGCCCGCCCGGCCCCGACCGCCCCGGCTCCCACGGCGCCGGCGGCCCCCAAGGCCCCCGAGGCCCCGAAGGTCGCGCCGGCCGGCAAGCCCGCCCTCATCGACCTCAACAGCGCCTCCAAGGAGGAGCTCGAGACCCTGTCCGGCATCGGGGCGGCGCGCTCCGAGGCGATCATCAAGGGACGGCCTTATCGCGGCAAGGACGAGCTCCTGTCGAAGAAGATCGTCCCGTCGAACGTCTACGAGGGCATCAAGGACAAGGTCATCGCCCGCCAGAAGAGCTGAGCGGGCATCCTTGCCGGCCTAACGGAGGGGTGATAGGCGCCGGGGAGCCTTTTTCGACGCTTCCCGGACGCCTCATTCATGCCCCACCGCCTGCACCGCGGCGACCTGCCCGACGATTACGTGCCGGGCCCGGCCATCGCGGTCGACACCGAGACCCTCGGCCTCCAGCCCCACCGCGACCGGCTCTGCGTGGTGCAGATCTCCCGCGGCGACGGCGAGGCCGACCTGGTGCAGATCCCGCGGGTCGGTCCCGAGCCGGTGGTGCTCAAGCGGGTGATGGCCGATCCGGCGGTGACCAAGATCTTCCACTACGCCCGCTTCGACCTCGCGGTGCTGTATCACCGCCTCGGCGTGATGCCGGGACCGGTCTACTGCACCAAGATCGCCTCGCGCCTCGCCCGCACCTACACCGACCGGCACGGCCTGAAGGACCTGGTGCGCGAGCTGGTCGGCATCGATCTGTCGAAGCAGCAGCAATCCTCGGATTGGGGCGCCGACACCCTGACCCAGGCGCAGATCGACTACGCGGCCTCCGACGTGCTCCACCTCCACGCCCTGCGCGAGCGGCTCGACATGATGCTCGCCCGCGAGGAGCGCACCGCCATCGCCCAGGCCTGCTTCGACTTCCTGCCGACCCGCGCCCGCCTCGACCTGCTCGAATGGGACGAGACCGACATCTTCGCGCATAGCTGAGGGGTCAGGGGCTCTTGCGAGAACGGCGGGACGAAGCGTCGCCGTTCTGTTAACCTGCCGGCCATAACTTCGACACCGGGCCGGAGCATGACGGGGCGCTGACGTCCCGCCGGACCCCGGCACGATGCAGGTGGCCACGACCTTGCTGCAAGCTTCCCCGCTCGACGCGCTCCCCTCCGCGGGCCTCGATCCCCGGCGCCTGCGCGCCCATGCCCGGGCGCGCCGCCACAGCGCCCAAGTGCGCTGGCTGCGGCGCGCGATCCCCCTCGGGGCCGGCGCGGCGGGCTTAGCCATCGTGGTCGGCACATGGCTCAATCCCTTCGCCGATCTCGGCGTCTCGGTCAGCCTCGGCTCGATCGGCGTCTCGGGCTCGAAGGTGACGATGGAGAGCCCGCGCCTCTCGGGGTACCGCTCGAAGGACAACCGCCCCTACGTGGTCACCGCCAAGGCGGCGCTCCAGGACGTGCGCAAGCCCTTCGTGATCGAGCTGCAGAACATGCTCGGCCGCCTCACCACCGACGAATCGGGGGGGCTGGCTCATATCGAGGCGACGGCCGGGATCTTCGACACCCAGAAGGAGGCGCTGGACTTGAGCCAACACATCCGCCTCTGGACCGACAAGGGCCAGGAGGCCCGGCTGACCTCGGCCCATGTCGACTTCAAGGCCGGCGCGATGTCGTCGCGCGAGGCCGTCACCGTCACGATGCCGACCGGCTCGATCAAGGCCGACGGGCTGGAGGTGACCGAGAGCGGCAAGACCATCTCGTTCGTCGGCAACGTCAAGGCGGTCTTCACCAGCCACGCCCCTTCAGAATCCTCGGACGAGACTCCGCCGCTGCGGACCACCGAGGCCCAGATCAAGGACGATTGAGCCCGTGCGTCCCCGTCTCCCGGCCCTCATCCCGGCCCTCTCGGCGCTCGGCTGCTTCACCCTTGGCGCCCTCGCCCTCCCCTCCGTCCCGCGGGCCGAGACCCAAGCCGCGGCGCCCGCCAAGAAGAAGGAGGCCGGCTCCGGCTTCGGCGCCTTCGGCAGCGGCGGCGGCAAGGAGCCGATCAAGATCGATGCCGACCGGCTCGACGTGTTCGACCGCGAGAACAAGGCGGTCTTCGCCGGCAACGTCGTGGCGGTGCAGGGCGAGAGCACCATCCGCTGCTCCAGCATGACCGTGCACTACCAGCGCAAGGAGAAGGACCCGAAGGGCAAGGGAGCCGAGGCCAAGGCGCCCGAGGTGAAGCCCGACGCGAAGGCGTCCATCGCCCAGCCGGAGGCCAAACCCGTCGAGAAGGCGGCGAAGGTCGAGGTGAAGGCCGAGCCCAAGGCGGAGGCCAAGGCCGAGAAGGCGTCCGACCCGACCGACGGCAGCGCGATCCGCCAGGTGGTCTGCGCAGGACCCGTCACGGTCGTGTCGAAGGACCAGGTGGCGAGCGGCGACAACGCGGTGTTCGACCGGGTGGCGAACCGGGTCGTGCTGACCGGCAACGTGGTGCTGAGCCAGTGCCAGAACGTCACCCGCGGCTCGCGCCTCGTCTACGACATGAATACCGGCCGGGCGAACATGGACCCGGTCGCAGGCGGGCGTGTGTCGGCGATGTTCGTGCCCGGCGGCAAGGACGACAATGCCAAGGGCAAGCAGGCGGGGTGCGCGCAGCCGGCCGGGCAGGCGGGGAAGGCGGCGCCGAAGCCAAGGGGATAGGTGGGGAAGCGGCTGATCCCTGACAGATGCTCAGAGGTCTAAACGTGATTGGCTTGACGGTGCGAATGGCTGATGAAGGAAGGCAGTCGATCTACCTGAAAGAGTTGCGTAGGGCGGTCGCGAGCCCCGAGGGATTATCCCAGGCCATCGAATGTCCGGCTTCGGCAACGACCTCGATAGAGCAACCATAGTGTTGAAGGCGTTCGAAATCTTTATTCGGTAACGAGCGGGCGCCAAAAATCACCGTCTTTGGTATCATCATCTCGTAGAGCGTTTTGCGCCAACTGGGTGCAGACCCCGCTACCAACGAGCTTGCTCCACGATGGATCGCGTATGCGGCGCTCCGAGCCAGCGAACTCGCCCAGATTACATTGCCATTTGCCCGAGCGTTGTTGGCTGTTTCTTGGTGGCCGCGCGTCACATAGTCATGTTCCGGCATTGACGCGATTTGCTTGCTGAACACGCCACCTCCTGCATCAAGGTTCGGCTCCCCAAGCGCGATGCGACGCACTTTTCCGCCAAGCTGGGCCGCCGTAGCGATTGCGATTGCTCCACCCATACTGTGACCAAAGAGTGAAATTGGCTCTGAGCAGACTTCGGAGATGAAGCTCGCAAGGACTTTGGCGTGCTCTTCGATTGTGTAAGCAAAGTCGGTCGGACGTTCGCTGAAGCCAGATCCAAGGAGATCGACCAATATGATGCGCTTTCCGACAAGGCAAGGATCTGATGCAACGGCCGGATAATCGCATGAGGACGCACAGCCTAGCCCATGTATTAAAACAATCGGCGTTCCACCGCCTGGCATATCATGATACATCAGGTTGGCTGCCAGCCACGGAACCTTGAATGCCTTCATGGTGAATTCCCGTCAGAGGTGTTGGCGAGAAAAATCCAATTGTGTCCCTCAGGCATGGCCGCGCTGGGTAGAGAGGGAACCGATAAACGGTCAAGCTGATCCGTTTTTGGCTCGAACTCGGTCGCCGAGTAATTCTCTCCCGCACGGGGGAAAGGCACCACGCGTCATTTTAAAATCATCTTGCAGAATGCGGCAGCCCGGCGATCATCTCGCCGGGCCGTCTCATCCCGCTTACGCCGACACCAACGGCGTCCCCGCCTCAGCCGCGCTGTCAGCCTCGACCGCCAGCACCTCCTGCCCCTGCGCCTCCACCACGGCCGCCGCCGTGATGTTGACGATGCCGCGCGCCGTCACCGACGGGGTCAGGATGTGGGCGGGCTTCGCCGGCCCGAGCAGCAGCGGACCCACCGGCAGTGCGTCGGCGAGCATCTTCGAGAACTGGAACGCGATGTTGGCGGCATCCAGGTTCGGCATGATCAGCACGTTGGCCTCGCCCTTGAGGCGCGAGCCCGGCAGCACCTTGTCGCGGATCGCCTGCGACAGGGCGGTGTCGGCCGCCATCTCGCCGTCGACCTCGAGGTCGGGGGCGCGCTCGCGCAGCAGGTTCAGCGCCTGGCGCATCTTGCGGGAGGAGGCGGTGTCGAACGAGCCGAAATCGGCGTGGCTGACCAGCGCGATCTTCGGCGACAGGCCGAAGCGGCGGGCGGTGTCGCCGCAGGCGATGGCGACGTCGGCGATCTCCTCGGCGCTGGGGTCGGGCCGCACATGGGTGTCGGCGATGAAGTAGGCGCCCTTCGAGGTGACGATCAGGCTGAGCGCCGCGAAGTCGCGGGCGCCGGGAGCCAGCCCGATGATGTCGCGGATCACCCGGAGCTTGCTCTCGAACCGGCCTTCGAGGCCGCAGATCAGCGCGTCGGCCTCGCCGCGGCGCACGGCCAGCGCGCCGATCACCGCGTTGTTGGTGCGCACCAGCGTGCGGGCGCCGTCCGGCGTGATGCCGCGCCGCCCGGCGAGGTCGATGTAGGTCTGGACGTAGGTGCGATAGCGCGGATCGTCGTCCGGGTTGATCAGCTCGAAGTCGCGGCCCGGCTGGATCGCGAGGCCGAAGCGCTTCAGGCGGGTCTCGATCACGTTCGGGCGGCCGATCAGGATCGGCTTCGCCAGCCCCTCCTCGACGATCGCCTGGACGGCGCGCAGCACCCGCTCGTCCTCGCCCTCGGCGTAGACGACCCGGCGCGGATCCTCCTTGGCCGCGGTGAAGACCGGCTTCATGATGAAGCCGGAGCGGTGCACGAACCGGTCGAGGGATTCGGCATAGGCCTGCACGTCCGGCAGCGGCCGTTTGGCGACGCCGGTATCCATCGCGGCCTGGGCGACGGCCGGGGCGATGCGCAGGATCAGCCGCGGGTCGAACGGGCTCGGGATCAGGGAGTGCGGACCGAAGGGCCGCGCCTCGCCGCCATAGGCGCGGGCGACGACGTCGGACGGGGTCTCGCGGGCAAGTCCCGCGATCGCCTTCACGGCCGCCGCCTTCATCTCCTCGTTGATCGTGGTGGCCCCGACGTCGAGCGCCCCCCGGAAGATGTAGGGGAAGCACAGGACGTTGTTGACCTGATTCGGGAAGTCCGACCGGCCAGTGCAGATCATCGCGTCCGGCCGCTTCTCCTCGGCCAGCGGCGGCATGATCTCCGGATAGGGGTTGGCGAGCGCCAGGATCAGCGGCTTCTCGGCCATCCGCTCGAGCATCTCGGGCTTCAGCACGCCGCCGGCCGAGAGGCCGAGGAACACGTCCGCGCCCGGAATCACCTCGGCCAGCGTCCGGGCCTCGGTCTCCTGGGCGTAGACCGACTTCCAGCGGTCCATGAGTTTCTCACGGCCCTTGTAGACGACGCCCTCGAGATCGGTGACGACGATGTTCTCGCGGCGCGCGCCCAGCGACACGAGCTGGTTGAGGCAGGCCAGAGCCGCGGCGCCGGCGCCCGAGGTCACGATCTTGACGTCGGCGATCTGCTTGCCGGCGAATTCGAGGCCGTTGAGCACGGCCGCCGCCACGATGATCGCGGTGCCGTGCTGGTCGTCGTGGAAGACCGGGATGTTCATCCGGGCCCGGCAGCGCTCCTCGACCTCGAAGCATTCCGGCGCCTTGATGTCCTCCAGGTTGATGCCGCCGAAGGTCGGCTCGAGCGCCGCCACCACGTCGACGAGCTTGTCGACGTTCTTCTCGTTCAGCTCGATGTCGAAGACGTCGATGCCGGCGAACTTCTTGAACAGGACCGCCTTGCCCTCCATCACGGGCTTGGAGGCGAGCGGGCCGATATCGCCGAGGCCGAGCACCGCGGTGCCGTTCGAGACCACCGCGACGAGGTTCTGCCGCGCCGTCAGGGTCGCGGCCTCCTCGGGATCGGCGGCGATCGCCTCGCAGGCGGCGGCGACGCCCGGCGAGTAGGCGAGCGCGAGGTCGCGCTGGTTGCCGAGCGGCTTGGTCGGCTGGATCTCCAGCTTCCCGGGTCTCGGATGACGGTGATAGAACAGCGCGCCGCTCTTCAGATCGTCCGAAATGTTGCTGCTCACCGCGTTCTCTCCCCGGATCGCCCGAACGCTCGGGCCCGCCGCCCCGCCCGCGACTCACGACGGTGACCGCGGGTGAAGGATTTCCTGCACCGCCTGCGGCAGGGGCGCAACCCTCACAACGAGACCCGCCTGCATCTCGCCAGGCTCGCCGCCCGCCACGGCTTCCGGATCGGCCCGTACTCCTACGGCAGGCCGAAGATCCGCTTCCCGGAATCGGGGGCGCGACTGTCGATCGGCCCCTATTGCTCGATCGCCGACAAGGTCGAGATCCTGCTCGGGGGCAATCACCGCACCGACTGGGTCTCGACCTATCCGTTCGCGGCGATGCGCGGCCTGTGGCCGGATCTCGACGCGCCGGAGGCGTACCACGCCTCACGGGGCGACGTGGTCATCGGCGCCGACGTCTGGCTCGGATCCGGGTGCCTGATCCTGTCGGGCGTCACGGTCGGCCCCGGTGCCGTGGTGGCGGCCCGCGCGGTGGTCACCCGCGACGTGCCGCCCTACGCGATCGTCGCCGGCAACCCGGCCCGGGTGATCCGCCACCGCTTCCCGCCGGAGACCGTGGCGGCCCTGGTCGAGACCGCCTGGTGGGACCTGCCGCCGGAGCGGGTGCGGGCCCTGGTGCCGCTCCTCCAGAGCGGCGAGGCCGAGGCGCTGGTGCGGGCCCTGAGGGCAGAGCCGGTCAGCCGATGATCCAGCTAGCGGCGAGGCCGGCGGTGGCCGCGAAGGTCACCGCCACCGTCGCCCAGCCCAGCACCGTGACGAGCCGGCCGTTGACCCGCTCGCCCATCATCATCGGGTCGCTCGTCATCAGCATCATCAGGCAGAGGAGCGGCGGCACCGAGACGCCCTGCACGATGCCGGACCAGACCAGCGCCCGCATCGGGTTGAAGCCGAGGAAGTTCAGGCCGACCGCCACCGCCGTCACCGCCGCGATGGTGCCGTAGAACAGCTTCGCCTCCGAGGGCCTGGCATGCAGGCTGCCCTCGCGGCCGAGTCCCTGGACGAGGTCGTAGGCCGCGCCCGTCGTCATCACCGGCACCGCCAGGAAGCCGACGCCGACGATTCCGAGGGCGAAGAGAATCTTGGCGCCGGAGCCGGCCAGGGGTTCGAGGGCCGAGGCCGCCTGTGCGGCGCTGTCGATCGCGGTCTGGCCGGCCGGGTGCAGGGTCGCGCCGGTCGACAGGATGATGAAGTAGAGGATCAGGTTCGAGAACAGCATCCCGGTGATCACCTCGCGCCTGGTGCGCCGCAATTCGGCGTCGGTGGCTCCCTTGCGCTGGCGTAAGCTGTGGCGGCCCTGGCCGATCTCCTCCTCGACCTCCTGGTTCGACTGCCAGGTGTAGATGTAGGCCGAGAGCGAGGTGCCGATGCAGGCGACGATCATCGCCAGCGCGTCGCCGTCGAGGGCGAGGTGCGGCACGAAGGTGCGGGACAGGATTTCTGCCGGATCGGGCCGGGCCATGATCGCCGCGGCGACGTAGGCGAACAGCGCCAGGGCCAGCCAGCGGAAGAGGCGGCGCAGGAGCGCGTAGGAGCCGAGGATCTGGAAGGCCAGGATCACGGCTGCCGCGATCACGACGATGAGCGGCACCGGCAGCGGCACCAGCAGGTTGAGGGCGGCCCCGATGCCGCCGAGATTGGCCGCCGCCTCGATCACGTTGCCGGTGAAGGCGCCGAGCATCGCCGGGTAGAGGATCCAGCGCGGGTAGCGGTCGCGCACGGCCGCGAACAGGCCCTTGCCGTAGACCTGGCCGAGCTTCGCCGAGACGTAGACCACCACGACCATCATCGGCAGCAGGACGGGGGCGATCCACAGGAATCCGAGGCCGAACTTGGCGCCGGCGCTGGCATAGGTGCCGATCGCGGACGGATCGTCGTCCGCCGCCCCGGTGATCACCCCGCCGCCGACGAGGCGCAGGAGGCCGGGCTTCTTCCGGAGTTCGGGGGTCGGATGGTCGGGCGCCGTCATGCTCCCTCGGAGTATATGAAGTCCGAAGGCCTAACTGTTCGAAACGGTCCGGGTTCGCGGCGGCACCGGGAGAGGGCCTTGGGATCGTAAATCCCATCACCGTTCAGGTGACGCGGGAGCGGAGCCCGGCCCTCCCCTCCTCGACCCGTGACGTCCGCCGAGAGCCCCGCCGCGAAGAGCGAGGGTCCAGATGCTCACCGCTTCAGCGCCAGCAATCCCCGCAGATACGGGTCCGGCAGCCCGTTCTCGCGCCCCGCCGCGATCACGCCCTCCAGGTAGCCCGGCCGGGGCACTCCGCCGCTGCCGCGCCCGAGATAGATCAGCGCCCGCCGCACCCCGCCCTCGGTCGAGACCGGCTGCTGCGCCTTGACGTAGAGCCCGCTCGCCACGCCCTCGTAGCGGTCGAGGGCCGGCACGTCGGCGAGGCTCAGCTCCCACAGCACCCCCCAGACCGTGCCGGAGGGGCTGCGCTCCACCGAGGCGTAGCCCTCCCGCATGATCACGAGGCGGTGGCGGTTGAGCCGCCCGAGGCCGAGCACATGCGAGGCGGGGCAGCGCCGGGCCATGGCGGCCCGGTCCATGTTGGAGCCGTAGGCGAAGTACAGCGGCACGAAAGGCCGGCCCTCAGGCGAATTCGAGGATCACCGCGTCGACCGCCAGGCTGTCGCCCTCCTTGGCCTGGACGGTCTGGACCGTGCCGTCGCGCTCGGCGCGCAGCACGTTCTCCATCTTCATCGCCTCGACGATCGCCAGCGGCTCGCCCGCCTTCACCTCCTGGCCGGGGGTGACCATGATGCTCTTCACGAGGCCCGGCATCGGGCAGAGCAGCTGCTTGCCCGAGCCGCCGACCTCCTTGACCGGCATGAGCGCCGCGAGCTCGGCCTCGCGCTGCGTGTAGACCCGGGCCTCCGAGGCGGCGCCCGCATGCTGCAGGAAGACGCCGTTGAGGAGGGAGCGAACCTGGATCGCCGCCAGTTCACCGCCGATCGTGCCGGTCCAGACCGGCTCGCCCGGGAGCCAGTCGCTCTCGACCATCCACTCGGTCCCGTCCTCGAAGGCGACGACGACCCCGTCATTGGTGGTCTCGACGGTCGCCTCGAAAAGCTGGTCGCCGAGCAGCACCACCCGCTCCTGCTCGAAGCGCAGCAGGTACGGCTCGCGCATCTGGCCTGAGATGCCGCGCTTGCGCTCGTTGAGCTGGTGGTCGATCGCGGCCGCCGCGGCGGCCATCCGGCGCGCCACCTCGCCCTCGGGCTTCGGGGCCTCGAACCCGTTCGGGAATTCTTCGGCGATGAAGCCGGTGGAGAGCCGGCCCTCCTGCCAGCGCGGATGGTGCATCAGCGCCGAGAGGAACGGGATGTTGTGGCGGATGCCGTCGATCGCGAAGGCGTCGAGGGCCTGGGCCTGGGAGGAGATCGCCTCCGCGCGGGTCGGGGCCCAGGTGACGAGCTTGGCGATCATCGGGTCGTAGTGGATCGCGATCTCGCTCCCCTCCTCGACGCCGGTGTCGTTGCGCACGATCGCCTCGCCGAGCGGTCCCTCCTCCGGCGGCCGGTAGGTGGTGAGCCGGCCGATCGAGGGCAGGAAGTTGCGGGTCGGGTCCTCGGCGTAGACGCGGCTCTCCACCGCCCAGCCGTTCAAGCGCACGTCGTTCTGCGCGATCGGCAGCGTCTCGCCGGCCGCGACCCGGATCATCAGCTCGACGAGGTCGAGGCCGGTGATCATCTCGGTCACCGGGTGCTCGACCTGGAGCCGGGTGTTCATCTCGAGGAAGTAGAACGACTTGTCCTGGCCGGCGACGAACTCGACCGTGCCGGCGGAATCGTAGTTCACGGCCTTCGCCAGCGCCACCGCCTGCTCGCCCATCTTGCGCCGGGTCGCCTCGTCGAGGAGCGGGGACGGCGCCTCCTCGATGACCTTCTGGTTGCGCCGCTGGATCGAGCATTCGCGCTCGCCGAGGTAGACGACGTTGCCGTGCTTGTCGCCGATGACCTGGATCTCGATGTGGCGCGGGTCGGTGATGAACTTCTCCACGAAGACCCGGTCGTCGCCGAAGGACGAGGCGGCCTCCGAGCGGGCGCGGGCAAAACCCTCCGCCACCTCGTCGGCGGAATGCGCGATGCGCATGCCCTTGCCGCCGCCGCCGGCCGAGGCCTTGATCATCACCGGATAGCCGATCTCGTCGGCGATGGTGACGGCGTGGTCCGGGCTCTCGATCACCCCGAGGAAGCCCGGCACGGTCGAGACCTGGGCCGCCGAGGCGGCCTTTTTCGATTCGATCTTGTCACCCATCGCCGCGATGGCGCCGGGATTGGGGCCGATGAACACGATGCCGGCGGCTGCAAGCGCCTTCGGAAAGGCCTCGCGCTCGGAGAGGAAGCCGTAGCCGGGATGGACCGCCTGCGCGCCGGTCTGCCGGCAGGCCTCAACGATCTTGTCGATGACGAGGTAGGACTGCGCCGCGGCGGCCGGACCGATATGCACCGCCTCGTCGGCCATGGCGACGTGGAGCGCGTCGCGGTCGGCGTCGGAATAGACCGCCACCGTCTTGATCCCCATGCGGCGCGCCGTCTTGATGATGCGGCAGGCGATCTCGCCACGGTTGGCGATCAGGATCTTGTCGAACATCGGAGCGCGCACTCGAGCCTTAGGGGGAAGCCGGGCCGGGGTGGGTCACACCCAAGCTCACTCCCGTTAAAGCATGGCGCGCGCCCCGCAAAGCCGGGTCTTCTCGGCCAGATGGGCGAAGCCCCCGCTCACGCGGCCACCGCGTAGGACAGGATCTCCTCGACGGCGTCCTCGGCGCCGGCCCGGGCGCGGTTGGCCTGAAGCGCGAAGCGGATCAGCGCCGGATCGTTGGTCTCGGCCTCGCGCACCACCTCGACGGCGATGCGGGCGCCCGTTGCGGTCGGGCCGCGGCCGCAGCCCAGCGAGGCGGCGAGCCAGTGGGCGGTGTCGGCGTCGATGTGGCCGGTCGGGCGCTCGCCCCACACGGCGAAATCGACGATTGCCGCCACCAGCCAGTCGCCGAAGGCCTCGTCGGCCTGCGGGATCGCCCGGTCGAGGCCGAACAGCATGTCGGCCTCGTCGCGGCAGGTCAGCCCGTCGGGCAGCACCATGCGGTTCAGCTCGCGCACGTCCTCCAGGCTGACGGCGCCGGCGGCGATGATACGGTTGCAGAAGTGTTGCAGCGAAGCGTTGATCATCTGTCTGTCCTCCCCGGCCTTTGTTGTGCCGGTGCTTGTCCCTGTGTGAGAAGGACTATGCGGGACGGGAGGCCTTCGACAGGTTAACGGCGAGATCTGAATCCCTGTTCAGGTTAAAGCCTGGCAACGGGACGGCGTTGCTAAAGGGTTGCGAGGGCCGGTGTCGAAAATGTAAAGCCAGCTCGTGCCGGAGGGCGCGATGACCGATCCCGATCCGACCGCCCGCGCCGCCCGTCCCGCGGGACGAAGGCGCCGCGGGCAGGAAGGATCTGTTGGCGCTCCTGGCGGCGCTGGAGCCAATCGACGAGGATGTTTCCGACTTCGACGCGGGTTCGGGAAAGCTGCGCGATCGACGTCCCGGACGATCAGGATCGTGGGAGCGAACCCGGCCGCAGGTAGCCGAACATGTGCGGGACGTAGTCGGCCTTGCCGAGCGGCACGCCATGATGGCGCAGGATCGCGTAGGCGGTCACGAGGTGGAAGTAGAATTGCGGCAGCGCCCAGTCCCGCGCGTAGTCGTCACCCGTCGCCATGTCGAAGACCAGACCGCCCCCGGGCTCGAGCGTGACCGGCCGGGCGCTCCCGGCATCGAGCGCGCCCGGTGCGACGGCGTCGAGCCGGGCCAGGGCCTCGGCGATGCGGGCTTGCGCATCCGCCAGCGTACCGGGCCGCTCGCCGGCCTCCCGTCCCTCGCGGGCGAGGTCGTCGAGCGCCGGCGGCACGGGCTCGCCGCCGAGCCGGTAGGTGGCCTCCTGCGCCTGCAGGCAGGCGAAGCGGACCTGCGAGGCGAGCGGGAACATGTCCGGGGTCAGGCGGCGGGCCATCACCCCCTCCGCGCCGTCATGGTCGCGGGCCTTGTCGAGCCAGCCCGAGAGGGCGCGCAGCATCTGCGCGTAGGCGGGCACGAGGAGTTGCGTCGGGGACATCGGGCCTCCTCGGGACAGTAAAGGCGGTCTACCGCACGATCACCTTCGCGTCCGCGCCGACCCGGTTGTACAGGTCGACCACGTCGATGTTGCGCATCCGGATGCAGCCGGAGGACGCCGCCTGGCCGATCCGCTCGGGCTCGTTGGTGCCGTGGATGCGGTAGAGCGTGTCCTTGCCGGTGCCGTCCGCCAGATAGAGGGCGCGGGCACCGAGGGGGTTGGCGGGGCCGCCCTGCATCGCGTGGACGTGGGGCCAGCGCTTGATCATCTCGGCCGGCGGGTGCCAGTCCGGCCAGGCGGCCTTGCGGAACATCCGCGCCGTGCCGGTCCAGCCATAGGCCTCGTCGCCGACGGTGACGCCGTAGCGGATCGCCTTGCGGTCGGGCAGGACGTAGTAGAGCTGCCGCTCCTTAGTCTCGACCACGATGGTGCCTGGCGCCTCGCCGGTCGGGTCCTCGATCATGTAGCGGGCGAAGCGCCGGTCGATCTCGGGCTCCGGGACCATCGCCATCCACTCCTTGTCCCGGGCCGACAATTCGGGATCGGGCGTGGCGCGGTACATGCAGCCCGGCAGCGCCAGGACGGCCCCCATTGAGACGGCCCCCGTCAGGACGAGGGCGAGGACGGGGCGGGGGCGGCGCATCGGGGCGGAACCTTGCAAGGCGGCGGGCCCAGGCCCGCGAATCAGTCGTCTCGTGGAGGGTAAAGCGTGGCCGTTAGCGCGCGAAGCGGGGGATGACGCTCCCGCGCGAGTTGCCGCGCCTGTGTTGCGTCCGGGCCATGGCCCTGCCACGGTGCGGGTGGGGACGGCCGGTCATGACACCGGCCGACGGGAACGCTTGAAGCGGGCACGATGACGACGCTGTACCTCTGCCATCCGGCCTCCCTCGACCACGACACGCCGCCGGGCCATCCCGAGCGGGCCGACCGCATCCGGGTGATCGAGCGGGCGCTGGAGGACGAGCGCTTCGCCGCCCTGGTGCGCGAGCAGGCGCCGCTGGCCGACCTCGCGGTGGCGGGCCTGGCGCATCCGGAGAACTACGTCGCGGCGATCGCCGCCGCCGCGCCGGACGAGGGGCTGGTCGGCATCGATTCCGACACGGTGATGTCGCCGGGCTCGCTCGAGGCCGCGCGGCGGGCGCTGGGGGCGGCGGTCCGGGCCGTCGACGAGGTGATGGGCGGCCACGTCGCCAACGCCTTCGCGGCGATGCGCCCGCCCGGCCACCACGCCGAGCGCGAGCGCGCCATGGGCTTCTGCCTGTTCAACACCGCCGCGGTGGCGGCGCGCCACGCGCGGCAGCATCACGGCGCCGCCCGGGTGGCGCTCGTCGACTGGGACGTCCATCACGGCAACGGCTCGCAGGACATCTTCTGGGACGATGCCAGCGTGATGTACCTCTCGACCCACCAGATGCCGCTGTTTCCCGGCACGGGGGCTGCCTCCGAGCGCGGCGAGCACGACACCATCGTCAACGTGCCGCTGCATGCCGGCGACGACGGCGACACCTTTCGCGAGGCCTTCGCCCACGGCGTGCTGCCGCGCCTCGACGCGTTCCAGCCCGACCTGATCGTGATCTCGGCCGGGTTCGACGCGCATTGGCGCGATCCGCTCGCCAACCTGAAGCTCACCGAGGCCGATTTCGCCTGGGCGACCCGGGAGGTGATGGGCATCGCCGACCGCCGCTGCGGCGGCCGGGTGGTGTCGCTGCTCGAGGGCGGCTACGACCTGATCGGGCTGTCGAAGTCGGTCGCCGCCCATGTCGAGACGCTGATGGGGCGGTAGGGGCGCGTTCGGCCGGCACGGATTCGGACCGGCTGGTCGGTATAACTCTGCGTCATCCCGGGGCACGGCGCAGCCGAGAATCCCGGATCCATCACCGCCGACGATGCGGAACCACGCGGTACGCGGCCCGCTGCATCCCGAACCGTCAGCGGTTATGGATCCCGGGTTCCGCTTTCGCGGCCCCGGGATGACCAGGAGGGTTTCACCAACGTCGGGGATGTCAGCAGGCACCGACGAGGCGCCCTACCCCTCCGGCGGCTCGTCGGCGACGATCTCGATGCCGAAGCCCGACAGGCCGACATAGGAGCGCGCCGCGCTCGAGATGTTGCGGATCGAGACCACGCCGAGGTCGCGCAGGATCTGGGCGCCCAGGCCCACCTCGCGCCACTGGCGCACGCGCGCCGCCTCGGCCCCGTCCTCGCCGGCGCCATCGGGCAGCTGCGACAGCGGTACGCCGGCGGTGCCGTCGCGCAGGTAGACCAGCACGCCGCGGCCCTCCTGGGCGAAGCGGCGCATCACCGCCTCGATGGTGCGGCCGCCCTCGATCACGTCCGCCACCACGTTCGAGCGGTGCAGCCGCACCAGCACGTCGCGGCCCTCGCCGATGCGGCCGTGCACGAAGGCGAATTGCTGCATCGGCTCGAACGGCGTGGTGTAGGCGTAGCCGGTCAGCTCGCCCCACTCGGTCTTGACCGGGAAGGTGCCGACCCGCTCGACCAGCTTCTCGCGGGCCTGGCGGTAGGAGATCAGATCGGCGACCGAGATCTGCTTGAGATTGTGCTTCTCGGCGAAGGCGGTGATCTGCGGCCCCTTCATCACCGTGCCGTCGTCGTTGGCGAGCTCGCAGATCACGCCGACGGGCGGGAGCTTCGCCAGCCGGCAGAGGTCGACGGCCGCCTCGGTATGGCCGGAGCGCATCAGCACGCCGCCGTCCTTGGCGATCAGCGGGAAGACGTGACCCGGGCGCACGAAGTCGGTGGCGCCCATGTTGCCGTTGGCGAGCGCCCGCACGGTGTTGCAGCGCTGCTCGGCCGAGATGCCGGTGGTCAGCCCGTGCTTGACGTCGACCGTGACCGTGAAGGCGGTGCCGAGCGGCGCGTCGTTCGAGGCGACCATCGGCTCGAGGCGCAGGCGCTTGGCCTCCGCGGCGGTGATCGGCGCGCAGACGATGCCGCAGGTGTTGCGGATGATGAACGCCATCTTCTCCGGCGTGCAGAGCGAAGCGGCGATGATGAGATCGCCCTCGTTCTCGCGATCGTCGTCGTCGGTGACGATCACGATCTCGCCGCGGGCATAGGCGTCGATGGCCTCGATGATGGACGCGTGGGTCACGGGCATCTCCTGTCCCGGGGGCGCGAGCCCCAGAAGCTCTTTCCCCAGGAAGTCGTTGGGGGTGACGGCGCCGCCGGTCTCCCGCGCGACGGCAGCCGCCGTCTCCCGCGAGAGCCAGGGCTCGGGATTGTTGCACAACCCCGTCACCGCCGCCGGCGAGAGCCCGCAGCGCCGCGCGAAGTCGAGGCGGGTCACGCCCTGCTGTCGGAGCCAGTCGCCGAGTTTCACGCCCCCGTCATAGCCTGACGACCGTTTCAGTCAAACTGAAACGACAGCGGCGTTCATCCAGGCTGAAAACCAGCCCCCTCCCCGACCTGCCCGCGGTGGCGCAGCCAGTGATCGGCCAGCACGCAGGCCATCATCGCCTCGCCGACCGGCACCGCCCGGATGCCGACGCAGGGGTCGTGGCGGCCCTTGGTCAGGACGTCGACCGGGCGGTTGTCGCGGCTGACGCTCGCCCGCGGGGTCAGGATCGACGAGGTCGGCTTGACGGCGAAGCGGCAGACCAGCGGCTGGCCGGTGGAGATGCCGCCGAGCACGCCCCCGGCATGGTTGGCGAGGAAGATCGGGCGGCCGTCGTTGCCGGGCCGCATCTCGTCGGCATTCTCCTCGCCGCGCAAGGCGGCCGCCGCGAAGCCGTCGCCGATCTCGACGCCCTTGACGGCGTTGATCGACATCATGGCGGCGGCGAGGTCCGCGTCGAGCTTGCCGTAGACCGGAGCGCCGAGGCCGACCGGCACGCCCTCGGCCACCACCTCGATCACCGCGCCGACCGAGGAGCCGGCCTTGCGGATGCCGTCGAGATACTCCGCCCACTGCATTGCTGCGGTGGCATCGGGGCAGAAGAACGGGTTGTTGTTCACCTCGTCCCAGTCGAAGCGGGCGCGGTCGATCGCGTGCGGGCCGATCTGCACCAGGGCGCCGCGGATCGTCACCCCGGGCAGCACCTTGCGGGCGACGGCCCCCGCCGCCACCCGGGCGGCGGTCTCGCGGGCCGAGGAGCGGCCGCCGCCGCGATAGTCGCGGATGCCGTACTTGGCGTCGTAGGCGTAATCGGCGTGGCCGGGCCGGTAGCTGTCGCGGATCTCCGAATAATCCTTGGAGCGCTGATCGACGTTCTCGATCATGAGCGCGATCGGCGTGCCGGTGGTGAGCTGGCGCCCGTCCGTGCGCTCGTCCGCGAACACCCCGGAGAGGATGCGGACCTGGTCCGGCTCCTGGCGCTGGGTGGTGAAGCGCGACTGGCCCGGCCGGCGGCGGTCGAGCTCCGCCTGAATCTCCGCCGCCTCGAGCGGGATCAGCGGGGGGCAGCCGTCGACGACGCAGCCGAGGGCCGGGCCGTGGCTCTCGCCGAAGGTGGTGACGCGGAAGAGATGGCCGAAGCTATTGTGCGACATGGTGGCTACGTGAGATGGCGGCGTCGCTCTAGAGCATTTTGCGCCGGACGGGAAATGATCTCGCGAAGCCACCGAGTGCCGAGGGGGCCATCCGGACCGGGTGCGCCCGGTCCGACCGTCGGGCGGCGGGTCAAGCTGGCCAGGCCCGCGAACCGGGACAGCTTGACATTGTCGTCGCCCGGCTCATACATCCTCTCGATTTTTGCAATGCGAGAGAAATATTACGCCCCTTGAAGCAAGCGCGATCCGAGATTAGCACTGTCATAATTTCAGACCGCGCTCCCATGACGAAATATCATATACAAGTATTTGGCAAGACGACTGGCAACCGCGAGGGGCGAGATGAGTTTCTTCAAGCTGGCGCGACGCATCGCACGCAAGAAGGATGCGGCGCTCGACGTCGATTTTTATCGCGCCTACTACGCGGACGTCGCCGATGCGACGGATGATGCGGTCGTCAAGCACTGGGAAGAGTTCGGGCGGAGCGAAGGGCGCTTCCCGAACGAAGCGAGCGCCCGCGCGGCGGCGACGGCCAGCGACAAGCTGCCGAACGATTTCGACGTCGCGACGTATCTCCGGCTGAATCCGGACGTCGCGGCCGCGATCACGTGGGATTTTCAAGGCGCCCTCCACTACATCGAGCATGGCCGGGCGGAGAAGCGGCCCTATGGCGGCGCGTCGCACCCGACGGCCGGCCCCGCCGGAACCGGTCTCCCGCCAAGCTTCAACCTCGCGAGCTACGTCGTCTGCAATCCCGACATCGCGCGCGTGATCGCGTCGAATGCCGGGCGCCTGAGGCACTATGCCGAGCACGGACGGGCCGAGAATCGCAGCTACCTTCCCCTCTTCTACGATCCGACCTTCATCGCGCAATTGTACGGCGTGACCGTTCCGCGGGGCATGAGCGTCGAGGAGGCGGTCGCCGCCGTCAAGCAGCGGCTGCAGCCGCCGGACGACCAGCCGATCTATTTCAACGAAGACGAGATCGCGAAATTCCACGACATCAACATCCCGTATTTTTCTGAGTATTTCGATCACGATCTCTACCGCTACCAGCAGCTGAGACAAAGCGATCAGTTCTTCAACCGCGCCGAATGCATCCGGCATTTCTGCGAGGTCGGCCAGCACGAGCAGTTCGACATCTCGCGCCGGGGCGCGTTCGATGACGACTTCTTCCGTGCCGAGTACGAGAGCGACGGCCCGACCTCCTCGTCGCGGCAGGAGCGCTACGCACGCTGGCTGAGGAGCGGCGCGGACGACCCGCTCTACCCGAACCTGCGGGTGCTCGTGCACCAGACCCACGGGGCGAAGCTGCCGCGCGCGGTCGATGCGGCGATCGCACCGCAGATCGGACGGGGGACCAAGCCGAGCCGGATCATCGACGACCTGCTCGCCTGGACGCTGGACGTGAGCGAGCCCGCGGTCGCCGCCTTCTTCGTCGACGTCGCGGATGCCCGCGCCAGGCAGGGCAGGAGCGTCGAGGCGGCCGAGCTCTATGCCCGCGCCCTGGCCCGCCTCCCCGATCATCCCCGCGGCCTCAATCACCGGGCGGACCTCATCCATCGCGGCGGCAACCTGGCCCTGGCCACCAGCCTGCGCCGGCAGATCGTCGCCCTCGACCGCAGCAACGAGTGGACCTTCATCCACCTGTCCCAGGGCCTCCTGGATCTCGGCGAGCCGGAGGCCGCCGAGCGCGCCATCGCGGCGGGCGTGACCAAGTATCCGGGAGATGTCGGCCTGCGCCGCCGCTTGCG
This sequence comes from Methylobacterium sp. 174MFSha1.1, assembly GCF_900116815.1. Lineage (NCBI taxonomy): Bacteria > Pseudomonadati > Pseudomonadota > Alphaproteobacteria > Hyphomicrobiales > Methylobacteriaceae > Methylobacterium > Methylobacterium sp. 174MFSha1.1. The sequence continues at coordinate 64,067 of NZ_FPCB01000004.1, read as the reverse complement.
CGAGACCCGGGAAAAGTACTTCTACGACGTCTGGGAGAAGAGCGCGGACGTCGCCCTCGATGCCGGCTACGACGAGGCGCGCGCGCGGGTGACCGAGGCGGCGCAGCGCCTGGCCCGGGATGGGGAACGGCCGGTGGTCAGCGCGGACCGGGTCCGCCGCGTCGCCGTCTACGCCAATTGCGATCTGGCGCAGTGCCGCTTCTACCGGGTCGACCAGCGCGCCGAGCAGCTCGCGGCGGCCGGCTACGAGGTCAAGGTCTACAACTATACCAAAGACCATGACGCCTACATGGCCGACCTCGCGGAGACCGACTACACGATCTTCTACCGGGTTCCGGCATTCCCTAACGTCATTGACGCGATCGACAAGACCGCCGATCTCGGCATCGTAACGATCTACGACATCGACGACCTGGTGTTCGACTCGACGTATTTTCCGCCTGCGCTCGAAAGCTATGCCGGGCTGATCGATGCCCGTCAGCACGCGTCGATGGCCTGCGGCGTCAGCCTGTTCGCCGAGGCCGCGTCGTTGTGCGATTACGGCATGGTCTCGACGCCGAGCCTCGCCCGGCACCTCGAAGGCCGGGTCAGGACCGGGACGGTCTTCCACCAGCCGAACGCGCTCCACAGCGCGCATCTCGTCAGCATGCGGGGGGAGGCGACGAAGACCGGCGACGTCGTCACGATCTTCTACGGCTCCGGGACCAAGGCCCACAAACTCGACTTCGAGCAGCTGATCGAGCCGGCCCTGGCGCGGCTGTTCGAGACCCATCGCGACCGGATCCGCGTCGTGGTGATCGGCGACATCACGCTCTCGGCGCTGCTGCGCCCCTGGGCGGAGTACATCATCGCCTCGCGGCCGATCGCCAACGTCGCGTCGTACTGGGACCTGCTGCGCGAGGCCGACATCAACATCTCGGTGCTGGTGCCGGACGTATTCAACGACTGCAAGAGCGAGATCAAATGGATGGAGGCCGCGATGTTCGGCATCCCGTCCGTGGTCAGCGGCACGCAGACGCATCGCGAGGTGATCGTCGAGGGCGAGACCGGCTTCCTGTGCGACTCGAGCGCGGCGTTCCACGCTGCCCTCGACCGCCTGGTCCGCTCGTCCGACGAGCGTCGGCGGATCGGCGAGGCGGCGCGGCAGGTCGTGCTCGACCGCTACGGGCTGGAGCGGCAGGCCGGGGAGCTCCGCCGGATCATCGACCGGTCGACCTCCCGCCAGCTCGCCCCGCGCAGGAAGCTCGTCATCGTCAACGTGTTCTACCCGCCGCAGGCCATCGGCGGCGCGACCCGGGTCGTCCACGACAACGTCCGCTCGCTGCGCACGATCCTGGGACCCGAGTGGCAGATCGACGTGATCTGCACCCTGGAAGGCGGGCCGGTCCCCTACGGCCTCGACTGGTACGTGCGCGACGGCGTGCGGGTGTTCTGCATCACCGCCGGCGACCACCCCGACATCGACGCCCTGGTCGAGGATCCCGAGATGGGTCGCGTCTTCGATCGCGTCCTCGACCGGATCGATCCGGACCTGATCCACTTCCACTGCATCCAGCGGCTGACCACGAGTTGCGTCACCGCCGCGATCCGGCGCCGCATCCCCTACCTGATCACGATGCATGACGGCTGGTGGATCTCGCCGCACCAGTTCCTGACCAACGGCAACCGGGTGGTGGAGACCTACGACTTCAGCGGCAAGGCCTCCCTCGACACCTACGTGAGCGACGGCTACGCCCGGGCGCGGACGCTGCTGCGCTGCATCAAGGGCGCCGCGCGCGTGCTGACCGTGTCGCAACCCTTCGGCGAATTGTGCCGCGGCGTCGGCCTCGACCGGATCGAGGTGGTCGAGAACGGCGTGTCGCGCCTGCCGGAGGTCCACCGGACCGCGAGCCCGACCGGCCGGGTCCGTCTCGGCTTCATCGGCGGCCTGGCCGACCACAAGGGCTACGGCCTGATCCGCAACGTGATCATCAACGAGAGGTTCGAGAATCTCAGCCTGCTGCTGATCGACCATGCCATGCACCCGAGCGAGCGGGTGGAGGAATTGTGGGGCAACGTGCCGGTCGAGATCCGGGGCAAGTTCTCGCAGTCGAATGTCGGCGGCCTCTACGCCCATATCGACGTGCTGCTGGCTCCGTCGGTCTGGCCGGAGAGCTACGGCCTCGTCACCCGGGAGGCGATCGCCTCCGGCTGCTGGGTCGTCGCCTCCAACCGCGGCGCGGTGGCCGATTGCGTCGTCGAGGGCCGCAACGGCTACGTGGTCGACGTCGCGGACGAGTCCGGCCTGCTCGCCGCGCTCCGGTTCATTGATGCGAACCCGGAGACCCACCTGCGCTCGCCCGACTACGCCGCCCCGATCCGGAATGCGGACCAGCAGGCGCAGGAACTGGCCGTGATCTACGGCGAGGTCGTCGGCGCCGCGGAAGCAAAGCGGGCCTGATCCCGCGATCCGCGCCCCCCGGCGCGGATCCTCCTCCGGGAGCGGCCGGCCCTCGACGGTAAAACGCTCCGGCAGCGATGCCGGGGCGCGGGATGTGACGCGGGAGTGTCGGACGGGCGCGGCCGCTTCGTTTCAGCGTCGCGGCTGGAACAGCGGCTGGGCCAGGGCCTCGGCCCGGGCCATCCACAGGTCGCGCTCGGCGCGCAGCTCCTCGGCCTTGTCGACCTCGTGCTGGACATGGGCGCGCAGGGAGCGCAGCTCGTCAGCCAGCAGGGACTGCAGCTCGTCGTAGCGCCCGTGCTCCTGTCGCAGCCGGGCCTTGAGCATCATGTTCTCGGCCATCAAAGCCGCGAGGTCGTCCTGCTCCGCGGCCGTTGGCGAGGCCGGCGGCGCCTCGGGCTCGGCCGTCAGCACCGGTTCGGCTGGGGCGACGATGCGGGGCTCCCAGCTCGGCTGGGGCTCGGCCGGCCGGCGCGGCGCGGCGCGGGCCTGGTCGGCGGCGTCGATCCGCGACAGGGTCGCGAGCCAGTCCTGCAACGGGCCCGAGGGCTGCCGCGCGGCGGCGGTGGTCTGCGTCTTCAAGGCCGGTTCGGACACGCCGCATCTCCTCGCGAATCTTGACCGACAGTTAACCTCCCGCATGGTTAAGAAGCGGTAAATGCGGCCCCGACGTCGATCGGCCGCATCCCGGACATTGACATCGCTGGCGCAGGGGGCTAGGCCGCGCCCTTCAGAAGACGAGGTCTCGTCTCGACGCCGACCGGCCCCGTGAGGCCGGAGGTCAACGCCCGACAGCGCGACGCGCCCTCGGGCGCGACTGGCGTTGCGTACGACCTCGCCACCCGCTGCCCGAAGCCGGGCGGCTCCGCAGGAGACCGGATGACCAGGACCGACCCCACGCCGTTGCGCATCGAGGACGCGGTGAACGCGCTCTGCCCCTGGTCGGGCAAGCCGATCGCGGCGGATTCGCTGACGCTCTACAACGGCGCGGTCGTGGGCTTCTGCAATCCCGATTGCCGCGACAAGTTCGAGCGGGCGGTCACCCATTTCGAGGGCGCCCTGCAGGCCCGGCGCGCCGCCTCCGCGGGCGTGAACGAGTAGATCCCCGGAGACGACGCGCATGTTCGAAGGCCTCTCCGACCGCCTCTCCGGCATCCTGTCCGGGCTGACCCGCCGCGGCGCCCTGACCGAGGCCGACGTCACCGCCGCCCTGCGCGAGGTGCGCCGCGCCCTGCTGGAGGCGGACGTCGCCCTCGAGGTGGTGCGCTCCTTCACCGAGAAGGTGCGCGAGCAGGCCGTCGGCGCCGTGGTGCTGAAGTCGGTGACGCCCGGCCAGATGGTCGTGAAGATCGTCAACGACCAGCTCGTGGCGATGCTCGGCGGCGAGGCCGGGGTCATCGACCTCAACGCGCCCGCCCCCGTCGGCATCCTGATGGTCGGCCTCCAGGGCTCGGGCAAGACCACCACCACCGCCAAGATCGCCCGCCGCCTGACCCAGCGCGACAAGCGCCGGGTGCTGCTCGCCTCCCTCGACACCCGCCGCCCGGCCGCGATGGAGCAGCTGGCGGTGCTGGCGAGCCAAGTCGGCGTCGAGTCGCTGCCGATCGTCGCCGGCCAGTCGGCGGTGCAGATCGCCAAGCGTGCCATGGAGGCCGCCCGCCTCGGCGGCTTCGACGTGGTGATGCTCGACACCGCCGGCCGCGTCACCCTCGACGAGGCGCTGATGCAGGAGGCTGCCGACGTCAAGGCGGCCACGAACCCGCACGAGGTGCTGCTCGTCGCCGACGCGCTCACCGGCCAGGACGCGGTCAACACGGCGCGCGCCTTCGACGGACGCCTCGGCGTCACCGGCATCGTGCTCACCCGCATGGACGGCGATTCCCGCGGCGGCGCGGCGCTCTCGATGCGCGCGGTCACCGGCAAGCCGATCAAGCTCGTCGGCACCGGCGAGAAGGTGGATGCCCTCGAGGAGTTCCACCCGGCCCGCGTCGCCAACCGCATCCTCGGCATGGGCGACATCGTCTCGCTCGTCGAGAAGGCGGCCGAGACCATCGACCAGGAACAGGCCCTTCGCGTCGCCGAGAAGATGCGCAAGGGCAAGTTCGACCTCGACGACCTGTCGATGCAGCTCGCCCAGATGGAGAAGATGGGCGGCATCGGCGGCCTGATGGGCATGCTGCCCGGCATGGGCCAGATCAAGAAGCAGGTCGAGGGCGCCAACCTCGACGAGAAGATGTTCAAGCGCCAGCGCGCCATCATCTCGTCGATGACCCCCGAGGAGCGCCGCAACCCCGACGTGCTCAAGGCCTCGCGCAAGAAGCGCGTGGCGAAGGGCGCCGGCGTCGACGTCTCGGAGATCAACAAGCTCCTCAAGATGCACCGCACCATGGCCGACATGATGAAGGCCATGGGCTCGGGTAAGCGCGGCATCGGCCAGGCGCTCGGCAGCATGTTCGGGCTCGGCGGCGGCGGCATGGGGGCGATGGGCAAGATGATGGGCGGCATGCCCCAGCCCACCCCCGAGATGCTCGCCGAGCTGCAGAAATCCCTGCCCCCCGGCACCACCCTTCCGCCGATGCCCCCGGGCCTCGGCGGTGCCAAGGCGCCCGGCCCGGCCGGCAAGGCGCCTCCCGCCGCCCCCGGCCTGCCGGGCCTCGGGGCCAAGCTCCCGGGCCTGCCCGGCCTCGGCGGCCTCCCCTTCGGCAAGAAGAAGTAGGCGGTCAGGGGCAAGGCCCCTCCCCGCCCGCGACGTCGAAACGTTCCTCCCAACCTCACGACAGGAAGAGACCCATGTCCCTCAAGATTCGCCTCACCCGCGGCGGCGCCAAGAAGCGCCCGTACTACCGCATCGTCGTCGCCGACGCCCGCGCCCCCCGGGACGGCCGCTTCATCGAGAAGGTCGGCGCCTACGACCCGATGAAGCCGAAGGATGATCCGGCCCGCGTCATCCTGGAGACCGAGAAGGTCCAGGCCTGGCTCGCCAAGGGCGCCCAGCCGACCGACCGCGTCCTGCGCTTCCTCGACGCCGCCGGCCTCGCCAAGCGCCCGGCCCGCAGCAACCCGCAGAAGGCCGAGCCGGGCACCAAGGCCAAGGAGCGCGCCGCCGCCCGCGCCGAGAAGGCCGGCGCCGCCGCCGACTCGGCCGAGTAAGCCTGAAGACCGTGGCGCGCCGCCCCGACGCCCGCCCCCCGCGCGGCCAGGCCCCCAAAGGGCCCGGCCGGGGGGAGTCCGATCCGCGTCGGGGCGCAGGCGCGCCGGCGCCGCAGCGCGCCAACCCTGCGCCTGTCAGGCCTGAATCCGGGATCGCCGCCGATCCCGGATTCGTGCTGCTCGGCGAATTCGGTCGCGCCCACGGCCTCAATGGCGAGGTGCGGCTGAAATCCTACACCGCCGACCCGACCGCGATCGGGTCCTACGGCCCGCTCACCGGGGCTGACGGCCGCCTCGTCGAGATCGCGTCCCTGCGCCCCGCCGCCGGCGCTCCCGACATGCTGATCGCCCGCGTCGCCGGCGTCTCCGGCCGCAACGGGGCCGAGAGCCTGAACCGGCTCGCCCTCTACGTCGCCCGCGACCGCCTCGGGGCTCCGGAGGACGAGGACGAGTTCTTCGCCGCCGACCTCGTCGGGCTGGCGGTGGTGGATCGCGACGGCAAGTCCGTGGGCACTGTGCGGGCGGTGCCGAATTACGGCGGCGGCGATCTCCTGGAAATCGCACCGGCCACGGGCGGCAGCCCGGCCCTCCTGCCCTTCACCAAGGCCTTCGTGCCCGAGATCGACGTCGCGGGCCGCCGGGTCGTCGTCGACCCGCCCGAGGACCTGTTCGCCCCGGCGGCACCCCGGGATCCGGACGCGGCCTGAGGGCCTGCGCGAGCGGGCGGGCGGAGCGACTTGCCATCCGCCTCGTCATTCCGGGGCTCGCTGCAGGCGAGAGCCCGGAATCCATAACTGCTGACGTCGGAGAACGAGGCGGATCGCGGTCTGCCTCGTCCTGCATCGTCAGCGATTATGGATCCCGGGTTCCGCTTTCGCGGCCCCGGGATGACAGCGTGGGTGTCGGCTCGGGCCCCGATCGACGGGCACCCGGGCGCGGGACGCCCCTTACCGCCCGCGATTCTTGCGCTGCTGGCCGAGGCCGGAGCTCTTGGCGAGTTCGGAGCGCTGGGCGGCGTAGGTCGCGGCGACCATCGGGTAGTCGTGCGGCAGGCCCCACTTCTGGCGGTACTGCTCGGGCGAGAGACCGCGGGTGGTGAGGTGCCGCTTGAGCGACTTGTAGGGCTTACCGTCCTCCAGGCTGATGATGTAGTCCGGCGTCACGGTCTTGCGGATCGGCACCGGCGGCGTGGGCTTCTCGGGCTCGGGCGCCGGAGGGGCGGCGACGCGCTCGAGGGACGAGTGCACGGCGGCGATCAGGCTGCCGAGCTCCCCGACCGGGACCGAGTTCTTCGACACGTAGGCCGAGACGATATCGGCCGTGAGCATGACGAGTTCGCCCGGCTCCTGATCCTGAGTATCCACGTCTGACATTCTGGGGGTTCCGCTTCGAGAGTGTGGTGGACGGAGGCGTTGCAGCGGGGCCGGCCCGGCGCCGTGCCGCCACCCGGTCTTCTTGAGGACCGTCCGCTACCCAAGTCCGCAGGCGCGATCACCCGGTCCCTCAGACTTGGTGGCAACTCTCATGCTCGTTCGCAAGCTGGTAGCAGCAACGCAGGGGTCAAATCAGGTAGTTCCTGTGGATTTCAGCACGATACAACCAAGCTGAATATACTCAAGGTTGTAACTTTTGAATTCACGTTGCCGATAATTGCATAAAAATCTATCCGGGGGCGGTATTGGGAACGAGAGGCCACGGTCGAGAGCTCTGGCGCAGTTCCGACCGCCAGCGGCGGCCGGATGAGGGGCTGAGCGATCCGGCGTGGCGGGGCCGGTGCGGGGGTCAGGCGACCTTGTCCGGCTGCCGGGCGGCGGCATCGTGCCGGGCCTGGATCTCGATGAAGACGCGTCGCACCTTGGGGCTCAACGCCTTCATCCGCGTCTCCAGGCGACCGACCAGCCGCTCGATCTCGCCGGCGGAGAGGCGATCGTCCATGTCGAGGCTGACATTGACCAGGATGTCGGCCGGGCCGAGATGCTGCGTCAGCACCTCGTTGACGTGCTGCACCCCCGGCTCGGACCGGACGATCTCGTGCAGGCCGGCGACGAGTTCGGGCTCCGCCGCCTCGCCGACGAGCAGGCCGTGGGTCTCGATCATCAGGAAGATCGCCATGCCGATCAGGATCAGCCCGATGACGATCGAGGCGATGCCGTCGTAGGCGGGCTGCTCCAGGGTCTCCGCCAGGATCACGCCGGCCAGCGCCACGACGAGGCCGGTGAGCGCCGCCACGTCCTCGACCAGCACGGTGAACAGGGCCGGATCCTTGCTGCGGCGGATCGCGGTGATCGGCGGCCGCTCGCCCTTCTCGCCCCAGAACGCCTTGAGGGCGACGAAGCAGGAATAGCCCTCGGCCGCGACCGCGAAGCCGAGGATCGCGAGGTTGACAGTGAAGCCCGGGATGCTGCGCCCGAAGATCACCGCGTCGGCGGCGGGCTCCGGGTGCTGGAGCTTGTGGATGCCCTCGTAGACCGCGAAGGCGCCGCCGCCGAGGAAGATCAGGAGCGCCACCAGGAAGGCGTAGAAATAAACCTCGCGGCCGTAGCCGAACGGGAAGCGGGCATCCGCCGGCCGTTGCGCCCGCTTCAGGCCGACGAGCAGGAGGATCTGGTTGGCGGTGTCGACCACCGAGTGGACGCCCTCGGCCAGCATCGCGCTGCTTCCGGTGAAGAAGGCGCCGACGAACTTCGCCGCAGCGATCGCCAGGTTGGCGCCGGCGGCGGTGTAGATCGCGCCGCTGCTCTCGTGGGCCATGTGCTCTGAGCCTCCGTCGCGCCCGGCGAGCGTGGCCGTGGCTGACGGGAGTAACGCTGCGGGATGCCGGATGGGTCCTGTCGCCTGCGGTGATTCCCGTCACCCGCAAACATCGTCCCGCAGGATTTGTACGGTGCCCAGTATACACTCTCTGGCTGCGGTTCACTTTGGCGGCGCAGGTGCGAGCGAAGGCCGCCCATGCCTTCAACTCGTGGTCAGCACGGAAGCGCGGCTGACCTTGCGGACATGACCGTTCTGATCCAGACCGACGCCCGGGTCGGTGGTGCCGTTGCGGAAGTACATGATATCGTGAGAGAGCGCCTGGTGCATGGAGGGCGCAACCTCCTCCAGAGGGAGCATCTGGCCGTATCTCAAACGCTAACGAGATCGATCGCCCCCGGATCGGGCGATGCCCGGCGACTGTGATGGAGATCTGGCGATGCGCCTACAAGGCGAGACGGTGGTGATTATCGGAGGGGGCTCGGGAATAGGCCTCGCCGTCGCCAACATGGCACACGGCGAAGGGGCTCGGCTCGTGGTGGGCGGGCGATCCCGGAACAGGCTTGACGCCGCGATAGCCGGACTGGGCGCCGAGGCTCGCGCGATCGAGGTCGATACGGCCGATCCGGCCTCGATCCAGACCTTCTTCGCGCAGGTCGGCCGCTTCGATCACCTGCTGGTCACCGCAGCGACCTATCGCGTCGTAGCCATCGACGACCCGGACGACGATGCCGCCGAGAGCCCGTTCCGCTCGAAGTTCTGGGGCCAATACCGCGCCGTCCGGGCTGCGCTGCCGTATCTCTCGTCGTCGGGCTCCATCACTCTGATGGCGGGAGCGGCCGGTGCGAGACCCTTGAAAGGCGGGTCGGCCTATGCCGCGTGCAATAGTGCCATCGAGGGATTGGGGCGCGCGTTGGCCATCGAACTGGCACCGATGCGCGTGAACACGGTGTCCCCGGGCACGATCGACGGCTCATTGTGGCGGAGCCGTCCTGATGCCGTGCGCGAGACGGCTTTCGAGGGCTGGCGGGACATGGCGCTCTTGCGACGGACAGGGACCGAAGACGAAGTCGCGCAGGCCATTCTGTTTCTGATGACCAATCGCTTCATGACCGGATCGACTCTCTATCCCGATGGTGGATACGCGCTGAAGCCATAGATTTCGGCGCGCCGTCGGATCAGCCATCACCCCGGTCGGGACCGAGACGTCATCGGCCAGCTTGGCGCATCGGCGCCGCGTGGCGTAAGGGCTCGCCATGCGGATACGCCTTGCGTCGAGGTCACTGGCGCTGCATTCGTTCCCGTGCCGCCGGACTCAGGCAGCGTCGCGCAACGGCGGCGCGGGGGTCTCCAGCCCGAAATACCCGTAGAGCGCCGCGATGCTGTCGGCGAGCAGGCGATCGAGCGGCGCCAGCGCCGCCTCGTCCGGCACGCGCCCCTCGACCCGGGCCGCGTGCTCGATCTCCCGCAGATGCGCGGCGAGGGCCGCTGCGCCGACATTGAGGCTCATCGACTTGAGCCCGTGCGCCGCCCGGCCCGCGGCCTCCGCGTCGTCCGCCGCCCGCAGGGCCGCGAGGCCGTCGGGCCCGTGGGCGGCGAACAGCCCGAGCACCCGCTCGACGAAGGCCGAGCCGGAGCCCTCGGCCATCTCGGCGAGCCCGGCCAGGGTGTCGGAATCGAGGAGCGAGGTCGAGGACTCCGCCTCCGCGACATCGCCCGGCTCCGGCGCCGCGCCCGTTTCCCCGCTCGTGCCGAGGGCCGCCGCCAGCGTGCGGGCGAGGTCGGTCAGGGTGAAGGGCTTCGCCAGCACGCCGTCCATCCCGGCCTCGCGCCAGGCCCCGGCCGCCGTGCCGACGACGTGGGCGGTCGCCGCCACGATGTGGACGGGGCTCGAGCCGGTCGCGGCCTCCCATTGCCGGATCGCCCGGGCGGCGTCGAAGCCGTCGAGACCGGGCATCGAACCGTCCATCAGGATCAGGTCGAACCCGCCCTCGCGGACCGCCTCGAGCGCCCCGAACCCGTCCTCCACGGTCACCACCCGCGTCACGCCGAGGCGGCCCAGCGCCTCGGCCGCGACCTCGCGGTTGACCGGGTTGTCGTCGGCCACCAGCACCCGCGCGGCGGGGAAGCGCGGCAGAACGGCGACCGGGCCGGCCTCGGCGCCGATGCCCGCGAAGCTGCCCCCCGTGGCGAGCGCCGCGAGGGCCGGGTGCCACTCGCCCTGCGCGAGCGGCCAGCGCAGCAGGGCGTCGGCGAGCCTCGAGGACAGCACCGCGGCCCCGCTCGGATCGCCCATCGCCGCGATGGCGAGGACCCGGCCGGCCCCCGCCGGGCGGCGCCCGGCCCGGGCGAGATCGCCGGCCTCGACGAGGTGATGCGCGCCTTGGCCCCCCTCGCCCGGCGCGAAGCCGGCCTCGCGCAGGCCTTCCGTGAGGACGAGGCGCGTCGCATCGCCCGTCACCGCGACGACGACCGCCGGCACGATCCCGCCCGCCCGCAGCACCGGCTCGACCGGGTCGGCGCCGTCGAGGGGAATCTCGGCCCAGAAGGTCGAGCCCTGGCCGACGGTGCTCTCGACCCCGATCCGCCCGCCCATCGCGGACACGAGGCGCTCGGCGATCGACAGGCCGAGGCCGGTGCCGCCGAAGCGCCGGGTCGTCGAGCCGTCCGCCTGCGAGAAGGCGGAGAAGATGGTCGGCAGGGTCTCGGCCGGGATGCCGATGCCGGTGTCGGACACGCTCAGGCGCAGGGTCGCGCCCCGGTCCACCGTCTCGATCCGCACCAGCACGTGGCCGGATTCGGTGAACTTGAGGGCGTTGTTGACGAAGTTGCCCAGCACCTGGCCGAGCCGGACGGGATCGCCCTGGATCGTCCGCGGCACGTCCGGCGCGACGTAAGCCGCGAGGTCGAGCCCCTTCCCCCGGGCGCGCTCGCCGAACAGGGTCGCGACGGTGTCGGCCACCTCGGCCGGATCGAGGGCGATGCGCTCCAGGGTGAGCTTGCCGGCCTCGACCTTGGCGAAGTCCAGGATGTCGTTGATGATCGCGAGCAGGCTCTGCCCCGAGCGCGCGATTACCTCGGCGTAGCGGCGCTGGCGTGCCGGCAGCTCGGCGGCGGCGAGGAGTTCGGCCATCACCAGCATGCCGTTCATCGGCGTGCGGATCTCGTGGCTCATCGTCGCCAGGAACGACGACTTGGCGCTGTTGGCCGCCTCCGCCGCCTCCTTGGCCTCGCTGAGGTCGTGGGTGCGGTCGCTCACCTCCTGCTCCAGCCGGCCCTGGTGCTCGACGAGGCGGTGGTCGCGCTCGCGCACCGCGTCGATGAGGCCGTTGAAGCTCGTCGCCAGCCGGCCGACCTCGTCGCCGGATTCGGCGCCGGACGGCAGCACGGCGTGGCGGCCGTAATCGTGGTTCTCGCGCACCGCGTCCATGGTGCGGGCGAGCGCCGTGAGCGGCCGGGTCAGGGCGCGGCCGAGGCGCCAGGCCACCGCGAAGCCGACCGCCATGGCGAGGGCAGCAGCCATCAGGGCGTTGCGCACCACGTCGAACAGGCGCCCGACGAGGTCGGCGGTGTCGGCGATCAGGGTCACCCGCCCGACGATCCGGGCGTTCTCCACCACCGGCACGCTGACCTTGACCGTGCGGGCCAGAACGAGGGCGAGCGGCGTCAGGCCCGCCTCGTCGAGGTCGAGGTCGTCGGCGAGGCGCAGGCCCGTTCCCTGCTCGGCGAGCGCCGTGCCGTCCGGGCGGGTCAGCCCGGCATAGACGATGCCGTCCTGGCGACCGATCGCCCGGAGCGCCGCGTGGGCGCCGGCGGCGTCGTCCGCCGCGGCGGCGCCCGCGGCGGCGGCGGCGAAGACCGAGGCGAGGCCGGTGAGCGCCCGGCGCGTGTCGGCGGCGTAGCGGTCGACCTCCGACCAGGCGCCGAGCGCCGTGCCGGTCGCCAGCGCGACCATCACCGCGCCGAGCACCGTCCGGCCAAGGCGGGCCGCGAGGCTGCGGGCCGGACGGGAGGGCGCGGGAGACGGAGCCGAAGACGGGGCCGGCGGAGGGGCTTCGGCCGGAACGGGCACGGCCTCGATCCGCGCGGCGCCGACCCGGACGCCTTCGGCGGGAGCCTCGGCAGGGGTGATGTCGGCACCGGACGCCTGGGCGCGCCCCGCCCGGAACGCGGCACGCAGCCGCAAAGGCCGCCCGCGGGGGCCGGGCAGGCTCTGCGTCGGTCCGCCGGTTTCCGCGCCGGGATCCCCGGCGCGGATCACCCGGGCGCGCAGGCTCCGGTTCTGTCCCGGCCCGTCCGCGGGAAAAGAGTCTTCCGGTGCATCCGTCATCCCGGTCGTCACGGCCTCGAATCCTCTCAGGCGGCGCGGCTCGCGGCCTGGCCGACCAGGTCCGCGACGGCGTCCCAGCGGGACAGGAAGGCGTCGACCACCGCCGGATCGAAATGCGCCCCGGCCTCCCGCAGCAGGAAGGCGTGGGTGGCCTCCAGGGTCCAGGCGCGCTTGTAGGGCCGGTCGCTGGTCAGGGCGTCGAACACGTCGGCCACCGCGACGATGCGGCCCGGGAGCGGGATGGCGGTGCCGGACAGCCCGTTGGGATAGCCGGCGCCGTCCCAGCGCTCGTGGTGGCTCACCGCGATCTCGGCGGCGAGGCGCACCACGTCGGAGGAGCTGTTGGCCAGGATGCGGGCGCCACGCTCGGCGTGGCGCTCCATCTCCCGGCGCTCCTCGGGAGTCAGGGGACCGGGCTTGAGCAGGATCGCGTCGGGGATCGCGATCTTGCCGACGTCGTGCATCGTCGAGGCGAGGCTGATCAGCCGGCACTGCTCGGGCGGCAGGCCGAGGGCCTCGGCGATCAGCAGGGCGTAGGTCGCCACCCGGGCGACGTGGTCGCCGGTATCGGTGTCGCGGTGCTCGGCCGCGCGCATCAGCACCGTGACGATCTCGCGCTCGCGCGCCTCGACCTCGGCCACCGCGGCGGCGACCTCCCGGGCGAGCCGGGCGGCCTGGGCCTGCTCGGCCTGATGGGCCCGGCGCAGGGCGAGCAGGTTGGTGACGCGGGCGCGGATCTCGACCGGGTCGCAGGGCTTGTTGACGAAGTCGGTCGCGCCGGCCTCCAGGGCGGACCGCCGCAGGGCGCGCTGGTCGAAGCTCGTCACCATCACGATCGGCACGTGCGCGAAGCCAGGCAGCGCCCGCAGGGCCCGGATCACCGCGAGCCCGTCCATCCCGGGCATCTCGTAATCGGTCAGGACGATGCCGATCTCGTCGGCATGGGAGGCCGCGAAGGCGAGCGCGTCGGCCGGCCGGGTGAAGCTCTGCGGCCGGCAATCGGCGATCGGCCGCAACGCCTCGAGCATCAGGAGGTTGTTGAGTTCGGCATCGTCGAGGACGATCGCACGCATGAGGTCTCCTCCGGCAGGGGATCGCCACCGCCCGGCGAACCTGCCGGGGAAACCTTGACAATCCCCTGACCCAAGGTCGCGGTTTTACCCCGATCGGCCGAGGTTGCGCCCCTCACTTGGGTGACCGCGGCGTCTTTGGCTTTGAAACCGGACGCCGTCGGCGCTAGAGCACGTGCGACGGCCCTCGCGCATGGCGCGGGAGCCGGACAGACCATGACGGATCCCGGCGCGATTCCCACGGACGGACGCGCCTTCGCACGCAGGACGACGAGACGAACACGATGGCCGGCTTCAAGGACCAGAACTTCAACGATCGGCGGAGCACGTCCGCGGACGCGAAGAAGGCCCTGCTGGAGAAGTTCCGGGCCAAGCCCGCCGCCGACGATCCGGAGGTCCAGGCCCGCCTGGCGGAGCGCCAGAAGATCGCCGAGGCCCGGGCCGCCCGCACCGCGGAGCGCGAGGCCGCCAAGCAGGCCGAGGCCGAGCGCCGGGCGGCCGAGGAGGCGGAGGCCAAGGCCCGCGCCGAGCGCGAGGCGGCCGAGGCGGCCGAGCGCGAGGCGGCCGCGGAGATCGAGCGCAAGGCCGCCCGCGACGCCCGCTACGCCGCCCGCAAGGCGCGCCGCAAGTAGGCGGGACATCGGAGCGGCCTGCCGGGTGCAGGCCGCCAGGTTCCAGCTGCCGAAGTTCAGCCCCCGCCGATTCGGCGGGGGTTTTTCTTTGTCCGACGGCCTCACGGCGCGCACCTTGGACGGGTGCGGAGCGGCCCGCGGCTCGATCTGCCTCCACCTTCACCGGGGACACCAAGCCTCGGCACCGCCCGCGTGAAGGTCTCCCGCGCCGGCGTCACTCGCCCTTGCGCGGACGGCCCCGGCGGGCCGGCGCCGGCTCGTCCTCGCCGCCCTGCCCGGCCGCGAGCCGGGCCGCGGCCGCGCGGTCGCGCCGGATCTGGCCGAGGCCGAGGCTCTTGGCGAGTTCGGAGCGCTGGGCGGCGTAGGTCGCGGCGACCATCGGGTAGTCGTGCGGCAGGCCCCATTTCTGGCGGTAGGCTTCGGGGGTCAGCCCGCGGGTCGTCAGGTGCCGCTTGAGCGACTTGTAGGGCTTGCCGTCCTCGAGGCTGATGATGTGGTCCGGCGTCACCGTCTTGCGGACCGGCACCGGCGGCGTGGGCTTCTCGGGCTCGGGCGCCGGGGGCGCGGCGACGCGCTCGAGGGACGAGTGCACCGCAGCGATCAGGTTCGCCAGCTCCCCCACCGGAACCGAATTCTTCGACACGTAGGCCGACACGATATCGGCTGAGAGATTGATCAATTGCGAGGTCGGTGCCGGCTCGTTCGCGTTCATGGACGCCCCTTGCTTTGAAATACTTCTTTGCACATGGCGCCAAAACTCCCGACAGTCAATGGAAAAATTGATTTATGAGTAGATCGGAGGCACCAATGGCCCCGATCAGGGGCTTGCCCCACAGCCGCTGCTTTACCGGCAAGTTCTGATTCACGTATAGCGGGTTGCAAAAGGAATTTTTGCTCGCATCTTGATCTCACGGTTATCCCGAGCGGGAGGCCCGAGCCTCACGGGGCCGCCGGCAACGCAGAGGGAGCGCGACACGTCGCGAACTGACGCAATCATTACTTGAGGTTGCGAAACGTGCCGGTGGCATCCGCAGCGGTCGCGGATTCCACACTGGCGCAACCACAAAAAAATGCAATCCTGGATTGTGTTTTCGGCCCTGGCGCGCGCACGAAAAAGGGCACCTGCCGCGACCGGCAGGTGCCCGATGAAAGCTCGCCAGAAGCACCGTCCGCTACGCGGGTCGGTCGGTCGGGACGCGTCTCATCCGAAATCCGACTGCTCGCTTCGAGCGATCCCGTCGGATCGCTTCCACGATGCGGATTTCGGCCTCGCCCAGGCACCACGCGGACCTGCCGGGGCGATTGCCGAACGGATCGTTCGGACGCCGCCTCACTGTTTCGGCGCGGCGACCGGCGCGGCCGCGGGCTTGGCCGGCGCCGCGGGGGCGGCGGCCTTGGGTGCCGCGGCCCATTCGGCGTCCGGCCGCGGACCGTTCGGGGCGCCGGTGGCGGCGGTGAGCTGGCCGGGGGCGACGTCGTTCACGCGGGTCCAGGTCTGGGAGCCGCACAGGAAGCCCATCAGGCAACCCCGCACGTTGAGCTCGGCCGGCTCCTCGGTCCAGATCGAGACGTCGTAGAGCTTGCCGTCGTCGGCGTTGTAGATCTGCCCCTCGTAACGGTTATCCGCGTTCGGCTTCAGCCCCATGATCAGCTGGTGGCCGAGCGAGGGGCGGCTGCGCTTCTTGGCGTCGGTGTTCTTGAAGTCGACCCGGGGCTGGCCCTTGTCGTCGTTGGGAGTCTTCAGCCAGACGGCGTAGCCGCAGACCCGGTCGGCGCGGCCCGGGCACTTCTCGATCCGGATGCGGGCCCGGCCGTCCTCGGTCAACCAAGTTCCGCTCGGGTCTTTCGGTGCCGCGAGCGCTGCGCCCGACGACAGGCCGAGGGCCACGAGCGCCCCGGTCAGGACCTTCTTCATACTAATACCCTCGTCTGGTGCGGCCCGCGCACGTCATTGTCCGTCGCTGATGCCGCATCGCGCGGCCGGATGCCAGAGGCCGGCCCATTGCGTCGGAATCGTGGGCGGTCGATGCGGACATGCTGCCTCACGGCGGGATGTCACATGGCCGGCCGCTCCTGCGGCGAGCTAGAGCAGCACCGCCGGGCGGCAATCGTCCATCCGGCGAGCGATGCCGAATTTTCGTTCGATCTTGTCGACTGCCGCACAGCGGCGTCCCGTCACCGCCAGGGCTGCCGCATGTTCACGACCGAGCTCCTCGTGATGACCTCCGCCACCCTCGGGGCGATCGTCATCGTGCTCGCCGCCCGGCCGGGAGCCAGCCTGCCGCGGCTTCCCCGCGCGGCCGGTGCCGCCCGGCGGCCCATCGGGCGCTGAAGCCCGCACGCTCCCACGGCCGCTCGCCGGATGCGGGGATTTCGGGGAGCGTCGGTGCGTTTTGGTGCGGTGCAGCACCGCGGGAACCCGGAAAGTCTGCTAATCTTCGGAGAATAGGCTGCCCCTGCGGCGGCGCAATCCGAAAAGGAGCTGACCCGACCGTGCCGCACGCCTCCGAGCTGATCGCCATCATCGCCCTCGGGCTCGTCTTCGCGTTCATCGGCGGCATGCTCGCGCAGCGGCTGAAGCTGCCGCCGCTGGTCGGCTATCTCCTGGCGGGCGTCGCGGTCGGGCCGCACACGCCGGGCTTCGTCGGCAACGCGGAACTGGCCGGGCAGCTCGCCGAGATCGGCGTGATCCTGCTGATGTTCGGGGTCGGCCTGCACTTCTCGATCGGCGACCTGATGTCGGTGCGCGCCATCGCGCTGCCCGGCGCGGTGGTGCAGATCGCGGTCGCGACCCTGATGGGGCTGGCACTCAGCTTCGCCTGGGGCTGGGGGCTGGGGGCCGGCCTCGTCTTCGGCCTCGCCCTCTCGGTCGCCTCGACGGTGGTGCTCCTGCGGGCGCTGGAGGAGCGCAGCCTCCTCGATTCCGACAAGGGCCGCATCGCCGTCGGCTGGCTCATCGTCGAGGACCTGGCGATGGTGCTGGCCCTCGTCCTGCTGCCGGCGCTCGCCGGGCCGCTCGGCGGCGAGAGCGCGGGCGCGGCGCACGGCATCGCGGGCGACGGCAACATCTGGCTCACCCTCGGGCTCACGCTGGCCAAGGTCGCGGCCTTCGCCGGGCTGATGCTGGCCGGCGGCCGCCGGGTGGTGCCCTGGCTCCTCGACCAGGCCGCCCGCACCGGCTCGCGCGAGCTGTTCACCCTGGCGGTGCTGGCGCTGGCTCTGGGCATCGCCTACGGCTCGGCCGAATTGTTCGGCGTCTCCTTCGCGCTGGGCGCCTTCTTCGCCGGCATGGTGCTGGCCGAATCGGACCTCAGCCACCAGGCCGCGGCGGATTCCCTGCCGCTGCAGGACGCCTTCGCGGTGCTGTTCTTCGTCTCGGTCGGCATGCTGTTCGACCCGACAATCCTCCTGCGCGAGCCGCTCGCCGTGCTCGCCACCCTGGCGGTGATCCTGGTCGGCAAGTCGCTCGCGGCGGTCGCGATCGTGCTGGCCTTCCGCCACCCGCTCTCGACGGCGCTCACCATCGCGGCGAGCCTGGCGCAGATCGGCGAGTTCTCGTTCATCCTGGCGAGCCTCGGCATCGGCCTGAAGCTGCTGCCGCCGGAGGGGCGCGACCTGATCCTGGCCGGCTCTCTCCTCTCGATCACCCTCAATCCGCTGATCTTCGCGGCCCTGGCCCGCCTGAGCGGCTTCATCGAGTCGCGGCCGGGCCTCGCCGCCCGGTTCGAGCGCGGCGGCGAAGAGATCGCGGTCTCGAGCCACGCCAAGGGCCGCGCGGGTCACGCGGTCGTGGTCGGCTACGGCCGGGTCGGCGGTGCGATCGGCAAGGCGCTGGCGGCCTGGGAGCTGCCCTTCGTAGTGGTGGAGCGCGACCGGCGTCGGGTCGAGGAACTGCGAGCTGCGGGCATCGCGGCGGTGTTCGGCGATGCCGGCGCGCCGGGCATCCTCGAGGCGGCGGATATCGGGCGGGCGCGCCTGCTCGTGGTGGCGAGCCCCGACGCGCACCAGGCCCGCCGCCTGATCGAGATCGCCCGCGAGGCCAATCCGGGGATCGACACGGTGGTGCGCACCCACAGCGACACCGAGCGGCGCAACCTCGAGGAGGACAAGGTCGGGCTGGTGCTGATGGCCGAGCGCGAGGTCGGCTTCGGCATGGCGCTCTATTCCCTGCGCAGCCTGGGGCTGAGCGAGGGCGAGGCGCGCCTGTTCATCGATACCAGCCGGGCCGAGAGCCGGGCCGAGCCCGCGGCGGAGGCCGAGCCCGAACTCGGCGCCCCCGAGCTGCGGCCGCACCGCGAGGCCTCGGCGGAGTCGTGACTCGGGTTCGTTACCGAATCGCAATCATCCGGTAAGCGTCGCCACAGCTCGGATCCGCCATCGTTCTTCCGGCTCGTCGAGGATTCGGCGCGCCCGAGAGGAGTCCGACGATGTCGCAGCCGCAGATGGAGCGCCCGGCCGAGCTGATGGTCTGGCACGGCGCCCGCGCCGCGCCGGGGCCGCGGGAGACGCGCCGCTATCCCACCCTGCGCGCCGCCCTGGCGGCGGCCGTCGCGGCGGAGGATCCCGAGGCGCTGCCGTGGATCGTGACCGAGGACGGCGCCGTGCTCAGCCCGCACTGGATCGACGAACACGCCCCCCGATCCGTCGCCCGCCCCGTCCGGCTCTCGTCCTGACGGCATGAGACAGCACGGCTTGCGTCGTTCGGCCGGCTCACGTTCCGCTCGCGCGCGTGCTATCGTCGTCCGACGAGCACGAATCGCCATGACGAGCCTGCGCAAGACCGCCCCTGCCCGCCCGGCCACGATCGCGGCGTCCACCCACGGCTACGCCGCCGCCGCCGTGAGGCTGCGCCGCGCGGCCAACGACAACCGCCCCCGATCCGGGCGCCGCCGCGTGCTGACGCTGGTCGCCGGCACCTGGGTCGCCGTGCTGGTCGCGGCGGCTTTGGCGCTGTGGCGGACCGGGGGGTTCTGAAGACCTCGTCACGGCTTGAGATCATCGGGACGCCGGTCCAGACCCTCACCCGCGCCCTGAATACGAGCATCACGGCGTCGTCGGACCTGTCGAGGCCCACGAGCACAGTGCTTTCAGCCTGGCTGCCTGTCGCAAGGCACGGCCCTTTCCCGGACGACTGCAGCGTCAGCGGAAGGAGATCCGGGATCCAGCGCAAGGACTCGCCGCGAAGCGGCTCTGTCTCTTGCAACGGTGCAGACAGGCGGACGCTTCGCGACATCTGTGCTGGATCCCGGATCTCCTTCCACTTCGTTCCAGTCGTCCGGGAAAGGGCGGGGATGAAACTGGACGGGAATGGGCCCATACCTCGCGACGCACGGCTACGTCGTTCAAGACGGACGCTCGTTCCTACCCCCCCTGCATCGCCCGCACGATCTCGACGCGGTCGCCCTCGGCGAGCGCCGTCGCCGCCCAGTCGCGCTGGCGCACCACCGCGCCGTTGAGCGCGATGGCGAAGCCCTGCGGGCCGGGCAGGTCCAGGTCGGCGGTCTCCTGGCGCCACAGGGCGTCGAGGGTGGCGGCCTCGCTGTCGCGGGATTCGCCGTTGACGAGGAGCTTCATGCGGTCTCGCTTCGAAGGGAGGGCGGCGGGGCGAACCGGGACAGGCCGAAGGGCGCGGCCACCGGCAGCGTCTCGCCGCACAGGATCAGGGTGGCGACGGCCTCGGCGGTGACCGGGGCCAGGAGGTAGCCGTTGCGGTGGTGGCCGGCGGCCAGCACCAGGCCGGGCCGGGCCTCGCCGAGGATCGGGGCGTCGTCGTCGGAGGTCGGGCGAAAGCCGCTCCAGATGCCCTCCACCCGCATCTCCTCGACCCCCGGCAGCGCCCGGCGGGCGCCCTCCAGCAGGGCGTAGAGGCCGCCGCCGGTGAGGTGCGGATCGAAGCCGGCCTCCTCGACGGTGGCGCCGACGATGAGCGAGCCGTCGCCCTTCGGCGCCATGTGGACCTGCTCGGTCCAGACCACGTGAGAGAGAAGCCCGCTGCGCGGCGTCATCTGCAGCGCCATGGACTGGCCCTTGAGCGGGCGGACCGGCAGGGCGAGGTCGGGCACCAGCCCCCCCTCCCCGGCCCAGGCGCCGGAGGCGAGGACGACGGTGCCGGCCCTGAACGTACCGGCGGAGGTCTCGACGCCGGTGACCCGGCCGCCCTCGCGGGTGAGCGCGGTGACCATGGTCCCCTCGACGAGGCGCCCGCCCGCGGCCCGGAAGGCCTGGCGCAGGGCGGCCATCACGCGGGCGGGATCGACCTGGTGGTCGTCGGGGCAGAAGAGGCCGGCGGTGACGGTGGGGCGCAGGCCCGGTTCGCGGGCGCGGATGGCGGGTCCGGACAGCCACTCGACGGACAGACCGTCGCGGCGCTGCAACTCGTGGCGGAAGCGCAGCCGCTCGACCTCGTCGCGACCGAGCGCGATCACCAGTGTGCCCTCGCGGCGGTAATCGATGGAGAGGCCCGATTCGGCCTCCAGCTCGTCGCGGAACGGGTGCCAGAGGCGCTGGCTTTCAAGGCAGAGCGGTGACAGAACCTCGCCCCCGGGCTCGTGCTCGGCGGCCGCGGCCAGCATGCCGGTGGCAGCGAGGCTGGCGCCGTCGCCGACGCGGCCGCGCTCGATCACCGCGACGGAGAGGCCCGCGCGCGCCAGGCGCCACGCGACCGACAGGCCGATCAGCCCGGCGCCGATCACCGCGGCGTCGGCTCGTTCAGGCAACCGGTCGCTCTCCGGGCTCGGGCTCGGTCCGCCCCGCCGTCCGATCGTCTGCGCGTGCACCCTCGTCTCCACGGTGGCCCGAAGAGAGTGGACTGCGCCCGGTGGCCGGATGATGCGCGCGGATCCACGAGGATCCTGTCCAATCCCTACGCCGGTATGAGCCGGATCAGGTTCGAAGGATTTCCGCGCTGACCGGGCCTGAAAGGCCGGTCCAGCGGTGTCTCAGCCCCTTGTCGGGGATCTCCCTGGAACACCCGCTATCTGGCGAGGGACGGGCCCGCCGTCAACCGGTCTTCATCCGCGTCTCAACCACCCTTGCCCGGACGGTAGATCGCCATCTCCTCGGCGAAGCCGTCGAGGGGGTGGGTGCCGAGCAATTCGGGGTCGCCCCACAGGAAGTCGACGAAGGGCTTCGACATCAGGAGCGGCTCGGACAGGACCTTGTTGAGCTTGGCCAGCCGGCTGGCCAGGTTCACGTCACGGCCGATCACCGTGAAATCGAGCCGCGCGCCCGATCCGACATTGCCGTAGGCCGCCTCGCCGTGATGGAGCGCGATGCCGACCTCGATGCGGGTGGGGAAGCGCCCGGCGCGGTTGGCCTCCTCGACGCGGCGGAGCGCGGCCTGCGCCGCCGAGAGGGCGCCCTGCGCTGCGCCGCCGAGATCGTCGCCGCTCTCGCGGAAGATCGCCAAAAGGCCGTCGCCCATGTATTTCAGCACCTCGCCGCCCTCGCTCTCGATCGGCGGCACCAGGCAGTCGAAATAGGTGTTCAGGAGTTCGACCGAGGCCTCGGGCGGCAGCGCATCGGTGAGGCGGGTATAGCCGCGCATGTCGGCGAACAGGATCGCTGAGCGGATCCGTTCGACCTGGCCGCGGCGGATGAAGCCGGCGAGGATCGCCTGATGCGGCCCGTCGCCGACATAGACCCGCAAGACGTGGTCGAGCCGGGCGTTGAGGCCGCGCATCTCCATCACCGCCGACAGGGTCGGCACGATGAAGCGCAGGATCGCCAGGTCGTCGTCGCCGAAGCCGCGCGGATCTCGGGTCGCGAAGGTGACGCCGTTCTTGGTGCCGTTGGTGAAGAACAGCGGCACGGTGATGTAATGGGTGAAGCCCGCGCTTTTAAGCTCCGGGACGATGCTGAAGCGGTCGTCCGGCGTCTCGCGCAGGTCGAGGATCAGCCACTCGCCGGTGGCGTAGACATGGGCGAAGGGGCTGCGGGCGAGCGCCTTCTCGCTGGCCTCGCCATGCGGGAAGAGGCGGAAGCTGACGCCGTCCTCCCGGGTCCAGAACCGGCCGACGCCGGAATAGTCCGAGTGCAGCGCGTCGATGGCGGTGGTGGCGCGGTCGACCGGCACGCCGAGGTCGTTCAGCCGCTCGGCCATGCCGGCGAGGAGGTCGCCGGATTCCGGCAATCTGGCCCCCTCGCTGAGCAGCCAGTCGCGGAGCGCCACGCAGTCGCGAAACAGGCCGATCGGGATGTCGCTCGCCTCCGACCCGTCCGCCGCGGCCGTGGGCGTCGGAACCGGGTTGGTGCGAGGCTGGTCGTACATGGGTCTGACATGGGCGTTGCGCCGCGGGACGGCAAGGCTTGATCGCGGAGAAGGCTTGGCTACGGACAACCGGCCCGCCGGCCCGGGATCGGACCTCCTTGGCATCGGCCCTCGGTCCTGCTAAGCCTGAGTTCGTCGCCGGGCCATGCTCCGGCCGGCCGTAAGCGTCTCACGTCAAGCAACGCGCTCCCTCAGGTGATTGGCACCGGGCGGGTGCGTGCCGCATCGTCCGGGCCGAGAGCCTGTTCCGAAAGACGTGTCATGTCTTCTCCTTCCTCTCCGCGACGCCTGCCGGCCTCCTCCGCGCCGCTGGTGACCGCGTTCCTCCTCTCCGTCCTGATGACCTGCGTCGTTTCCGGCATCTCGACCCTGCTCGCCCACGGGGTCACTCCGGACCTCGTGTGGCACTGGCCGCGCGCCTGGGGCTTCTCCTGGCTCGTCGCCTTCCCGACGCTGCTGCTCGTGCTGCCGCTGGTGCGGCGCGCGGTGGCGCGGATCGTGGCGCCGCCGCGCTGACGAAGAAGGGCCCGGCAGGCGATTTGCCTGCCGGGCCCTTCTTCGAATCGGGTCCAGAGTCTCAGTTGTCGAGGAAGCTCCGCAGCTTCCTGGACCGGCTCGGATGCTTGAGCTTGCGCAGGGCCTTGGCCTCGATCTGGCGGATGCGCTCGCGGGTCACCGAGAATTGCTGGCCGACCTCCTCGAGGGTGTGGTCGGTGTTCATGCCGATGCCGAAGCGCATGCGCAGCACGCGCTCCTCGCGGGGGGTGAGCGAAGCGAGCACCCGGGTGGTGGTCTCGCGCAGGTTCGACTGGATCGCCGCGTCGATCGGCAGGACGACGTTCTTGTCCTCGATGAAGTCGCCGAGGTGGGAATCCTCCTCGTCGCCGATCGGGGTTTCCAGCGAGATCGGCTCCTTGGCGATCTTGAGGACCTTGCGCACCTTCTCCAGCGGCATCGCCAGCTTCTCGGCCAGCTCCTCCGGGGTCGGCTCGCGGCCGATCTCGTGCAGCATCTGGCGCGAGGTCCGGACGATCTTGTTGATCGTCTCGATCATGTGCACCGGGATGCGGATCGTGCGGGCCTGGTCGGCGATCGAGCGGGTGATCGCCTGCCGGATCCACCACGTGGCGTAGGTCGAGAACTTGTAGCCGCGGCGGTACTCGAACTTGTCGACCGCCTTCATCAGGCCGATGTTGCCCTCCTGGATCAGGTCCAGGAATTGCAGGCCGCGGTTGGTGTACTTCTTGGCGATCGAGATCACCAGCCGCAGGTTCGCCTCGATCATCTCCTTCTTGGCCTGGCGGGCTTCGCGCTCGCCCTTCTGGACCATGTGGACGATCTTCCGGTACTCCTGGATCTCCAGGCCGGTCTCGGAGGCGAGCGAGATGATCTGCTCGCGCAGGGTCAGGATGTTTACCGCGCCGCGCTCGGTGAAGTTCTTCCAGCCCTTGCCGCCGAGCTTGGCCACCCGCTCGACCCAGTGCGGATCGAGCTCGTAGCCCTGGTAGTGGCGCAGGAACTCGTCGCGGGCGACGCCGTGGTTCTCGGCGAGCCGCATCAGGCGGCCCTCGTGCGAGATCAGCCGCTTGTTGATGTCGTAGAGCTGCTCGACCAGCGCCTCGATGCGATTGGAATTCAGCGACAGCGACTTCACGTCGGCGACGACGGTGTTCTTCAGCTCGGAATAGCGCTGCCCCTGCGATTCAGAAGCCGCGGCGCCCTTGAGCCGGGTCTCGGCCTGCTCGGCCTGGACCTTGCGCAGCTTGCGGTAGTTCTCGGCGATCGCGTCGAAGGTCTCGAGCACGCGCGGCTTCAGCTCGGCTTCCATCGCCGAGAGCGACACGTTGTTCTCGAGGTCGTCCTCGTCGCCCTCGCCCTCCGGCGGGGTCTCGCCCTCGGCCTCCTCGTCGCCCTCCCCCTCGACCTCACCCTCGGCGGGGCCGGCGCGGCCGTCGGGGCCGGCATAGGTCGCCTCGAGGTCGATGATGTCGCGCAGGAGCACCCGGCCGTCGACGAGCTCGTCGCGCCAGATGATGATGGCCTGGAAGGTCAGCGGACTCTCGCACAGGCCGGCGATCATCGCCTCGCGCCCGGCCTCGATCCGCTTGGCGATCGCGATCTCGCCCTCACGCGACAGGAGCTCGACCGAGCCCATCTCGCGCAGGTACATCCGGACCGGATCGTCGGTGCGGTCCGTCGGCTCCTTCGTGGTCTCGGCCCGGAGCGCGACGGGGCGCGCGGCGGCGACCTCGGCCACCTCGCCGCCCTCGCTCGCCTCTTCCTCCTCGGCGGCTTCCTGAGGCGCGTTCTCGCCCTGCTGCTCGTCGGCCTCCTCGGCCTCGACCACGTTGACGCCGAGCTCGGACAGCTGTCCGAGCACGTCCTCGATCTGCTCGGAGGTGAATTCCTCCTGCGGCAGCACCTCGTTCAACTCGTCGTAGGTGACGTAGCCGCGCTTCTTGGCGAGCTTGATCATCCGCTTGACGGAGGCATCCGTCAGGTCGAGGAGCGGGCCGTCGGTCTGCTGCTCGGGGGCCGCCTCGGTCTCGTCTCGTTCCGTTGCCTTCGTCGCCATGCTCAGCCTATGCTTCCCGGTGTCGGCAGTGCCCAGGCGGGGGAGGCTCCCGCCGTGCCGGCACCGTGATGTCTCGTCGGACGGCGCACGAGCCGCCCCAGGAACTCACGCAAATGTGCAAGCCATTCGATCGACTTGCCGTTAACTAGTCCGGACGGAAGCCGCAAGCCGCACCTCGCCCGAGTCGGGTTCGGCGTCAGTGCGATTCCGTCTCTTCGGTCACCTCCGCCTCGGCTTCGGCGCCCGCCACCACGGAGAGGCGGGTCTTCACGTCGCGCAGCCAGGCGAAGTTGGCCTCCGTCTCCTCATCCGCCAGGGCGCGTTCGGCGGCCCGGAGTTCGCTATGTAGCGTTCCAGCCTTGCGGTGCAAGATCACGGCCTGCCGGAGCGCGTCCTCCAGCCGCACGGGATCGGCGTGCGGATCGAGCACCCAGCGGTCGCCGGGGCGCACCAGGCCGGCAACCCGGCCCGCCGCCGCCGCGAGCCCGGCCCGCTCCAGCCGCGCGTCGAGGAAGGCGGCGTCGCCCGCCCCGCCCTCCGCCGCGAGATCGAGCAGCGCGCCGCGCAAGGACCGCGCATCCGCCCCCTCGAACTCGACCTCGGCCAATTCTTCGGCCTCGCGGGCGAGCAGCTCCGGATGGACCAGGAGAGCCGCGACGATCAGGGCCTCGCGCGAGGACGAGCCGCCGGAGAACAGCGACGAGCGGGCCAGCAGCGGGCTCGCCCGGGCGGTGAGCCGCGGCGAGACCGGCGCCGGGGGCTGCCCGCGCCCACGCGGCACGAAGGGCGTCCGCTCCCGGTACGCCCGGTCGCCCCCGCCCTCCCGGCGGGCGCCCCCATTGGGGCTCAGGGAGCGCAGGCGCGCCTCGATCTCGTCGCGGTAGTAGCGCTTCAGGGTCTCGTCGCGGATGCCGTTGACGATCTCGCGCAGGCGCTGGGCGAGGCCGGCCCGCCGCTCCGGCGTGTCGACCGGGCTCATCTCGGTCTCGCGCGACCACAGGACGTCGACGAGCGGCCTCGCGCCGTCGAGCACGCGGTCGATGGCGCCCGCGCCCCCGGTGCGCAAGAGGTCGTCCGGGTCCTGGCCCTCCGGCATCAGGGCGAAACGCAGCGACTTTCCGGGCTGGAGCGCCGGCAGCGCGACGTCGAGGGCGCGGTAGGCGGCGCGCCGGCCGGCGCCGTCGCCGTCGAAGCACAGGATCGGCTCGTCGGCCATGCGCCAGAGCAGGGCGAGCTGGTCCTCCGTCAGCGCCGTGCCGAGGGAGGCCACCACCTCCGGGTGCCCGGCGAGCGTCATCGCGATGGCGTCGACGTAGCCCTCGACCGCGATCACCCGGCCGGTGTCGTGCGCGCTCTTCCGGGCGGCGTGGTGGTTGTAGAGCATCCGCCCCTTGTGGAAGAGCGGCGTCTCGGAGGAATTGAGGTATTTGGGCTTGGCGTCCGGGCTCATGCCGCGGCCGCCGAAGGCCACCACCCGGCCGCGCACGTCGCGGATCGGGAAGATCACGCGGTCGCGGAACCGGTCGAACGGCACCTTGATGTCGTCGCCGGTGGTGAGGAGGTTCAGCTCCACCATCAGCTCGGCCGGCACGTCGCGGGCCGCGAGGTAGTCGCGGAGCGCGTAGCGCTCGGGCGGGGCGTAGCCGAGGCGGAAGGTGCGGCCCACCTCGCCGTCGAGCCCGCGGCCGGCGAGGTAGTCGCGGGCGCGCGCCCCGGCGCGGCCGGCCAGCTGCTCCTCGAAGAAGATGCAGGCCAGCTCCATCACCTCGAGCGCGCCGCGGCGGCGCGTCTCGCTCTCGCGCGAGGCCTCGCTCGGCGCCGGCAGCGCCACCCCGGCCTCGTTGGCCAGGCGCTCCACGGCCTCCGGGAACGAGACTCCTTCGGTCTCCATCACGAAGGTGAAGATGTCGCCGTGCTTGCCCGACGAGAAGCAGTGGTAGAACTGCTTCTGGTCGTTGACGTAGAACGACGGCGATTTTTCCGCGTTGAACGGCGACAGGCCGCGCCATTCCCGCCCCGCCTTCTTGAGGCGCACGCGCCGGCCGACGACCTCGGAGGCCGGCAGGCGGGAGCGGATCTCTTCGAGCAGGTGGGGCGGATAGCGCAAGGGTGACGGTCCGATCGAGGGATCTGCCGAGGGATCTGCCTTGTAGCGCGTCTTGGTCAGCGGAGTCCTAACGGATCGGGGATCGGCGGACGGGCGCGGATTTCCCCTCTCCCCGCGGGCGGGGAGAGGGCCGTGTGCCCGTTCAGGGGACACGGCAAGCGCAGGCGAAGCCGGAGCGAGGGGGTGTTTCCGGAGGAGTCTCACTCGTCGAAACCCCCTCACCCTCGCCCTGCGGGCTCCCTGAGCCCCTCCGGAGCTCAGGCCTCTCCCCGCCCGCGGGGAGAGGAGGGTTCCCGCGCCATTCTTTTCCCCGGACAGTCCTGCCGTGGGCGGGGAGAGGGGAGACCCGCATTTGCTTGATGAGGTCGTCACGCCGCCCGCACGGTGGCGAGGAAGCGCGCGACCTCGGCCGAGAGCTGCTCGGAGTACCGCGACAGTTCGGACGAAGCCGCGAGAACCTGCGTCGCGGCGGCCCCCGTCTCCTCGGCCGCGCCCGCCACGGCGGTGATCGTGTGCGTCACCGCATGGGTGCCCGAGGCCGCCTCGGCGACGTTGCGGACGATCTCCTGGGTCGCTGCGCCCTGCTCCTCGACCGCCGCGGCGATCCCCACCGACGTGCGGCTGATCTCGGCGATGCGCCCGGTGATCGCCTCGATCGCCGCGACCGCATCGCCGGTCTTGCCCTGGATGCGGCTGATCTGTCCGGTGATCTCCTCGGTGGCTCGTGCCGTCTGCCCCGCCAGCTCCTTCACCTCCGCCGCCACCACCGCGAAGCCGCGGCCGGCCGCCCCGGCGCGGGCCGCCTCGATCGTCGCGTTGAGGGCGAGCAGGTTGGTCTGGCTGGCGATCGACGAGATCAGCCCGACGACGTCGCCGATGCGCGACACCGCCTCGCTCAGTTCGCGCATGTGGCCGGCGGTGCCCGCGGCCTCGTCGACGGCGTTGCGCGCGAGCGCGGCCGAGCCCGAGACCTGGCGGCCGATCTCGTGGACCGAGGCGCCGAGTTCTTCCGCCGCGGCCGCGACGGTGCCGACATTCTCGGCTGTCTGGCCGGCGGCGGCGGCGACCGCGCCGGAGCGGCCGGCGGTCCGCGTCGCGCCGTCGGTCATGACCGCAGCGGTGGCCTGGAGCTCGGTCGCGGAGGCCGCGACCTGGCCGACGATGCCGCCGACCGCGTGCTCGAAGGCGTCCGCCATCTGGCGCATGCCGGCCCGGCGCTGCTCCTCGGCCGAGGCGCGGGCGAGCGCCGTCTCCTCTTCGAGGGCGCGGGTGCGGATCAGGTTGTCGCGAAACACCTGGACGGTGGCGGCCATCGCGCCGACCTCGTCGCGGCGGCCTTGCGCCGGCACCGTGACAGTGGCGTCGCCCTCGGCCAGGGCCTGCATCGCGTCCGTCATGCGGCGGATCGGCAGGGCGATGCGGACATGCGCCACCGCGCAGCTCAAGGCCACGAGCACGAGCGCCGCCCCGAACAGGGCCGCGTTGGCGATCAGCCGCCCCTGCGCCGCCTCGGCCGCCGCGTCCGCCGCCTGCACGCCGGCGGCGAGGGCTTCGTTCGCCACCGCCACGATGGTGTTGAGCTTCGGGGTGACGAATTTCTGCCACTCGGGCAGGGACATGGCGGGCTCGGCGCCGGACCCGAAGGCACGCAGGTTGCGCTGGATCGTCGTCGTCACCTCGGGCGTGAAGTAGGCTCCTTGCGCCGCCGTCACCGCCTCGGCGATGCGGGGCGGCAGGTCGGCCGTCGCGGCCTCGACGAGCTTCCACGTCGCCTCGTAGCGGCCGCGCAGGACCTGCACCGCCTCGGCCTGCTCAGGGGTGAGCGGCGTCCGGCTCGACAGGACGGTGTTGACCACCACGGCGAGCGAGCCGGCGGTGGCCCGGGTCGCCCAGGCATTGTTCTTGGCGCCGGTCAGCACCCGGCTCTCGGGATCGAGGCGGCCCATCTGCCGCTCCAGCGCGGCCGAGACCCGCTCGAGCCGCGTCAGCACCGCGTCGCCGGTCTGCAGCACCCGGGGCGCCAGGGCCTTGTCGCGGGCGCCGGCCTCGAGGCCGTAGGCCTCGTCGGCGGCTTTCCGCAGGGCGAGCTGGTCGCGGTAGCCGGAATCCAGGTCCTTCAGGGTTCCGGCGAGGCCCGGCACGTCGAGGTCGGCAGGCGCGGCGAGGAGCGCCCGGATCGCCGCATCGACCCGGCCGCGATGGCCGTCGATGACCTTGCGCATCGCCCCGACCTGCTCGCCCGACAGGCTCAAGGTCGCGGCGGTGTCGCCGCGCTCGGAGCGGAAGGCCTGCATCGCCTCGAGGATGCGCTGGTCGAGCTTCGCCGCCGCCGCGACGGTTCCGGCGCTGCGATGCCCGTTCCAGGCCGTGACCACCCCGTCGAGCGTCATGGCGCCGACGATCGCGCCCAGCGCGAGCGCGATCCCGAGCACCAGGGCCCGGATGGACAACAACGACCTCACCGCGGCCTCCGAATGCTGGAAGCCGCCCAGGCTTCACGTCGATCCGGGTGCAGATGACGACAACTTCCCTAATGAAGGCCTAACTGTCGCAGTGTTCGTACTTGTATCAGAACCTTGATCCGCGAATACCTAACGAGCAGCGAGAGTAATGCGCCGTCTACAAAACCAGTACGGCCGATACCGTGAAACCGCGACGCGGGAGGGCCCGGACCGTCGCGGCGGGTGGCGAAGTCCCGCCGTGGAGGGCCTTCCCGGCGGGGCTCGGAGCCGGGCCCCGCCATGGGAGGCCTTTCCCGGCGGAGCCCGGACGCGCGCGTCAGGCCAGCATCCCCTTCACCAGGCCGCTCGCCTTGGCGAAGTCCATCCGGCCGGCATATTGGCCCTTCAGGGCGGCGATGACCTTGCCCATGTCCTTCGGCGAGGCGGCGCCGGTCTCGGCGATGGCGGCCTGGATCGCCGCGCGGGTCTCGTCCTCGTCCATCTGCTGGGGCAGATACTGGGCGATGATCGCGGCCTCCGCGCGCTCGCCTTCCGCGAGCTCGGGCCGGCCGCCCTGGTCGTAGACCGTGGCGGATTCGTTGCGCTGCTTGATCATCTTCTGGAGCAGCGAGAGGATCTCCTCCTCGGCCAGCGGCTCCTTGCCGAGGCCGCGGGCCTCGATGTCCTTGTCCTTGAGGGCGGCCTGGATCAGCCGGACGGTGGCGAGCTTCGCCTTGTCGCCGGCCTTCATGGCCTCCTTCATCTCGGCGGTGAGGCGCTGGCGCAGCATGCCGGTCTCCTGGTGTTGTCGTGTGTTACAAGACACTTGAAAGGCGGGGCACTTGAGGGGATACCGGGGCATCCCCAGATTGACCGGGCCGCCGCCGGCCTCGTAAACAGCCGGCCGCGCCCGTCGGCCGTGCCCGGCCGCGACATAAGCGAGTTCACGATCATGCTGCAAGACGACGCGGCCGCCCCCGCGCAACCCGAAGGCTGGGCCGAGCCCGTCGCGACCGCCCTCCTGGTGCTCGCCGACGGCACGGTCCTGGAGGGTTTCGGCATCGGTGCCACCGGCGAGGCCGCCGGCGAGGTCTGCTTCAACACCGCGATGACCGGCTACCAGGAGATCCTGACCGATCCGTCCTATGCCGGGCAGATCGTCACCTTCACCTTCCCCCACATCGGCAATGTCGGCACCAACGACGAGGACCTCGAGAGCCTCGACGACGCCCCCGCCTCCGGCGTGCGCGGCGCGGTGATCGCCTCGGCCGTGACCAACCCGTCCAACTGGCGCTCCGCGCGCCACCTCGATGGCTGGCTGAAGGCCCGCGGCATCGTCGGCATCACCGGCGTCGACACCCGCGCGCTGACCGCGCTCATCCGCGACCGCGGCATGCCGAACGCCATCCTGGCGAACGACCCGGCCGGCCGCTTCGATCGCGAGGCGCTGAAGGCCAAGGCCGCGTCGCTGCCGCCGATGGAGGGCCTCGATCTCGTGCCGCCGGTGACGAGCAAGGCCTCCACCACCTGGGGCCAGACCGTGTGGCAGCACCCCGCCGGCTACGGCAGCCGGCCTGCGGGCGAGGGCCTGAAGGTCGTGGCGATCGATTACGGCGTGAAGCGCAACATCCTGCGCCTGCTCGCCAAGGCGGGCTGCGACGTCACCGTCGTGCCGGCCACCGCGAGCGCCGAAGAGGTGCTGGCGCTCAAGCCCGACGGCGTCTTCCTGTCGAACGGCCCGGGCGACCCGGCGGCGACCGGCGAATACGCCGTGCCGGTGATCCGCGCCCTCCTCGACCAGAAGGTCCCGACCTTCGGCATCTGCCTCGGGCACCAGCTGATGGGCCTCGCGCTCGGCGGCCGCACGGTGAAGATGAGCCAGGGCCATCACGGCGCCAACCACCCGGTGAAGGACCACACCACCGGCAAGGTCGAGATCGTCTCGATGAACCACGGCTTCGCGGTGGACCCCAAGAGCCTGCCCGGGAACGCGGTCGAGACCCACGTCTCGCTGTTCGACGGCTCGAATTGCGGCCTGTCGCTCACCGACTGTCCGGCCTTCTCGGTCCAGCACCATCCGGAGGCCTCGCCGGGCCCGCAGGACAGCCACTACCTGTTCGACCGTTTCGTCAGCCTCATGCGCGAGACGAAAGGCAGCAACGCGTAACTCCGAAAAAGGTTGCGGCCGGTTCCGGCCGCAGCCACAAAAAACCCGAACTCGCGGTCGATTCTCTCGGCCGTCCACCGCCCTGGAGCGACGACGATGAACGATCGTCGCGGGGCCGCGAATTCGGGGCTTGCCCAGTGACCGACCACGCCGCGACCGACAGCTTCTCGCGCCTGCACCGCACCTTCACCACCCATCTCGGCATCGCCGTGGGGCTGGCCTGGGTGACCACGCTGGCCGCCGCGACCCAGGCGCCGTGGGTGCGCAACATCCGCGCGCTGATGGACCCGATGGCGAGCCGGGTCGAGAGCACCTGGTCGTTCCTGTTCGCGATGCCGGTGGTGCTGACCCTGGCCTGGCTCGGCGCCCTCTACGGCCGCGAGACCCTGCGCGAGCTGCGCGCCCTGCCGAACGACGCCGCCGAGTTCGCGCTGGCCTCCCTCGTCGCCTTCGCGGTGTTCTACCTCTCGATCGACCGGGCCGTCTCGGTCCTGCTGATCGGCGGCTGAGCGCGGTCCGGGTGGTCACCTCCTGGCGCGAGTTCTGGGACCGCGACACCCCGATCTACGTCAATGCGCGCCACAAGGCCCGGCACTATGCCGGGCTGGCGAAAGACATCGCCGCCCTGGTGCCGCATCCGGACGCAGTCGTCCTCGACCACGGTTGCGGCGAGGCCCTGTCCGCCGACCACGTCGCCGGGCTGTGCGGCCGGCTCCTCCTCTGCGACGCCTCCCCGCGCCAGCGCGAGGCGCTGACCCGGCGCTTCTCCGGGAACCCGGCGATCGCCGTCCTGTCGCCCGACGAGGTCGCGGCGCTGCCGCCGGCGAGCCTCGACCTCGTGGTGGCGAATTCCCTGGCACAGTACCTCACGGCGGCCGAACTCGACGCCTGCCTCAGCGACTGGCGCCGCCTGCTGCGGCCCGGCGGCCGCCTGATCCTCGCCGACGTGATCCCGCCGCATCTCGGCGCCTTCGCGGATGCGGCCGCCCTTCTCGCCTTCGCCCGGCGCGACGGCTTTCTGCCGGCGGCGCTCCTCGGCCTCGCCCGGACCCTGGTGTCGGATTACCGCAGCTTGCGCCGGCGGCTCGGGCTCGCGCGCTACAGCGAGACCGGGATGCTGGACCGGCTCGCGGCCGCCGGCTTCGCGGCGGAGCGGATGCCGCGCAACCTCGGGCACAACCAGGGGCGGATGGCGTTCTCGGCCAGGGTCTGAGCCAGGACTCGAGACGGGCCTCGCCGTCCGGTCCGCTCCGGGCTACGCGGCCGTCGTCAGCCTCGCGACGGCACCGACGATCTGCCGGAGCGGAAACGGCTTCTCCAACCGCTCGATACCGGCGAATTCGGCCGGAATCGCCTCGGCATCGTACCCGGTCGTGAACACGAACGGGATGCCGCTGTCCTTCAGCGTCTCGGCCAGCTTGAACGATGGACCTCCGCCGAGATTGATGTCGACCACCACGGCATCGGGACGCCGCTCGTCCAGTTCCGCGCGCGCATCCTCCTCGCTCGCGCACGGGCCGACGACCTCCGCGCCGGCGCCCTGCAGGGCCCGCGCGGCATCCGTCGCGAGATAGAAGTCGTCTTCCACCACCAGGACACGGCGACCCTTGAGATCCGGTCCGTCCGTCATGTCGAGCGCTCCTCCGAAGACCGTCATACGTTGCGGCGCACCCGTCTCCAGGATGCTGGCGCCCCCCTTGAGGGGGAACTCCAAATGACAGTGTGCGCCCCCGGGCTCGATCGTCACCCGGCCGCGCCCGCGCAGCTCGTAGGGGACGCGCGCCTCGATCAGCTCGCTGCCGAAGCCGCGGCGGCGGGGCGTATCCCGGGTCGGCGGCGGACGCTCGGGGGCTCCTTCCTCGATCCAGTCGAAGACGAGCCAGGGGCTGCCGCGCGTCTCGACGACGGACCACCGGACCGTGACCTTGCCGTCCGCGACGGACAGGGCGCCATACTTCAAGGCGTTGGTCGCCAGTTCGTGCACGGCCAGCGTCAGCACCTCCGCGGCCTTGGGAGAGAGCGCGACATCCGGCCCGTCGAGGTCGTACTGCCCCTCGTGCTGCGCCTGGACGCTCACCTCGTCGTGCACGATGCCGGCGAATCCGACGCTGACATTCGCCGCGCGGGTGAGCAGCGCCTGCACCCGGGCGAGGGCGAGCAGGCGGCCCATCAGCAACTCGGTGTAGTCCGGCACGCTGGCAGCCCGCTCGCCGGTGCGCCGCGTCACCGAGCGGATCATCGCCATGATGTTGCGCACCCGGTGCTGGAGTTCGGCCATCAGCACGGAGGCGTGCTCGGCGGCGAGCCTGGCCTCGGTCACGTCCTCGGCGATGCCGCCGATGCGCGGGATGCGGCCGTCATCGTCGAAGGGGAAGTCGGTGTTCCTGATCCAGCGGAAGGCGCCGTCCGAGGGCCGCCGGATGCGGAACTCGTGAATGGACACCTCGCCGGTGCGGGCCGCCTCCAGATGGCTCAAGGCGACCTCGCGGTCTTCGGGCACGATCATCGCGGCCCAACGTGTCGCGTCGCCGAGCAAGGCATCCTCGTCCGCGCCGTAGATCGTCGCGAGGGCGGGGCTCGCGAACTCCATCGCGAGCGTGTCCGCGTTTCTGATCCAGAGGCCGGCGGCGGACGCCTTGGCGAACTGCCGGAAGCGTTTCTCGCTCTCGCGCAACGCCGCCTCGGCCTGCTTGCGCTCGTCGATGTCGATGTTCGCCCCGATCCATTTCTCGATGGCGCCGCCTGCATCGAGGACCGGAGCCGCGCGGACGTTGGTCCAGCGCCAGCCGCCGTCGGGCGCGCGCACGCGGAACTCGGCGTTCACCTGCCCGCGAGCGGCGATCGCCTCCCGCCACTGCCGCTCGGCATAGGCCCGGTCGTCGGGATGGATCGCGTCCAGCCACCCGTAGCCGAGCCACTCCTCCACGGTCTGGCCGGTATAGGCCCGCCAGCTCGAGCTGTCGGCGACGACGCGGCCGTCGGCATCCGTCTCCCACACCGCCTGCGTCCAGCTCTCGATCAGGAGGCGGTGCCGCGCAGCGCTCGCCCGAAGGGCCTGCTCCGCCAGGTGCTGTGCCGTCGTCTCCTTGAGCGTCCAGAGAACACCGGCCACCCGCCCGGTCTCGTCGTGGACAGGCACGTAGTCGACATCGAACCAGGCATCCTCCAGGCAGCCGTTCCGCAGGACGGGATAGCGTTGGCCGACGAGCCGCGCCGAGTCTCCGGCCATGCCGGCTGCGAGGTCGGCGGCGAACACACCACGTGAGCG
Organism: Methylobacterium sp. 174MFSha1.1; assembly: GCF_900116815.1. Classification (NCBI taxonomy): domain Bacteria; kingdom Pseudomonadati; phylum Pseudomonadota; class Alphaproteobacteria; order Hyphomicrobiales; family Methylobacteriaceae; genus Methylobacterium; species Methylobacterium sp. 174MFSha1.1. The sequence continues at coordinate 28,867 of NZ_FPCB01000004.1, read as the reverse complement.
GGCGAACGTCTCGTGGGCCGGGCGCCCCAGGGCGCGGACGCGATGCTCCTTGAGCAGATCCGTGAAGCGGTCGTTGTAGAGGTGGATCGCCTCATCTCCCCAGACGAGGCTCATCATGCTGGGCGACCGGAGCATCAGATCGACGATGGTCCTCAGACTCTGCGGCCACCGCGCGATCGGCCCCAGAGAGGTCGAGGCCCAGTCGAAAGAGCGGATGAGCGCGGCGATTTCGCCATTGCCGTGCGGCCATCGATCTTGTGTTTGCAGCATGTCGTCAAGACACAAGACCGATTGCCCAAGTCAATTGATAAATGTTAGTCTACTCGTGAGCCGGGAGCGGAATAGCGGACCGCCCCATGGCGACCGGCAGCCGCTGTCCTCCCGTCGCGGCCATCGGGATGCCCGGTCGCCACCCTGCCGCGCCGGATCCCGCAAGGAGGGGCCGACGCGGCCGGCCGAGCGATATTTCGCCGCGCGAGCCTTGCCGATGCCCCTCCTCCGCCGAGGTGAGACGACACGGACGAACCCATACGGAGACCCGGAATGACGCTGTCGCGTCGCTCCCTCCTGGCCGGCGCTGCAATGCTTGCCGCCTCCACCCGCGCGCGTGCCGCGACGGATGCCGACGTCGCGGTGATCGGCGCGGGCGCGGCCGGCCTCGCGGCGGCCGCGGCGATCCGGCGGAGCGGCCACAGCGTCGTGGTGCTGGAGGCGCGCCCCCGCATCGGCGGACGGGCCTTCACCGAGACGGCGCTCGGGCCGGGGCGCAGCTTCGATGCCGGCGGGCAATACGTGCACTGGGCGGAGCGCAACCCGTGGCGCGAGATCGCGCTGGCGGCGCGCGTGCGCACCTCCGACGACGCCACCAGCCCGTGGCCGGTGCTGGTGAAGGACGGCGTCCGGGCGAGCGAGACGGAGCGGCGCCAGCGCCGGTCGGGCTTCGGCCGGGTGAGCGCGCTGCTCGACCATCCGGCCGGGCCGGACCGCTCGGTGGCGCAGGCCGTGGCGGGCGAGGACGAGGCGGCGCGGGCCGCCGCCACCGGGCTCACCCGCCTCACCCTCGGCGAGGAGCCGGACCGGGTCTCGACCGCCGATTACGACCAGCTCTGGTCCGGCGACGACATCTGGGTCGACGGCTACGGCGCCCTGGTGGCGGGCCACTACGCCGACCTGCCGGTGCGGCTGGACACGCCCGCGACGGGGATCGACTGGCGCGGCCCGGGCGTCGCCGTCGAGACGCCGCGCGGCACCCTGCGGGCGGCCTGCGCCGTAGTGACGGTGCCGGTCGGCGTGCTGGCGTCAGGGTCGCTTCGCTTCACCCCCGACCTGCCGGCGGCGACCGCTGAGGCCGTGGCGGGGCTGACGATGGGCGCCTACACCAAGATCGGGCTCGCCCTCGACGTGACCCGGCTGAGCGCTCAAGACCTCCGCGACGCGGTGATCCTGCAGAGCGGCACGCCCGGCCTCACCGCCTACCTGGAGATGCAGCCGTTCGGGAAACCCCTGGCGGTGCTCCATTGCGGCGGCGACGGCGCCCGCGCCCTGTGCGAGGCCGGCGAGGCGGCGGCCTTGAGCGTGGCGACCGACCATCTGGTGAGCGTCTTCGGCGCCGGTATCCGTGCCGCGATCACCGGAGGCCGCCTCGCCGCCTGGTGGACAGATCCGTATTCCCACGGCAGCTACTCGATCGCGCGGCCCGGTCACCTTGCCGCCCGCGAGGCCCTGCGGGTGCCGGTGGGGGAGCGGATCTTCCTCTCCGGCGAGGCCTTGGCCGGGGGCGGCGCGATGACGGTGGGCGGGGCGAGCGGGCGGCGCGGGACGTGCTCAAGCGGCTCGGGTCGTGAGGATCCGGATCGGATCAATGCAACGTCAGCCGCGGTCCGTCCGCCGGCCGGCGCTCCCAGGCCTGGACTAGGCTGCCGGCGACCCCGCCATCGCACAGGCGGCTGCTGAGATCGCAGAAGACCTGCTCGCTCACCGCGAAGTCGGTCGCCGTCTGGGCGTCGTCCGGCTCGTCCTCGGTCGAGGCGGTGAAGCGGTCGAAGGCGGCGGACATCTCGGCGAAGGCGAAGGCGACCGGCATGGTGCGGAAGATCGTGGCGCCGTCCTCCTCGATGTCGCCGGTGTCGAGGTCGCGCATCCGCACGACGTAGCCGTCGGCATGCTCGACGATCTCGTACTGCCAGTGCCGGCCCTCGCAGGCTGCCAGGATCATCGCGCCCTCCCTCTCGGCTCGGGGAGCGAATGCGGGGAAGGCCGGGAGGGTTCCGGCAGGGCAGGTCACGGACGGGCGATTCGGCCCGGATCGCGACCGAGGGGGAAGCGAGGTTTCCCCGGGGCTCAGCGTCCCGTGTAGCCGACCTCGTAGGCGGCCCGGCCGCTGACCCGCAGCGAGGTGCCGTTGCCGAGATCGATGAAGCCCGGGGCCGCGGCGCGGACCGGAGCCGGGGGCGCCTCGCGGCATTCGGGCCGGTCGGGCAGGCGGACGCCGGGCGGAGCGTCCTGCGGGCACAGGCGGGGCCGGGCGGCGCGCTCGCCGGCCGCGGCCGGCAGGGCGGCGGCCGCGAGGACGAGGGCGGCGAGGAGGCGTGCGGTCACGGGGTCGGGCTCCGAGCGGTCGGGGTCAGGATAGCGGCTCGATACCTCCGGCGCGACAGACGCTTTCAGCGCCGGCGCTGGCCCATATCCGCCGGGGTGACCGCGAGGGTGATCGCCCGCCCGTCGCGCTCGACCTGGAGCGTCACGCGGCTGCCGACGCCGGAGGCCTCGAGCGCGGCGGTGAGGTCGGCCAGCCGCCGCACCGGGCGGCCGTTCACCCCCATGATGATGTCGCCGAGTTCGCCCGTCCCCGGATCGACGCCCTGGAGCCCGGCCTGGGCGGCGGGCGAGCCCGGCAGCACCCGCACCACCACGAGGCCGTTGATGCCGAGCCTTGCTGCCGCCTCCTCGCTCGCCGCCACGATGCCGATGCCCGGGTTGGGGGTGCGGCCGGTGCGGATCAGGTTCGGCACCACCCGGTTGACCACGTCGACCGGAATGGCGAAGCCGATGCCGGCGCTGGCGCCCGACGGCGAGAAGATCGCCGTGTTGACGCCGATCAGCCGCCCGGCGGAATCGAGCAGCGGCCCGCCGGAATTGCCCGGGTTGATCGCCGCGTCGGTCTGGATCACGCCCGACAATTCCCGCCCCTCGGCGGTCGGCAGCCGGCGCTGGAGCGCGCTCACCACCCCGGTCGTCAGGGTATGGTCGAGGCCGAAGGGATTGCCGATGGCGTAGGTGAACTGCCCGACCTTGAGGTCGCCGGAGGTGCCGATGGCGATCGGCGGCGGGGCGGCGCTGACGCGGCCGAGCTTCAGCACCGCCAGGTCGTAGTTCGGGTCGGTGCCGGCCACGGTCGCGGGCACCACCTCGCCGGTGGAGAGCCGGACCTGGATGTCGCCGCCGCCCTGGATGACGTGGTTGTTGGTGACGATGTGGCCGGCCGCGTCCCAGACGAAGCCCGAGCCGGTCTGCTCTCCCCCGCCCTGCCGGCGCTCGCCGGTCTCGGGGTCGAACGACACCGCGCCCTGCTGCGCCCGGGCGAAGACGTAGACCACCGACGGCGCCGCGCGCTCGAACAGCGCCACGGTCGAGGCCTCGGCCTGCGAGAGGTCGCCCCGCGCCGTCACCGCCCGGGGCGCGTCGGCGGAGAACAGCAGGCTCGTGACGTAGGGCTGCGCCACGAACAGCGCGAGCAGCACCAGGGCGGCGGTCAGGGCGACCCGCAGGAAGCGATCGGGCACCGTCGTCGTTACTCCGGAAGGGAACCAGCTGGCGCTGGCGGGGAAGTGGGCCGGGCGGGCCTCGCGTCAATGGCCGCGCTCGGGGCGGCGCCGGCGGTGGCGGACGGCTTGCCGAACACTTTGGGCCGGCTCACCAGGGCGACCAGCGTGTAGGAGATGATCATCAGAAGGAACCACGAGCCGAATTTCTGCGGCGACACCGCCGCCCAGCCGGCGGCCTGGTGCGGGTAGATCCAGCCGCGCGTCGCCGTGCCGATGTTCTCGGCGATCCAGATGAACAGGGTGACGAGAACGAGGCCCAGCAGCAGCGGCATGCGCCGATGCACCCGCCAGACCCGGAAATGGACGGTCGCCGGGCCGAACAGGGCGATCGCCGCCGCGAACAGCCCGAGGCGCAGGTCGGTCACGACGTGCTGGGTGAAGAAGTTGAGGTAGATCGCCAGCGACAGGACGACGAGGGTCCAGAGCGGCGGGTGCCGGGTGAAGCGGAAGTCGAACAGGCGCCACACCCGGGCGAGGTAGGAGCCGACGCTGGCATAGAGGAAGCCGCTGAACAGCGGCACGCCGCCGAGGCGAAGCCAGCTCGGCTCGGGGTAGAGCCAGGAGCCCATCCGGGTCTTGTACAGCTCCATCGCGGTGCCGACGAGGTGGAAGACCAGGATGACCCGGGCCTCCTCCCAGGTCTCGAGGCGCAAGGCCAGCATCGCGACCTGGATCGCCACCGCCGCGAGGGTCAGGACATCGTAGCGAGCGAGCGGCACACCGGCCGGATAGGCCAGGTAGGTGACGATCATCAGCCCGCACAGCGCCCCGCCGAACAGGCAGGCCCAGCCCTGCTTCACGCCGAAGCGCAGGAACTCGTAGAGGCCGGCGGCGACCGGGCCGCGGGCCTGCGCCGCGTCGCCGAGGCGCGCGTCCAGGGCGGAGAACCGCGCGAGCGGCGCCCAGAGCCGCGCGGCGCTGTCCGGCCGGGGACCCGGTAAGGTTGCAGGCATGGGCGCGGGTCTCTACGCTTGGAGCCCTCCCCATACGAAAGGTCCGGAATGCTCCGCAAGCCGTCGCTGTCCCCTCGCGCCCTCCTCCTCGGCTCGCTCGCGCTCTTGGCGCTTGCGGGCAGCGCCGCCGCCTCGCCCCGCGACAGCCGGGTGGAGGCCTGCACCCGCGCCCGGGGCGACGGCGAGCGCCAGGCGCTCGGCTGCTGGCGGCTGCGAGACGAGGCCGGCCGCGGCCAGCGCATCCATGGCGGCGCCGCGGTCGCGGATTTCTACGCCACCGTGCCGGCGGAGCGGGAGGCGGCCGAATCGAAGGCCGCCCAGCGGCGGCGCGACTGGGTCCGGGCGCGGGCCCGCGGCCGGGTGGCGGGGGACGACGGAGGACGCTGAGGCGTTGTCGACCTCAGACCCCCCCGCGGCCTTCTGCGGGACCGCCATCCTGGACGGGCCCACGCGCTCACAGCCGCACCGCGAGGTCGTGGGAGAAGCGCAGGCCCAAGGCCGAGGTGGCGATCTCCGCCATGCGGTAGCCGTTGGCTGGGTCGCGGATCGTCGCGAGGTAATCGGCCGCCCGTCCGCCGTCGTCGCCGTCGAGATCCGCCCGGTCGCTGACGACCAAGCTTCCGCTACGAAACCGCTTCTCGACGAGGCGGAGGACGTCGCCGTAGGCATCCTTGGCGGCATCGAGCAGCAGGAGATCCACCGGGTCCGGCAGGTCGCGCGCCAGGGTCTCCCGCGCGTCGCCAACGCGCAGCTCGATCAGGTCGTCCAGGCCGGCCTCGACGAAATGCGCCCGCGCCCGGCTCGCCTTCTCGGGTAGGAATTCCGTCGTCACGATCCGGCCGCCGCCATTCTCGCGCAGGGCCGCGGCGATGCAGAGCGTGGACAGGCCGAACGACGTGCCGAACTCGACCACGTGGCGCGCGCCCGTAATCCGGATCAGAATGGAGAGGAGCGCCCCGAAATCCGGGGTCACCGGCATCGCCGCCTTCGCCATCGCAGCGTAGAAGTCCGGCTGGCCGTCATGCGACAGCCCGCGGTCCCGGGCGGCCTGCCGCAGGCCGGGATCGGTCCGGACAGCCTCGGTATACAGCCGGTCGAGCAGGGCCTGGAGCGGTGCGGGGAAGATCGGACGCAAGAGGGCGGGACTTTCGGGGGCAGGTGTCATGACGGGACCCGAGGCAGCGGCAGGGTGGTCCGAGCCTAGCGGCACGCTGCCCGGCGGCGTCACTCGCATTTTCCGCCGAGACCGGACGCTGCGTCTGCCGCAGCGGAAATGGCCGGTTCAGGCCCGCGCCGGCGCCACGATCGACGCCATTCTGGAGGCGTCCGCTCAGCTTCTGGAGACCGGCCGGCCGACCAGCACCAACGCCATCGCCGAGCGGGCGGGGGTCAGCATCGGGACGCTCTACCAGTATTTCGACGGCCGGGACGCGGTGGTGGCCGCCCTCAGCCGGAGGTTGCGCGAGGCACTGGTCGTCGCGGTCGGCGAGGCGGCGATCCGGGCGCGGCGCGAGCCGCGTCACGTCGGGCTGCGCCGGATCGTCGAGGCCGCCCTCGCCGGCGACATCCGCCGCCCGCGCCTGGCCGCGACCCTCGACCGGCTCGAGGACGAGCTTGCGCTCGACGCGGATCACGCCGTGGTCCAGGCCGCACTGACAGCGAGCCTGGCCGGCTACCTCGCACATCACGGTTGCGACGCCGCGGACCGGGCGGACGCCCTCGCCGACGACCTCTGCGCCGTCGCGCGCGCCCTGACCGACACCGCGCGGAGCCGCGGCGAAGCGGCCGGCGACCCGCTCGTCACGCGCATCACCCGGACCCTGCTCGCGCTCTCCGAGTGACCGCCGCGCGTGTCGGTCCCAGCTGTCTGCGAACAGGGGTTGATCGGGGACCGGTCGCGTCCCCGCGGCCGTTTCGTGAAGGACCCACCTTCCTCCCATTGGCCGCAGCGGCACCCGCCCCTATAAGTCCTGATCAAGGAACGCCAGCAACGAGAGCCGCAGGCCGATGACCCGCATCCCGGATTTCTCGGAAATCGCCTTCGCGCCGGCCGCAGGCGCCAGCCCCGCGGCGGCCGCCGCCGAGCCGTGGATGACCCCCGAGGGGATCCCGGTGAAGGCGGCCTACGGCCCGCAGGACCGCGAGGGGCTCGACCTCGCCGGCTCGTATCCGGGCATCGCGCCGTTCCTGCGCGGCCCCTACCCGACCATGTACGCGACCCAGCCCTGGACGATCCGGCAATATGCCGGCTTCTCCACGGCGGAGGATTCGAACGCCTTCTACCGCCGCAACCTCGCCGCCGGGCAGAAGGGGCTCTCGGTCGCCTTCGACCTCGCGACGCACCGCGGCTACGATTCCGACCACCCGCGGGTCTCGGGCGATGTCGGCATGGCGGGCGTCGCGATCGATTCGATCTACGACATGCGGACGCTGTTCTCGGGCATCCCCCTCGACCAGATGACCGTGTCGATGACGATGAACGGCGCGGTCCTGCCGGTGCTCGCCCTCTACATCGTCGCGGCCGAGGAGCAGGGCGTGCCGCCCGAAAAGCTCGCCGGCACGATCCAGAACGACATCCTCAAGGAGTTCATGGTCCGCAACACCTACATCTACCCGCCGGCCGGGTCGATGCGGATCATCTCGGACATCTTCGGCTATACCTCGGCCCACATGCCGAAGTTCAACTCGATCTCGATCTCCGGCTACCACATGCAGGAGGCCGGAGCGACGCAGGACCTCGAGCTCGCCTACACGCTGGCCGACGGCGTCGAGTACATCCGCGCCGGGATGGCGGCGGGGCTCGACATCGACAAGTTCGCCCCGCGCCTGTCGTTCTTCTGGGCGATCGGGATGAACTTCTTCATGGAGGTGGCCAAGATGCGGGCGGCGCGCCTGCTCTGGGCCTCCCTGGTCAAGGACTTCTCGCCGAAATCCGACAAGTCCCTGGCCCTGCGCACCCACTCGCAGACGAGCGGCTGGTCGCTGACCGCCCAGGACGTGTTCAACAACGTCACCCGTACCTGCCTCGAGGCGATGGCGGCGACGCAAGGCGGCACCCAGTCGCTGCACACCAACGCGCTGGACGAGGCGCTGGCGCTCCCCACCGACTTCTCGGCCCGCATCGCCCGCAACACCCAGCTCTTCCTGCAGCAGGAGAGCGGCACGACCCGGATCATCGATCCGTGGGGCGGCTCCTACTACGTCGAGCGGCTGACCCAGGACCTCGTCGCCCGGGCCTCGGCCCATATCCGCGAGGTCGAGGCCTTAGGCGGCATGGCGAAGGCCATCGAGGCCGGCATCCCGAAGCTGCGCATCGAGGAGGCGGCGGCCCGCACCCAGGCGCGGATCGATTCGGGCCAGCAGGTCATCGTCGGCGTCAACCGCTACAAGCCGGACGGCGACCGGGCGATCGACCTGCTGCGCGTCGACAACGGCAACGTCCGCACACTCCAGATCGACAAGCTCAAGCGCCTGCGCGCCGAGCGCGACGGACAGGCGGTGGAAGCCCGGCTCGCGGCCCTCACTGAGGCGGCCAAGGGCAGCGGCAACCTCCTAGCGCTCGCCGTCGAGGCGGCGCGGGCCAAGGCCACGGTCGGCGAGATCTCGGAGGCTTTGGAGCGGGCCTGGGGCCGGCACCGGGCCGAGATCCGGGCGATCTCGGGCGTCTACAAGCGGGAGATGGGCGGCATGTCGGCGGCGGTCGAGCGGGTGCGCGGGCTGGTCGAGACCTTCGAGGAGGCGGATGGGCGCCGCCCCCGCATCCTCGTCGCCAAGATGGGCCAGGACGGGCACGACCGCGGCCAGAAGGTGATCGCCTCGGCCTTCGCCGATCTCGGCTTCGACGTCGATATCGGCCCGCTCTTCGCCACCCCCGAGGAGGCGGCGCGCCAGGCGGTGGAGAACGACGTCCACATCGTCGGCGTCTCGTCGCTCGCCGCCGGGCATCTCACCCTGGTTCCGGAGTTGAAGCGCGCCCTCGACGAGGCCGGCCGGCCCGACGTGATGATCGTCGTCGGCGGCGTGATCCCGCCGGGCGACTTCGCGGCGCTCCGCCAGGCCGGCGCCTCGGCGATCTTCCCGCCCGGCACCGTCATCGCCGAGGCCGCGGCCGAGCTGATCGCCGAGCTGAACGGGCGGCTCGGCTACGCGCCGCGCGCGGCGGCGGAGTAGCGGGGGGCTTCTCGTCTCAAAACGGTCACGGTTTCGGCGCCTAGGCGGACCATCCTCACCCGCCTTAGTCCAGGGCCGATTCGTTGTCCGCTTTCGTCGACGCGCCTTCCCTCTCCGGCACCGCCGCCGCGTCGCGGCCGCCGCGGCAGGCCCTCAACCTGCGCTGGCTCGCCGGCAGCCTGCTCACCGGCATCACCGGCGCCGGGCTGATCGGCGTCGCGCTCTACCTCGCCGCCGCCGACGGCGTGGTGGCGACGGCGCCGGAGCGGGCGCTGCCGCCCCACGGCGAGGGCGCGGCCGGCGACGTCGCCCGCAAGGGCGACCGGCTGGTGCGCGACGAGATGATCGTGGCGGCCAAGACTGCCTTCAAGGCGCCGATGACCGAGCGCGCCGGCGAGCGCGAGGTGATCCGCGTCCACGCCTACGTGCAGATCGCCACCGAACTGCCCCTGCGCGCACCCGACGTCCCGGTGCCGCCCTTCGATCCCCTGCGCAGCGCCCGGATCGAGGCGCCGGCCGCCCCCGAGGGCGATTCGGACCCGGCCGAGACCGCCGTGACCCTGGTGCGCAGCCCGCTGAGCCAGGCAACGGTCGAGGACGACGCGCCGGCCCTCAGCGACGCCGAGGTCGATTCCCTGGTGGCCGAGACCCAGACGCTCGCCGGCGGGACGCTGCCGCCGGCCTTCCCGGCCGAGCGCCTGCTCTCCCGGGCCTTGAGGCCGGCAGCGCTCCCCGACGATCCCGGGCTGGAGGCGCGCTTCCGCAACATCGAGGTCCGGATCCTCCCCGAGAACCTGACCGAGATCGCCGAGACCGGCACCGGCGGGGACGGCGCGCGGCTGGTCGAGGAGCGCGACCTCGTGCTCGCCAAGGACCAGAGCCTCGCGGATCTCCTCAAGCGCAACGGCGCCGAGCCGGCGCGGCTCGCCGCCCTGTTGGGGGCGCTCAGCCCGCATGCGCGCGACGACCTGGCGGAGGGCCAGCACGTGCGGCTCCTGATCGCGCCGGAGGGCGACGGCCGCACCCCCGAGCGCCGCGGCATCGCCCGGGTCACCCTCTACGGCGAGGACGGCATCCAGGAGATCGTCGCGGCCAACGACCGCGGCGGCTTCGTCTCGGTGGCGCCGCCCCGGCCGGGCGCTGCGCGGGACGACGACGAGGAAGCCGGGGTCACCCTCTACGAGAGCCTGTACGGCACCGCGCTCAAGAACGGCGTGCCGCGCCCGATCATCGAGGAGATGGTCATGGCGCTGGCGACCTCCACCGACCTGCAGCAGCGCACCACCCCGGGCGACCGGGCCGAATTGTTCTTCACCGAGGACGAGGATGCAAAGCCGGAATTGCTCTACGTGGCCTTGCGCGTCCACGACGAGACCTACGGCCTCTACCGCTACCGGGTGCCGGGCTCGTCCGAGGTCGACTACCTCGACCCGACCGGCCGCTCGAGCCAGAAGTTCCTGATGCGCCGGCCGGTGGCCGAGGGGCGGATCTCGTCGCCCTTCGGTCTCCGCCTGCACCCGATCCTCGGCTATTCCCGGCCGCATAACGGCGTCGACTGGGCGGCGACCCGCGGCACGCCGATCATGGCGACCGGCGACGGCACCATCGTGTCGGCGGGCGCGCGCTCCGGCTACGGCAACCGGGTCGAGATCCAGCACGCCAACGGCTACACCACCGCCTACAACCACATGGCGCGGATCGCCCGCGGCATCGCGCCGGGCGCTCGCGTCCGCCTCGGCCAGGTGATCGGCGCGGTCGGCACCACCGGCCTCTCGACCGGCCCGCACGTCCACTACGAGGTCGCGATCAACGGCCGCTTCGTCGACCCGATGAAGATCCGCCTGCCGAGCGCCCGCGAGCTGACCGGCCCGACCCTCGCCGCCTTCCGCCAGGCGGAGGAGCAGATCGACGCCCTGCGTCAGAAGCACGGGGGCAAGACGGTGGCGGAGCGGACGTGAGGGGGCTAACCGCAAGCGCCGTCGATGAGTCCGCGCCACGGTTGGCACGCCTCCATTCCCCGTAAGCAAAAGGCTGTCCGGGGAAAGAAATGGCGCATGCTTTTCCCTCCCCCCTCTGCGGAGGAGGGTGGCGAGCGTAAGCGAGCCGGGAGAGGGGAAGCCGCTTCCGGAGATGTCGCGACCATGATGACGGCGCCACGTCCTTCAACGTCGCGCTGCCCCTCTCCCGCCCGGCTCCGCCGGGCACCCTCCCCCGCAGAGGGGGGAGGGAGAAACCCGCGGTTATCTTGAAAATTCTTCACCCGAGGTCGGCGAGCGGCACCGTGATCGCCACCAGCTCTTCTGCCTCCGGCCGCAAGGTCGCGGCCCGGGACAGCTCCGCAACATCGCGATAGACGCCTTCCGCCGGCCTCCGGCGCATCCAGGCACCACGCTCCTGCGCGTCGATCACCCAGTATTCCCGCACGCCATGCCGCGCATAGAGCGCCGCCTTGCGGCCCCGGTCGTAACGTGAAGGGCCATCGCGGCTCGCGGCGTCGGACAGCGACGAGCCTATCAGACGATGTGCGCGAGAGCACGCCATCGGTGGTTGCCCACACCCCGCTCGCGCATCCGTCAATTGACAGACACAGCCGGCCGCTTCGACATTGGTATCGCTACAAGGTGCGAACCAACGGCCCGACGGCGCCACCCCACGCGGCCGCCCCCAAATCAGCCCAACGAACGGAAGCGCCCATGATACGCCTGAACGTGAACGGCTCCGTGCGCGAGGTCGAGGCGGAGCCCGATACGCCGCTGCTGTGGGTGATCCGCGAGCAGGTCGGCCTCACCGGCACCAAGTACGGCTGCGGCATCGCCCAGTGCGGCGCCTGCACGGTCCATATCGACGGGCAGGCGGTGCGCTCCTGCTCGCTCCCCGTCTCGGCGGTCGAGCCGAACCAGCAGATCGTCACCATCGAGGGCCTGAGCGCCGACCGCTCGCACCCGGTGCAGAAGGCCTGGGCCGCGCTCGACGTGCCGCAATGCGGCTTCTGCCAGTCCGGCATGATCATGGCCGCCGCCGCCCTGCTGGCACAGAAGCCCAAGCCCAGCGAGGCCGACATCCGCCAGGAGATCACCAACATCTGCCGCTGCGGCACCTACAACCGGGTGCTTGCCGGCATCAACCTCGCCGCCCAGGGCGGCGAGACCGGCCGCGGCTGACGGGAGGCTCCGATGACGCATACCGCCTCCCCCGCCCTGTCGCGCCGCTTCTTCCTCGCCGGCTCCGCCGCCGCGGCCGGGGGCCTGGCGCTGGGCTTCGACCTGCCCTTCGCCGAGGCCGCCTCCCCGGCGGCCACGCCAGAGATCAACGCCTGGGTGGTGGTGCGCCCGGACGAGACCGTGGTGGTCCGCATCGCCCGCTCGGAGATGGGCCAGGGCACGCTGACCGGCCTCGCCCAGCTCGTGGCCGAAGAGCTCGGCTGCGACTGGAACCGGGTCACGACCGAGTACCCGACCCCGGGCCAGAACCTCGCCCGCGGCCGCGCCTGGGGCGACTTCTCCACCGGCGGCAGCCGCGGCATCCGCGAATCCTACGTCGCGGTGCGCCAGGGCGGGGCCGCCGCCCGCACCATGCTGGTCGCAGCCGCCGCGCAAGAGTGGAACGTGCCGCCCGGCGAGTGCCGGGTCGAGCGCGGCACGATCAGCCATCCGGGATCGGGCCGTTCCACCACCTTCGGCAAGGTCGCGGCCGCCGCCGGCAAGATGGAGCCCCCGAAGGACGTCCCCCTCAAGGATCCGAAGGATTGGATCATCGCCGGCAAGCCGGTGAAGCGCCTCGACACGGTCGAGAAGACCGACGGCTCGCAGGTCTACGGCATCGACCTCAAGCTTCCGGGGATGCTCAACGCCGCGATCCGCGATTGCCCGGTAGTCGGCGGCACGGTGAAGAGCGTCGATGCCTCCGCCGTGGAGAAGATGCCCGGCGTGCGCAAGGTGGTGCGGGTCGGCGACAGCGCCGTGGCCGTCGTCGCCGACACGTTCTGGCGGGCCAAGACCGCCGTCGAGGCGCTGCCGATCGTCTGGGACGAGGGGCCGAACGCCAAGGTGTCGAGCGAGACGATCGCCGCGATGCTGAAGGAGGGGCTGGACGCGCCGGAGGCCTTCGTCGGCAACAAGGCGGGCGATGCGGCGGGCGCGCTGAAGGGCGCCGCCAAGGTGGTCGAGGCGACCTACGCCTACCCGTTCCAGAACCACGCCACGATGGAGCCGATGAACGCCACGGCGCGCTGGACGCCGGAACGCTGCGAGGTCTGGACCCCGACCCAGAACGGCGAGGCGGCGCTCGCCGCGGCGGCGGAGGCGTCCGGCCTCTCGGCGCGGCAATGCGACGTCTACAAGATCCATCTCGGCGGCGGCTTCGGCCGGCGCGGGGCCACCCACGACTGGGTGCGCCAGGCGGTGCTGATCGCGAAGGAACTCCCCGGGACCCCGGTCAAGCTGATCTGGACCCGCGAGGAGGACATGACCCACGGCCGCTACCATCCGGTCACCCAGTGCCGGATGCGCGCGGCGCTGGACGAGAGCGGCAACCTCACCGGCCTGCACATGCGGATCTCCGGACAGTCGATCCTGGCCGGCATCATCCCCGGACGGCTGGCGCCCGACGGCAAGGACCCGGTGGTGTTCCAGGGTCTCAATCCCGGCGGGGCGGAGGCGGCGATCGGCTACACGATCCCGAACCTCCTCATCGACCACGCGATGCGCAACCCGCCGATCATCCCGGGCTTCTGGCGCGGGGTGAACACCAACCCGAACGCGATCTACCTCGAATGCTTCCTCGACGAGGTGGCGCACGCCGCGGGCCAGGATCCGCTCGCCTTCCGGCGCAAGCTGATGGAGAAGCACCCCAAGCACCTGGCGGTGCTGAACGCGGTCGCCGAGCGGATCGGCTGGGACACCAAGCCCCCGGCCGGCGTGCACCGGGGCCTCGCCCAGATCATGGGCTTCGGCAGCTACGTCGCGGCGGCGGCGGAAGTGTCGGTCGGTGACGACGGCAAGATCAAGGTGCACCGCATCGTCGCCGCCACCGATCCGGGCATCGCGGTCAACCCGCAGCAGATCGAGGCGCAGGTCGCCGGCTCCTTCGTCTACGGGTTGTCGGCGGCGCTCTACGGCGAGTGCACGGTGAAGGACGGGCGCATCGAGCAGACCAACTTCGATTCCTACCCGGTGCTGCGCCTCGACGAGATGCCGGCGGTGGAGGCGATCCTGATGCCGTCCGGCGGGTTCATCGGCGGCGTCGGCGAGCCGACGATCGCGGTCGCGGCCCCCGCCGTGCTCAACGCGGTCTTCGCCGCCACCGGCAAGCGGGTGCGCCAGATCCCGGCGAGCCACACGGACCTGAAGCGCGCGTGAGGGCGGGGATCCTTCTCCTCCTGCTCGCCGCGACCCCGGCGGCGGCGGCCTCGCCGCCGGGGGCCTCGTCCTGCTCGGGGTGCCACGGCGCCCCGGGTGGGGCGGTGCCGAGCCTCAGCGGTCGCTCGGCCGAGGACATTGCGGCCTCGCTCGCCGCCTTCCGGTCGGGCGCCCGGCCGGCGACGGTGATGAACCGCATCGCCAAGGGTTTCTCGGAGTCCGAGAGCCGGGCGATTGCCGATTACCTTGCGGGGGGTGGCCAATGAGCGGGATCGGTCGCCGTGCGGTGCTGGCAGGGCTCGCCGCCACCGCCCTCCCCCGCCCCGCTCTCGCGCAGGGCGCGCGGGGGAATGTCGTGGTCATCGGCGGTGGGTTCGGCGGCGCCACGGCGGCGCGGGTACTGCACCGGGCGGGCCTCGACGTCACCCTGGTCGAGCCGGCGGAAACCTACTGGGCCTGCCCGTTCAGCAACGAGGTGATCGCCGGTCTGCGGCCCCTGTCGGCGCAAGCCTTCGGTTACGAGGGGTTGCGGGCGAACGGCATCACGATCGCGCGGACCAGCGCCGAGGCGGTCGATGGCGCGGCCCGGCAGGTTCGCCTCGCCGACGGCCGGACGCTCGATTACGACCGGCTGATCCTCTCGCCCGGCATCGCGCTCCGCTTCGACGCCCTGCCGGGCTACGACGCGGCCGCCGCCGAGGTGATGCCCCATGCCTGGAAGGCCGGCGCTCAGACCGAGCGGCTCGCCCAAAAGCTCGCCGCTCTGCCGGAGGGCGGCACGGTGGTGCTGTCGGTGCCGGGCAATCCCTATCGCTGCCCGCCCGGGCCCTACGAGCGGGCGAGCCTGATCGCGTACTACCTCAAGACGCACAAGCCCCGCGCCAAGCTGATCGTGCTCGACGCCAAGGACACGTTCTCGAAGCAGAAGCTGTTCGAGCAGGCCTGGAAGGCGCTCTATCCCGGCCTCCTCGAATACGTGCCGCTCGCGGCCGGCGGCCAGGTCACCGCGGTCGATCCGGCCGCGATGACCGTCGCCACAGATTTCGAGACCTACAAGGCCGATCTCGCCTGCATCATCCCGCCCCAGCGGGCGGCCCCGATCGCGACGCAGGCCGGCGTCGCCGACCGCTCGGGCTGGTGCCCGATCGACCCCGTCACCTTCGAATCGCGCCTCGTGCCGCGGATCCACGTGATCGGCGACGCGGCCATCGCCGGGGCGATGCCGAAATCCGCCTTCGCGGCCAACGCGCAAGCCAAGGTCTGCGCCGAGGCCCTGACCGACCTCCTCGCCGGGCGGACGCCGGCTGACCCGAAGCTGATCAACACCTGCTACAGCCTCGTCGCGCCGGGCTACGGCATCTCGGTCGCCGGGGTGTACCACCCGGACAAGGGGGTGCTGGCCGATGTCGAGGGCGCCGGCGGCACCAGCCCGGTCGACGCGCCCGACACGGTGCGGCAGCAGGAAGCGGCCTACGCCGAGGATTGGTACCGGACGATCACCGCCGCGGTGTTCGGGTGAGGCGGGGCCTCGCCGTGCTCCTCGCCCTCACCCAGACCGCGCTCGCACCGGTGACGATCGTCGGCGACGCGATCCCCCTGCCGCTCGACGGCCGGACCGGGGACGCGGGCCGCGGCCGGGCGATCGCCACCGACACCCGCAAGGGCCTGTGCCCGCTCTGCCATACCGGCCTCGGCGGCAGCGCCCCGGCGGGCGATCTCGGACCGGACCTGTCCGAGATCGGGGCACGGCTCTCGGAGGGCCGATTGCGCCTGCGGCTCGTCGACGGGCGGGTCTTGAACCCCGCGACCCTGATGCCCTCCTACTACCGGACCGACGGCACGCGGGTGGCGAGCGCCTGGCGCGGCCGGCCGGTGCTGGAGGCGGGCGAGATCGAGGACGTGATCGCCTATCTCGTCACCCTGAAGGGAGGGCAAGCGACGCCATGACGGACGCCATGACTGCTCTCCACATGACGGCTCTCCATCGCCGCACGCTCCTTGCTGGGGGCGCCGGGCTGCTGACCATCGCGCTGGTGCGGCCGGGCGCCGCCGCGATCATCCGGCCGAGCCGCGAGGCCACCGTCGAGGCGATCCGCCGCTTCACCGGCGGCGCACCCGTCCAGGCTGGCCGGATCCACCTCGACATGCCGCCGCTGGTCGAGAACGGCAATACCGTGCCGCTCGCCATCACCGTCGAGAGCCCGATGAGCGAGGCGGATCACGTCCGCCGCATCGCGGTGTTCAACGACAAGAACCCGCAGCCGCACGTGGTGACGCTGCATCTCGGGCCGCGCGCCGGCCGCGCCGCGGTCAACACCCGGATTCGCCTGGCCGATTCCCAGACCATCACCGCCCTCGCCGAGATGCGCGACGGCACCTTCTGGTCCGCCACCGCCGACGCGATCGTGACGCTGGCGGCCTGCGTGGAGGGATCGTGACGATGGCCCGCGCCCTCATCAACCTGCCGAAGACCGCGAAGGCCGGCGCGGTGATCGAGATCAAGACCCTGATCTCGCATCCGATGGAGACCGGCTACCGACCGGGCCAGGACGGCCGCCTGATCCCGCGCAACATCATCACGGAGTTCGTCTGTGCTTACGACGGCGAGGAGGTGTTTCGCGCGGAGTTGTCGCCGGCGAGCGCAGCGAACCCGTACCTGACCTTCACCACCGTCGCAACGAAGACCGGGACCCTGACCTTCACCTGGACCGGAGATAACGGGTTCTCGCAGACGGAGGAGGTGGGGATCACGGTGACGTAGGACACCCGACGACCGGCTCGGGAGGAGGCACGCCGCTTCTGCTGAACCCTCCCCCCTCTGCGGGGAAGGGTGCCCGGCGGAGCCGGGCGGGAGAGGGGACGCCGCCTCCGGATATGGCTGAACCGTTATGAAGGGCGCGAGCTGGATCATCGTCGCGCTGCCCCTCTCCCGGCCTGCTCCGCAGGCCACCCTCCCCCGCAGAGGGGGGAGGGTTCAGAAGCGACGCGCTATCCGACAGTCTCCCCCTCCCGCAACGCCCGCCGCAGCACCTTGCCGACATTCGTCTTCGGCAGGCTGTCGCGAAAAACGTAGCGGCGGGGCACCTTGTACGCCGTCAGCCCCTCCCGGGCATGCGCCCGCAGGGCCTCCGCGGTGAGGTCGGGATCGCGCCGAACCACGTGGGCGACGACGCTCTCGCCGGTCTCCCCCGACGGCTCGCCCACCACCGCCACCTCCAGCACGCCCGGATGGGCGGCGAGCACGTCCTCGACCTCGTTGGGATAGACGTTGAAGCCCGAGACCAGGATCATGTCCTTCATCCGGTCGACGATGCGGACCTGCCCGTCGGGCTCGATCAGCGCGATGTCGCCGGTGCGGAAGAAGCCGTCCGGGGTCATCGCCCGGGCGGTCTCGTCGGCCCGGCCCCAGTAGCCGGCCATCACCTGCGGCCCGCGCACGCAGAGCTCGCCGGGCTGGCCCGCCGGCAGGGTGGTGCCCTCGGCGTCGCGGACGCACACCTCCGTCGAGGGCGCCGGGTAGCCGATCGTGCCCGACCAGTCGTGCAGGTCCGGCGGGTTGATCGAGACCACCGGCGAGGTCTCGGACAGGCCGTAGCCCTCGATCACCGGCTTGCCAGTCACGGCTTTCCAGCGCCGGGCCACCGGCGCCTGCATCGCCATGCCGCCGGCGATGGCGTATTCGAGCCGCGACCAGTCGACCTTGGCGATGTCCGGGTGGTTGAGGAGCGCGTTGAACAGGGTGTTGACGCCCGACAGGTTGGTGAAGCGGCTCTTGCGCAGGAGGCTCACGAAGCCGCCGATGTCGCGCGGGTTCGGCACCAGCAGGCAGCAGGCGCCGAGCCGCATCATGAAGAAGAAGCAGCAGGTCAGCGCGAAGATGTGGTAGAGCGGCAGGGCCGTCACCATCACCCGGCCCGGGCCCTCGTCGTCGCGCATGCGGAACCAGACGCGGCTCTGCTCGACATTGGCGGCGACGTTGCGATGGGTGAGCATCGCCCCCTTCGAGACGCCGGTGGTGCCGCCGGTATATTGCAGGAAGGCGAGATCGTCCGGACCGACCGCGACCGGCCGGAAGGCGGCGCGGCGCCCGGCCGCGAGGGCCGCCTTGAAGCTGGTCCGGCGCTCCGCCGGCAGCGTGAAGGGAGGCACCGCCTTCTTGAGGTGGCGCGCCGCCAGCGTGATGAGCGAGCCCTTCAGCCCGAGCCCGTCGCCGGCGCCGGCCACCACCACCCGTTCGAGGCCGGGCAGTTCGGGCAGCGACTCGGCGACCGTGTGGCAAAAATTCTCCAGCACCACCAGAACCTTCGCGCCGGCATCGCGCAGCTGGTGGGTCAGCTCGCGCGGGGTGTAGAGCGGGTTGACGTTGACGACCGTGGCGCCGGCGAGGAGCGCGCCGACGAGGGCGATGGGGAAGGCCGGCACGTTTGGCATCATCAGGGCGACCCGGTCGCCCTTCGCCACCCCCTGCGCTTGCAGGAAGGCCGCCATCGCCTCGCCCTCGCGCCGCAAAGCCGCGAAGGTCAGGGAGGCGTTAAAACAGGTGATCGCCGGGCGGTCGGCGAAGCGCTGCGTCGCGGTCTCGATCAGCTCGATCAGGGTGCCGAGGCGCTCGGTCTCGATCTCCGCCGGGACGCCGGCCGGGTAGGCGGCGAGCCAGGGCCGCGGCGGGGTGTTGGGTTCCATCGCGCTCGACCCCTTGCCCATGAACTCCGTCCTCCCCGGTGCCGGGTGCCCCGCGAGATGTCTTTCGGGGCCCCGGCTTGCCTCCGGGTTAGCGTCTCCCCGGGGTGGATTCAACCGATGCGCGGGGTCGGACGAGGTCGAGGATCACGTGCGGCAGGAACGCCGCGAGCACGAGGCCGAGCGCGAGCGCGGCCTGACCGCCGGAGAGCGCCAGCCGCGGGAAGCCCGACAGGCCGAGATCGCGCGCCGCCGCCAGCACGCCGAGCGCCCAGGCCAGGGCCGCGAAGCGCAGGAGCGCCCGGACGAGCGCGCGGCCCCAGCCGCCCCGGCGCGGCAGGCCCCGCGCGAGGAGGGCGGCGAAGCCCAGGGCACCGCCGAGCACGGAGGCCGCCGCCACGGCGCCAAGCCCCTGCGCCACCGCCATCGGCTGGCCGGACAGGAAGGCGACGCCGCCGACTGAGAAGCCGGCCCGCAGCACCAGCCCGCCATAGGTCGGGTGCAGCGACAGGCCGGTCACGAGGGCGAGGCCGAGAGACGCGCCGAGCCAGCCGCGCCAATGCGGCGCGGCGAGCGGCAGCGCCGCCGCCCGCGCGACGCCGTAGGCGATCGCCGGGAAGAACAGCGGGTAGCGGTCGGCGAAGAAGCCGTAGGCCCACTGACTGAGGCCCGCCGCGTCGAGGCTGCGTTGCGTCGTGCCGGTGACGGCGACGAGCCCCACGGCGGCGAAAGCCGCCGCGAGCGGGATCAGGGCGGCGAGGCGCCCCGGCCGGGCTCGGGCCACGGGGGCGGCGCCCGGCAGGGCGCCCGCGAGCGCGCTCACGCCTCGTAGTGGTCGCGCACGAGCCGGTCGAGGAGGCGCACGCCCCAGCCCGAGCCCCAGGAGCGGTTGGTCTCGGTCGCCGGCGAGCCCATGCCGACGCCGGCGATGTCGAGGTGGATCCACGGCACGTCGTTGACGTAGCGCTTGAGGAACTGCGCCGCCGTGGCCGAGCCGCCGTGGCGCCCGCCGGTGTTCTTCATGTCGGCGAATTTCGACTCGATCAGCTTGTCGAAGCCGGGGGTCAGCGGCATGCGCCAGACCTTCTCGCCGGTGGCCTCGCCGGCGGCCGAGAGGCGTTGCGCCAGCTCGTCGTTGTTCGAGAACATGCCGGCGAATTCCTGGCCGAGCGCCACCAGGATCGCGCCGGTCAGGGTCGCGAGGTCGATCATGAAGCGGGGCTTGTAGGTCTGCTGGACGTGCCAGAGCACGTCGGCGAGCACCAGGCGGCCTTCCGCGTCGGTGTTGATGATCTCGATCGTCTGGCCCGACAGCGACGTCACGATGTCGCCGGGGCGCTGGGCCTTGCCGTCGGGCATGTTCTCGACGAGGCCGATGGCGCCGATGGCGTTGACCTTGGCCTTGCGGCTGGCCAGCGCGTGCATCAGGCCGACGACGCAGGCGGCGCCCGCCATGTCGCCCTTCATGTCCTCCATGCCGCCGCTCCCCTTGATGGAGATGCCGCCGGAATCGAAGGTCACGCCCTTGCCGATGAAGGCCACCGGCGCGTCGGAGGCGTCCTCAGCTCCGTTCCAGCGCATGATGACGACCCGGGCCTCCTTGGCCGAGCCCTGCGCGACGGCGAGCAGGGCCCGCATGCCGAGCTTCTTCATGTCCTTCTCGTCGAGGATCTCGATCTCGACGCCGAGCTTCTCCAGGCCTTCCGCGCGGCGGGCGAATTCTTCCGGGTCGAGGACGTTCGGCGGCTCGTTGACGAGCTCGCGGGCGAGGATCACACCCTCGGCGAGCCCTTCCGCCCCGCGCATCGCCTTCTTCAGCCCGGCATTCTCCGGCACCAGCAGGGTCAGGCGCCCTCCCCCGCTCGCCTCCTCGCCCTCCGGCGACTTCTTGCTCTTGTAGCGGTCGAACTTGTAGGCGCGAAGCCGCGCGCCCAGCGAGAAGGCCGCGACCTCGTCGGAGCTAGGGGCCGTGCCGGGCCATTCGAGGACGACCGTCGCCGAGCGGCTGCCGAGCTTGCCGGCGGTGGTGCCGCCGAGCGTCGCCCAGTCGCGGGCGGACGCCTCGTCCGCTCCGGTGCCGACCACCACCAGCCGCTCGACCGCGAGGCCGGCGGGTGCGGTCAGGACCAGGGCGCTTTGCGCCTTGCCCTTGAACCGCTCGACGCCCGCGGCGCGGGCCACCAGCTCGGCCGCGCCGAGCCCGGCGATCTCGGCCGCCCGCGGCGACAGGGCGAGGTCCTCGCCGACGAACAGCACGAGGTCGCCGCCGGGCTTGGCCGACGCTCCGGACGCGGCGAGGGATTCGATCTCGATGCTGATGCCGTCCGCCATGGCGTTGCTTTCGTCCCGTTCCTTAGGAAGTCGCGCGTCTCGCGAGGGGCGCCGCGTCGGTCCTGTGTAGCGGTGGGACGCCGGACAACGCAACGCGACCGGGTGTGCGACCGCACGCCTCCGGCGTGCCCTGTGGCAGCCTGAGCGCGCCCGCCCGCAAAAGGCCGCACTTGCCGTGCTTGAGGGCGCCCGGTGCTTGTGCGGCCGGCGGGGCAAGCCTAACCAGCATCGACGCGGGAGGGGGCCCGACCGCAGCCGGCCGATGAGACAGATCGAGCGCTACATCTTCCGCATCGCCCTCGGGGCTTTCCTGTCGTGCCTGATCGGCCTCACTGGCGTGATCTGGGTGACGCAGGCCCTGCGCGAGCTCGACCTGATCACCGCCAAGGGCCAGACCCTGCTGATCTTCTTCCTGATCACCGGGCTGTCGCTGCCGACCCTGATCACCGTGATCGCGCCGGTCGCCCTGTTCATCGCGGTGGTCTACGCGCTGAACAAGCTCAACGGCGATTCCGAGCTGATCGTGATGAGCGCGGCGGGCATGTCGCCGCGCCACCTGATGCGGCCGTTCCTGACGCTGGCCCTCCTCGTCAGCGCGGCGATCGGCTTCCTGACGATCCAGGTGATGCCGTCGAGCTTCCAGGAATTGCGCGACGTGCTCACCCGCGTGCGCGGCGACTTCATCGCCAACGTGGTGAAGGAAGGCCAGTTCACGACGCTGGACAGCGGCATCACCTTCCACTTCCGCGAGCGGGCGCCGAACGGGGCGCTGCTCGGCATCTTCATGCAGGACCGGCGCGAGGCCGGGAAGACGGTGGTCTACCTCGCCGAGCGCGGCCAGGCGGTCGACCTCGACGGGCAGACCTACCTCGTGCTCGAGAAGGGCAGCATCCACCGCCAGCAGCCGAACAGCCGCGATTCCTCGATCATCACCTTCCAGCGCTACGCCGTCGACCTCGCGGCGTTCACGCCGCCCGATGCCGACACGATCTACAAGCCGCGCGAGCGCTCGACCGTGCAGCTGATGTTCCCGAACCCGGACGAGACCTACTACAAGCTGACGAAGGGCCGCTTCCGGGCCGAATTGCACGACCGGCTGTCCTCCTGGCTCTACCCGCTGGCGCTCGGGCTGATCGCCTTCGCGGCGCTCGGCGATCCCCGCACCACCCGGCAAGGGCGGGGGCTGGCGGTCGCCGGCGCCATCGCCGCCGTGGTGGCCCTGCGCATCGCAGGCTTCGCCGCCGCGAGCGCGGCGGTGCGC
This sequence comes from Methylobacterium sp. 174MFSha1.1, assembly GCF_900116815.1. NCBI lineage: Bacteria > Pseudomonadati > Pseudomonadota > Alphaproteobacteria > Hyphomicrobiales > Methylobacteriaceae > Methylobacterium > Methylobacterium sp. 174MFSha1.1. The sequence goes on along the minus strand of NZ_FPCB01000004.1, from coordinate 6,291 downwards.
AGCCAGGGCGCCGTGATCGCGGTCTACGCCGTGCCGCTCGTCGCGATCGTCCTCTCCCTCGTCGTCGCCACCCAGGGCAACCGGGTGCGGGCCTTCAATGCCGGCGTGGCCGCTCGGCTGCGCCGGCTCTCGGGCGCGGTCCCGGTCCTGCGCGCACGGGCGGGGTGAGCGGATGCTGATCGGCGTCACCCTCGGCCGCTACCTGGCGGCGCGCTTCCTGCGCATGATCCTGGGGGTCTTCCTCACGGTCTTCGCCCTCGTCTACACCCTCGACTTCGTCGAGCTGATGCGGCGCGCCGGCGACGCCGAGGGCACCTCGGCCGCCGTGATGGCGCGGCTCGCGCTCTACCGCACCCCGGCGGTGGCCGAGCAGGTGCTGCCCTTCGCGATCCTGTTCGGCGCCATGGCGGCCCTGCTCCAGCTCAGCCGCAAGCTCGAACTGGTGGTGGCGCGGGCCGCCGGCATCTCGGCCTGGCAGTTCCTCCAGCCCGGGGCGCTCGTGGCGCTCAGCATCGGCGCCTTCACGGTCGGGGTCTACAACCCGGTCTCGGCCGAGCTGAAGCAGCGCTCGACGCAGATCGAGGCGAAGATCTTCGCCCGCTCGGGCAAGGCCGCCTCCGGCAAGGACCTGTGGATCCGTCAGCGCAGCATCGACGGGCAGGCGATCATCCGGGCCGAGACCGCGATCGAGGGCACCACGACCCTCGCCGGCGTCGCGGTCTTCACCTTCGACGAGGCCGGCGCCTTCACCCAGCAGATGCAGGCGGCCCGGGCCACCCTGCACGACGGCTACTGGGAGCTCCAGGACGTGCGCGTCCAGGGTATGGACCAGGAGCCGCAGAGCTACGACACCTACCTGATCGCCTCGACGCTCGACCAATCGCAGGTGCGCCAGCGCTTCACCCCGCCGGAATCCGTGCCTTTCTGGCAACTCCGCCAGACGATCGCCCGGACCGAGCGGGCGGGCCTCGACGCCACGCGCTACCGCCTGCAGTACGACGTGCTGATGGCCCGGCCGGTGCTGTTCCTGGCGATGGTGCTGGTGGCGGCATCGGTTTCATTAAGGTTTTTCCGTTTCGGTGGCATCGGCAAGATGGTGCTGGGCGGCGTCGCGGCGGGCTTCGTGCTCTACGTGGCACGCCAGGTGATGGAGGGCCTAGGAGCCTCTGGATTGGTCGCGGCGCCGGTGGCGGCGTGGTTCCCGGCCGTGGTAGGGAGTCTTCTCGGAACGCTCGCGCTTCTGCACCTGGAGGACGGCTGATGCCCATCCTCCGGAGACGCGGCGCGGGCATAGCGGGTGCAGGGATGGGTCGAGTCGTGCGTAAGGCCGCGGGTGCCGCGGTCACGGGATCCCTGACGGTTCTGCTGGCAGCCGCCGTGACGGCGGGCGCGAGCGACCTTGCGCGCGCGCAGGGCACGCTCAACGACCAGTTGGCGGCGCGATCCGCCAAGAACCAGGGCAAGAACCAGGGCAAGCCCGGCAGCGGCGACGAACGCCTGCTCGTCGAGGCCAAGGAGCTCGTCTACGACAACGACAAGAACACGGTCTCGGCGGTCGGCAATGCCGAGCTGCATTACGGACCGCGGACCCTGCTGGCCGACCGCGTGCGCTACGACCGCAACACCGGCCGGGTCTTCGCGGAGGGCAATGTCCGCCTCACCGACGAGACCGGCTCGGTCGTGACCGGCGACCGGATGGAGCTGACCGACGACTTCAAGTCCGGCTTCATCGACTCGCTGCGCATCCAGCAGACCATCGAGCAGCGCGGCCGCCCGGCCCGGGTGCGGTTCTCCGCCCCGCGGGCGGAGCGCATCGCCGGCGAGACGACCACCTTCGAGTACGGCACCTACACGGCCTGCGAGCCGTGCAAGGACCATCCCGAGAAGCCGCCCTTGTGGCAGGTCAAGGCGGCGCGGATCATCCACAACAACGAGGAGCGCCGGATCTACTACGAGGATTCGTACCTCGAAGTGGCCGGCATCCCGATCGCCTACCTGCCCTATTTCTACTCGCCCGACCCGACGGTGCGGCGCGACACCGGCTTCCTGGCGCCGCACTTCGTCTCGTCGAACGTGCTCGGCTACGGCATCGGCACGCCGTTCTTCTGGAACATCGCGCCCGATTACGACCTCACCGTCGAGCCGACCTTCCTGTCGAAGCAGGGCGTGCTCGGCCAGGCCGAGTGGCGCCAGCGGCTCGCCAACGGCTTCTACAACGTCCGGGTCAGCGGCATCTTCCAGTCGACGCCGAGCGCGTTCCTGCCCGGGCCGCTCGGCTCCGGCGACCGCGACTTCCGCGGCTCGATCGAATCGGCCGGCCAGTTCTACCTCGGCCAGAACTGGCGCGCCGGCTGGGACGTCGTCGGCGTCACCGACAAGTGGTTCCTCGACAATTACCGCATCCGCAACCAGACGATCAGCACGGACTACTTCCGCGAGGCGGTCTCGACCGCCTTCCTGATCGGCCAGGGCGACCGCTCGTGGTTCGAGGCGCGGGGCTACTACTTCAAGGGCCTGTCGACCTACGACTGGCAGAAGCAGCAGCCGATCGTCGCCCCGGTGATCGACTACGACAAGCGCCGCGACGGGCCCGACCCGATCGGCGGCGAGGTGCGGTTCCAGGCCAACTTCACCCACCTGACCCGCGAGGCGACGCAGTACACCCAGATCCCGCGCACCGGGACCTACCTGCTCAGCCCGAGTGTCAACGGGATCTCGTTCCCGCTCTACAGCACCTGCTCGGTGTTCGAGCGCGGGCAGTGCCTGGTGAGCGGGCTCGCCGGCGACACCACGCGGGGCACCGCCCAGGTGTCGTGGCGGCGCACCTTCACCGACGAGTTCGGCCAGCGCTGGCAGCCCTTCGCCTACCTGCGCGGCGACGCGTTCTTCGTGAACCCGAACACGACCGGCTACCAGAACCCCGAGGTCACGAACCTCTTCTCGCCGGAATCGAACTTTTCCGGCCGGGTGATGCCGGCGGTCGGCCTCGAATACCGCTACCCCTTCGTCGCCGATATGGGTCCGCTCGGGGTCCACACCGTGTCGCCGATCATCCAGGTGATCGCGCGGCCGAGCGAGACCCATATCGGCCGCCTGCCGAACGAGGACGCCCAGAGCCTCGTCTTCGACGACACCTCGCTGTTCGAGTGGGACAAGTTCTCCGGCTACGACCGGGTCGAGGGCGGCGTGCGCGCCAATATCGGCGCCGAGTATTCGATCACCGGCCGCAACGGCTTCTACATGAACGCGATGTTCGGCGAGTCGCTCGCGCTCGCCGGCGTCAACTCGTTCCGCCGCGGCGACATCGCCAATATCGGCCTCAATTCCGGCCTCGAGACCGCGCAGTCGGACTTCGTCTCGCGCCTGCAGGTCTCGCCGAACCAGAACATCAGCTTCATCACCCGGGCCCGGTTCGACAACTCGACCTTCGCGCTCAAGCGCTTCGAGGCCGGCGTGACGGCGAAGTTCGCGCCGTTCCTGCCGCTCGAGACCTCGCTCCTCTATGCCCGCTACGAGGCGCAGCCCGAACTCGGCTACGACCGCCGCCGCGAGGGCCTGCAGGCCTCGGCGCTCTACAACATCACGCCGAACTGGTTCGTGACCGGCTCGGTGCTGTTCGACCTCTCGCACTACCTCCAGGTGCGCGAGTTCTACGCCACGGCGGCCCAGGCCTACTTCCTCAACCCGGTCGGCACGGCGCCGACCTACGACCGGGCGGACAAGTTCTACGTCTCGTCGTCGGGCCTGGGCTTCGGCTACCGCGACGAGTGCACCACCATCTCGCTCAACTACCTGTCCTCGCCGATCGAGACGGCGTCGGGCCTGCGCGAGCGCAACCGCACCTTCCTGCTGCGGATCGAGCTGCGCACCCTCGGCGAGGCGAACTTCCGCCAGAACCTCAGCACCACCACGACGGCGGACGGCATCGCCACGGCCCGGTGACGGGCCGGGCGACCCGGCCCTGAGGCGGCTTGCTCGGCGGAGGCCGGGATGTCATGGCGCGGGGATGTGCCACCACGGACGAGGATCCCCGCGATGACCACAGCCCTCGCGCTGACACAGGGCGATCCGGCCGGGATCGGCCCGGAGATCACCCTGCGGGCCTGGCTCGCCCGGGAGGAGCACGGTCTGGCGCCGTTCTTCGTCATCGGCGACCCGGATTTCCTCGAGAGAACCGCCGCCCGGCTGGGCCTCGACATCCCCCTCGCCGACGCCACCCCCGAGAACGCGGCCGAGGCCTTCGCCCGCGCCCTGCCGGTGATGCGCCTGCCGGACGGGATCACCGTCACGGCCGAGCCCGGCACGCCCGATCCGGCGAGCGCCGCCGGCACCCTCGCGTCGATCGAGGAGGCGGTGCGGCTGGTGCGGGCCGGCCGCGCGCCGGCGCTGGTCACCAACCCGATCGCCAAGCACGTGCTCTACGAGGCGGGCTTCCGCCATCCCGGCCATACCGAGTACCTGGCGGCCCTCGCCGCCGCGCCGGGCGAAGCCCCGCCGACGCCCGTGATGCTGCTGTGGTCGGAAGAGCTGGCGGTGGTGCCGGTGACGATCCACGTGGCGCTTCGCCGAGTGCCGGAGCTGCTGACGGCCGACCTCGTGGTCGAGACCGCCCGCATCGTCGACCGCGACATGCGGGCCCGCTTCGGCCTTCCCGCCCCGCGCCTCGTGCTCGCCGGGCTCAACCCGCATGCGGGCGAGGCCGGCACGATGGGCACGGAGGACCGCGACGTGCTGGCGCCGGCGATCGAGTCCTTACGGGCGGAGGGCATCGCCATCACCGGCCCGCATCCCGCCGACACCCTGTTTCACGCTCGCGCCCGGGCCACCTACGACGTCGCGCTCGCCCCGACCCACGACCAGGCGCTGATCCCGATCAAGACGCTCGCCTTCGACGAGGGCGTGAACGTGACCCTCGGGCTGCCCTTCCTGCGCACCTCGCCCGACCACGGCACCGCCTTCGACATCGCCGGCAAGGGGCTGGCGAAACCCGACAGCCTGATCGCGGCCCTGAAGCTCGCCGGGCGCCTGACCCGGCCCTGGGACACAGAGACAACGAGGGACGGAGCAGCGGCATGAGTTCCCCGGACGGTCTGCCGCCGCTGCGCGAGGTGGTGCAGGCGCACGACCTCCTGCCCCGCCGCTCGCTCGGCCAGAACTTCCTGTTTGACCTCAACCTCACCGGCCGGATCGCCCGCTCCTCGGGTCCGCTCGAGGGCGTGACGGTGGTCGAGGTCGGCCCCGGCCCCGGCGGCCTGACCCGGGCGCTCCTGATGCACGGCGCCGCCAAGGTCATCGCGGTCGAGCGCGATCCCCGCGCCCTGCCGGCGCTCGCCGAGATCGCCGCGCATTATCCCGGCCGCCTGGAGGTGGTGGAGGCCGACGCGCTCGCATTCGATCCCCGGCCGCTGATCGGCGACGGCCCGGCCCGGATCGTCGCGAACCTCCCGTACAATGTCGGCACGCCGCTCCTCACCGGCTGGCTCACGTCGGAGGCCTGGCCGCCGTGGTGGGAGTCGCTGACCCTGATGTTCCAGCGCGAGGTGGCCGAGCGCGTCGTCGCCGACGAGGGCGACCGGGCGAATTACGGCCGGCTCGGCGTGCTGTGCGGCTGGCGCAGCCAGGCCACCATCCTGTTCGACGTGCCGCCCTCGGCCTTCGTGCCGCCGCCGAAGGTGACGTCGAGCGTGGTGCGGCTGGTGCCGCGGGCGGAGCCCCTGCCCTGCCGGGTCCGGGCCCTCGAAGCCGTGACCGGCGCCGCCTTCGGCCAGCGCCGCAAGATGCTGCGCCAGAGCCTCAAGGCCGCGACCCCGGACCCCGCCCGCCTGCTCGCGGCCGCCGGCATAGCCGAGACGGCGCGGGCCGAGGAGGTGCCGGTCGAGGGATTCGTGGCGATGGCGCGGGTGTTGTGAGGGATCAGCCGGAAGCGCTTCGCGAAACCTCTCCGGCCCGCGACCTGATCCTGAGTGCCAGTTTCGAGAGTGGGTGCACCGAATTGCAACCCTCTCCGTCATCCCGGGGCCGCGCAGCGGAACCCGGGATCCATAACCGCTGACAGTTCAGGATAAGACGGAACGCAATCCGCCTCGTTCTCCGACGCCAGCGGTTATGGATCCCGGGTTCTCGCCTTCGGCGAGCCCCGGGATGTTGGGGTGGACGGCCCCCGCCGGCATCATAAGTGCCAGGTTGAGGTCGTCTGACACCCAACCGAGGAGACCGTCCGTGACGCAGATTAGCATCATCGGCCTGGACATCGCCAAGTCCGTCTTCCAGTTCGAGGCCCAGGACGCGCAG